>JAJQEA010000373.1 GCA_021201905.1 Clostridia bacterium
CTTCTGGGGGCCATGCGTCGGGGGTCGGAGCTGGGTATCATGAACCTGTGCGCCGGAATTCCGGACGACAAGCTGACCGCGTACCGCAGGACCATACGTGCCATGAGCCGGGAAAGCGAGATTGTCCTGGAGGACAAGGAGGGGGAAATTGAACAGGCTACCCTGGAAGAGGACCTTCCCTATGATCTTGGCGCGGATGTGATTGAAATTAAGCCTGAGGACTACGGTATTTGGTATATTGACTGCATGGACCAGCCCGAGCGCTATAAGGACAAGGTGGTGGAATTCACCGCCATGGTTCTTAAGTCTCCCAAGTTCCCCAAGGGCCAGTTTGTGCCTGGCCGTATGGTCATGACATGCTGCGAGGCGGATATGACGTTTCTGGGCTTCATGTGCAAATGGCCCGGAGCGGAGGAGTACAAGACAAAACAGTGGGTAAAGGTCCGGGCAAAGATAGGCATTGAATACCAGAAGGATTATCACGGTGAAGGTCCTGTCCTCTATGCAGAACATGTGGAACGGGCAGAAGAGATAAAGGACGTTGTGCAGTTTTAGAAATCATAATTTACAGTTTTGGGACTGGCCCTATGGGCCTTGAGAAACAGCAGCCGAACGCGCAATCCTGTATGGGAGGGACGCGGCCGGCTGCTGTTTTTTCGTATTACATCCCGTTCATACATCCCATTCATATCCAATTTCATATCGCATTCAAAGCCGGCTGGAAACCGCACCGGCCGGAAACCGAGCGGGTTGGAAACCCAGGACATTTATCTTGCAAAATCTGTGAAAGTCCATTACAATAGAGAGAAAGGGCTTTCACAAAAAATATGAAGCAGAACAAGGAGTGAAAGCGCAGAAGCATTAATCCATAAAAGGGGTGAAGGGATGAATATTTATGATATTGCAGCCGAGGCAGGGACTTCCATTTCCACGGTTTCACGGGTGCTCAACAATAAGGGAAATGTGAATCCCAAGATAAGGGACAGGGTGGAGGCGGTTCTTAAAAAGTATGACTATAAGCCCAGCGCCATAGCCAGGGGCATGGTTTCCAAGACCATGAAGAATATTGCCATCCTGACAGTGGATGTGCGGGTGACGCATTATGCGAGGATGATATATGTGATTGAACAGGAGTTCAGCAATCTGGGATACAATGTTTCCGTGTGCAATACAGGCGGTTCCATACAGGAGTGCGACCGGTATTTTGAGATACTGTCAGAGAAGCAGACGGACGGAATCGTGCTCATTGGCTCTGTGTTCAATGAACTGATAAAATATCCTGAGATCACTGCCAAGATAAAGGATACGCCTGTAGTCATTGCCAACGGACAGGTGAAGCTGCCCAATTTTTATTCGGTTCTGGTGGATGATACAAAGGCAATCCGCATGGCTTCGGATTATATGTTTGACCATGGGCGCATGGATTTGTTCTATGTCTTTGACATTGCCACGGACAGCGGCAGGGCAAAGCGGCAGGGCTTTTTGGAGGCCATGAAGCTGAGGGATGTGCCTGACGGAAATGACCGGGTGGTGATTGTGGACGAAAGCAGCCTGGAGGGCGGAAGGGATGCCGCCGGAAAGATTCTCTCCACCGGAATGCCGGTCAACGGGGTGATATGCGGTGAGGACATCACAGCCATCGGCCTCATGAAGGAATTTAAGGAAAGGGGATACCGGGTGCCGGAGGATATAGCCATTACCGGCTGTAATAATTCACCGGATTCCAGAATATGCGAACCTGAGCTGGCCACCCTGGACAACAAGCCGGAGCTTTTGGGCGGAATGTGCGCCTCCCTTCTCAGGGACAGGATGGAAGGAAAGGAGTCAGCCACAAGCGTGGCCATCCAGCCGGAGCTGGTGGTGCGGGGGTCCGCGTCATTTTGAAAGATTGGATAAGCCTGATAGAAAAGCGCTTTTTTAAATTTAGAGCTGGTAAAAACAGAACTGTTTTTGCACCAGCTCCTTTTTATTTCCCAAAAATGAGAAAACGCTTTTACAATATGCAAAAAGTACAATTATAATGCACAAAAAACAGATAGAAAAATAGTGCGTTTTGCATGAAAATAAAGGGGATACTCACTTGGATATTGACACAAATCTGATACATGTTATAATGGTGTCATGAGAAAGCGCTTTCTCGAAAAGAGAAAGCTCATATAAAAGGAGAGAGCCATGAGAGTACAGTATGAGGATTTGTTAAAGAAGTTTCAGGGGATTTTGGAGAGCAGAGGTTTTTTAGGAAAGCATGCAGAGGACGCGGCCACCGTATTTGCCAACAACAGCCTGGACGGCGTATATTCCCACGGTGTGAACCGCTTCCCCAGGGTGGTGGAATATCTGGATAAGGGAGAGATTGATTCCGGAGCCATTGCATCCTGTGAATCCTCCATGGGAGCCATTGAGCAGTGGAACGGCCACAGAGGCTTCGGCCCCCTCAATGCAAAGCTGGCCATGGACCGGGCTGTGGAACTGGCAAAGGAGTACGGCGTGGGCGTGGTGGCCCTGGGTAATAATAACCACTGGATGCGCGGCGGCAGCTACGGCTGGCAGGCAGCGGACAAGGGGTGCATCGGTATCTGCTGGTCCAACACCATGCCCAACATGCCGGCCTGGGGCGGAAAGGACAGGAAGATAGGAAACAATCCATTTATCATGTCCATTCCCAGAAGCAACGGGAAGCACGCCGTGATTGACTGCGCCGTATCCCAGTTCTCTTACGGAAAGATTGAGGAGGCAAAGCTGAAGGGGCAGCAGCTTCCGGTTCCCGGCGGATATGATACAAAGGGCAACCTGACCACAGACCCTGCTGAGATTGAGAAGACATGGAGGGTGCTTCCCATGGGCTACTGGAAGGGCAGCGGCATCTCCATCGCCCTGGACCTGATAGCAACTGTTCTGACAAACGGCAATTCCGTGAGCAGGATTGGCACCTTTGGAGACGAGGTGGGACTGAGCCAAATTATGATAGCCATTGACCCCTCAAGATTCAACACCCCGGAGGAAACGGACTCCATCGTGGATGAAATACTGGCAGACATCAAGTCCTCAGAGCCAATCAGTGAGGGCGGGGAGGTGTATTATCCGGGAGAGCTGGAACTCATCACCAGGGAAAACAATACAAGGGACGGAATCCCGGTCATTGACGAGGTATGGGAAACGCTTAATAGCCTTGAGCGCTAGAGCGCAACGTTAAAGAGCAAGATAGAGGGGAGATTTAACTCATGGAATATATCATCGGTATACTGATTTTAGCATCGTTCTTTGGCCTGGCCGTCTACGCGGCCAGGGGCGGAAACCTGATGATGGGAATGCTGGTTATGGTCATTCTCTGGACCATCCTTCCCATGACAGGCAACCTTCTGGCCTCCAATCCTGATTTTATCGCGGCAAATGGGGACAGTATCCGGATCACATGGATACAGGCATTTTCCAAGGTGTTCCAGAGCGGCCCGGAGGGATGGGGCTCAGTTCTGGTAAATGTGGTGTTTGGCGCATGGTTCGGGCGGGTGCTGCTGGAAACAGGCATCGCGGCCACTCTTATCCGCAAGACCACGGAGCTGGGCGGCGACAAGCCAGCCATCACCTGCATTCTCTTATGCATTGTTACGGCTGCCATCTTTTCCTCCCTGTTTGGGGCGGGGGCAGTGGTGGCCATCGGCGTTATCATCCTTCCTATCTTCATGTCACTGGGAATTCCCAAGGTGCTGTCCGTTGTATCCTTCATGCTGAGCATCGGCGCGGGCATGTTTTTGAATCCGGTGCTCTTCGGGCAGTACACCGCGTTCTTCCTGGATGGGGACGGCAAGGTTCTGTACCCCTATGAGCAGTATGTGAAATGGGGCGGCATTGCGCTGGCAGTACAGCTGGTATTTACCATCATCCTGATCCTGTTCTGCATGAGAAAGAAATCGGTTCACTCCTGGGCAGCCAGAAGGCCGGTCCGGCGTAAACTGGATTTTGCCCCCCACACCGTCCCTGCTGACACCCTTTATCCCTGTGTTCCTTCTGATTGTATTTAAGGTTCCCATTATCATAGGCTTTCTGATCGGCGGCTTCTATGCGCTGTTTGTATGCGGAAAACTGAAAAGCTTCCGGGCCGCCTGCAGGACCTTTAACAAGGATTTCTTTGACGGCGTGGTGGACACGGCTCCCCTGGTGGGGTTCCTGCTGGTGGTTCCCATGTTCAACAAGGCGGCGGAACTGTGCATTCCCTATTTCAATGCGCTGCTGGGCAATATCATTCCCCACAGCACCTTGTTTATCACCGTCATCTTCTGTGTGCTGGCGCCTCTTGGAATGTTCAGGGGTCCCTTCACCCTTTACGGCTGCGGCGCGGCCACCCTGGGCATCTTAAAGGGGGTCGGCTTTGAGGTGGCCTTCCTGGCTCCCCTGATGATTGCCGCCACCACGGTTATGAACGTGTCCTGCTGCATTACCCAGTCATGGATTGTATGGGGCATCAGCTACGCAAAGGTATCTACCAAGGAATTCTTAAAGATGAGCGTGGTTTGCGGCTGGATTATCTGCTGCATCCTGCAGGTTATTACATTTATCATGTTCGGTTAACGGGAGGAGGAGAAACATGGGAAACAGACTGGTGAGAATGGGAATCGACGTTGGAGGAACCCATACAAAGGCGGTTGCGATTGACAACGCCACACATGAAATCATAGGAAAATCTTCTGTCAAGACCACACACGATGACAGATACGGCGTGGCGGCCGGCGTGGTGAAGGCGTTCCAGAACTGCCTGAGGGAAAATGATATTGCACCTGAGGATGTTATTTTCATGGCCCACAGCACCACCCAGGCCACCAATGCCCTGATAGAGGGGGATGTGGCCTGCGTGGGCGTGCTGGGCATGGGCCCCGGGGGAATGGAAGGCTTCCTGGCAAAGCACCAGACCTGCCTTAAGGATATCGACCTGGGATCCGGCAGAAGCATCCGTATAAAGAACCGCTATCTGAGCGACAGTGAGGAGGACGAGGATACGGTCAGGAAGGCGGTAAAGGAGCTGAAAGCAGAGGGCGCCCAGGTGCTGGTGGCGTCAGATGCTTACGGGGTGGACGATATTGCCGGGGAACAGTTTGTGTTTGAGATTGCCCACGATGAGATGGGCATGGAGACAACCGTTGCCTCGGACATCACCAAGCTCTACGGCCTGACCAGACGGACCAGGACAGCGGCCATCAACGCCAGCATCCTGCCAAAGATGCTGAACACGGCCAATTCCACGGAGGAGAGTGTCAGGAAGGCCGGCGTGGATGTGCCTCTCATGATTATGCGCGGAGACGGCGGCGTCATGGATATCAACGAGATGAAGAAGCGGCCGGTGCTGACCATGCTTTCCGGCCCGGCAGCCAGCGTCATGGGCTCCCTCATGTACTTAAGGGCCTCCAACGGCGTGTATTTTGAGGTGGGAGGCACCACCACCAATATCGGCGTTATTAAGAACGGACGCCCTGCCATTGATTACTCTGTGGTGGGCGGGCACAGGACATATATCAGTTCCCTGGATGTGCGGGTGCTGGGTGTTGCAGGCGGAAGCATGATCCGGGTGAACAAGAGCGGCGTCCACGATGTGGGACCGCGTTCCGCCCACATTGCGGGGCTGGATTACGCCGTATTTACGGATGAGGATGAAATCGTGGATCCGCAGCTGGAGTTCTTCTCCCCGAAGGAGGGGGACCCGGAGGATTACGTGGCCATCCGATTAAAGAGCGGCAAGCGCATCACCATCACCAACAGCTGCGCGGCCAATGTGCTGGGCCTGGTGACCCCGAAGGATTTTTCCTACGGAAATGTGAACGCGGCCAGGAAGGCCATGCAGCCCATTGCCGATTACCTGCACACCACGGTGGAGGATGTGGCTGCCCAGATTCTCACCAGGGCCTACGAGAAGATCGAGCCCATTATCACAGAGCTGGCTGACAAGTACCGCCTGGAGCACGACCAGATATCCCTTGTGGGCATGGGCGGCGGCGCCACATCCCTCATTGGGTTCTGCGCCAATAAGATGAATATTAAGTACAGCGTGCCTGAGAATGCAGAGGTCATTTCCTCCATCGGCATGGCCCTGGCCATGGTCCGGGATGTGGTGGAGCGGGTGGTTCCCAGTCCTACGCCTGAGGATATCAGGAGCATTAAGCGGGAGGCTGTGGACAAGGCGGTGGAGAGCGGCGCCGCGCCCGGTTCCGTGGAGGTCCACATTGAGATAGACCCCCAGACCTCCAAACTCACTGCCATTGCCCTGGGCTCCACGGAGGTCAAGACAACGGACCTTCTTAAGGAGTGTACCGAGGAGGAGGCCAGGAACCTGGCGGCGGAGGATTTAAGGGCAAAGCCGGGAGAGCTGAACCTGGTGGGCCAGACGCCTAACTTCTATGTTTATAATATGGACAGCAGGGGACGCAGGCCCCTTCGTATACTGGATAAGAAGGGATTTATCAAGGTACAGAGGACGGACGGGGAGGTGGTCCTGGCCAAGGCGTCCTCCTACCGCAGCATTGTTTCCAGGATGTGGGAGGAAATGGCCATTTTCAAGGCGGATGCCATTTTGCGCCCCGACTACTATCTGTGCGTGGGAGCCAGAGTCATGGACTTTAACGGCACAGGCGAGCTGGAGCAGATTCTCATGCTGATGGATGTGGAAATGCAGATGGTGGACCCGTCGGAAGATATTGTGATTGTCGGAGCGAAGAATCAGTTGTAGAATAGAAGAGGACAGGCGAGGAGGAATTGGGGTGAAGCGAGAGGACAAAAGAAAGCTGCTGCAGGCTTTTTTGGGAAACAGCAGGGAAATGGCAGGAGAGCAGAGGGCCATGATGGAGCAGATGGCGGCTCCCACAAGGGAACGGTCCCTGTATTCCATGATGGAGCACCTTCTGTCCCTGGATGATTCAGTCTGGCACCTCTACGCCTGGTCCAGGGATCCTCTGGAAGGAAAGTTTTCCAGGGAACAGAAGCTGGCATACGGCTCCAGGGCAGCTGCGTGCGGGCGGAATGAGGCGGAGCTGCTGTTAAAGGGGACAAATGTCTGGAATATTGCCGCCGGGATGGGCCTTAAGGTATCCACGCCCCAGGTGCCGGTGGGCGGAGGCCATGTGATTTTCGCCCAATACAGGGAACCGGACGCCATCACTATTTTCGTGGACAGCGCCGGGCGGGCGCAGGAGCTGATTCAGAGCGAAAAGCTGGAGGGGCTTCTGGGCAGACAGGCGGTGGCGGATGTGCTGCTGGCCCATGAGCTGTTCCACGTGACAGAGTACAGGAAAAGGGATACCATCTATACCCGGACAGAAAAGGTGGAGCTGTGGAGAAAACCCTTTTCCAACCGATCCCGTATGATATGCCTGGGAGAGATTGGGGGCATGGAGTTTGCCCGCCGCCTGACAGGAATCCCCTATACGCCATATGTCCTGGATGTGCTGCTGATGTACGGCTATGACAAAGAGGCGGCCACGGCCCTCTATGAAGAGATCGCGGCATTTGCCGGAGACGGTAAAGGAAAGGAAGGTTGACATGCTGACCACAAGTATTGATTTAATCCAGAAATATGATTACCTGGAAGAAAAATTCAAAAAAGGCTATGAGTTCTTAAGAACAACGGATTTAAAGGCGCTGCCCCTGGGCCGCGCTGACATTGACGGGGACGAGGTGTTTGCCTCGGTGCAGGAATATACCACCATGCCCGCGGATACCTGCAAGTATGAGTCCCACAACCGGTATTTCGATATACAGTATGTGGTGGAAGGCCAGGAGCAGTTCGGCTACGTCAGGCGCGCAGGGCTTTTGGAGGATGCTCCCTACAATGAGGCGGACGATATCGTGTTTTTTAAGGAACCTGAGCAGGGCGGGACCATTCTCCTGAAGGCGGGGGACTGCGCCGTGGTGGCCCCTGAGGACGCCCACAAGCCAAGATGCATTGCGGGCGCGCCCTGCAAGGTGCGCAAGATTGTGGTGAAGGTCAGGGTTTAGGCATTTTCACGGGAACCGGCCCTGAAATTGGAATAAAAATCTATAGACCCTCCATTGACACTAACTTTTATATCTGTTATAGTTAATAACCGTACGAAGCGAGAGGATGAAAGGCCCGAGACGTGCCTGTTTACCTCTCGTTTTTTTGTTCGCGTGGAGGACTTCGTTTCACGAAGAAACTAATAAATTGCGGTGCATGGTATGACGTATGCGTAGACGGTGGGTATGTGGCCGGGGGCTTTGAAGGCCTGCTTAAGAGTCCGGGGGAATGTCCTGGAAACAGGCAGACGGATGCGTGGCAGCGGAGTCAGGGGATATGCACAAGGCGGCCTGCCGGAGGCTCTTTTATATGGGACGGCAGAGGAAGAAAGGATATTAACTTTATATGGAGACAGTTAAGTTTGACGAGTTACAATTAGACGAGCGGATTATCCGCGCCATCACAGAGATGGGATTTGAAGAGGCATCACCGATTCAGGCTCAGGCCATTCCGGTAGCCATGGAAGGCCGGGATATGATCGGCCAGGCACAGACCGGAACAGGCAAGACAGCCGCCTTCGGTCTGCCTCTTCTTCAGAAGGTGGACCCGAAGGTGAAGAAGCTTCAGGCCATCGTGCTGCTTCCTACCAGGGAGCTGGCCATCCAGGTGGCGGAGGAGATGCGCCGTTTTGCAAAGTTCATGCACGGTGTGAAGGTGCTGCCTATATACGGCGGCCAGGATATCGTAAAGCAGATCCGTTCCTTAAAGGACGGAACACAGGTTATCGTGGGAACACCGGGCCGTGTCATGGACCATATGAGAAGAAAAACCGTAAAGGTGGACCATGTTCTCACTGTTGTGCTGGATGAAGCGGATGAGATGCTGAACATGGGATTTCTGGAGGATATGGAGACTATCTTAAGCCAGCTGCCTGAGGAGCGGCAGACACTGATGTTCTCAGCCACCATGCCCCAGGCCATTGCGGATATTGCCAGGAAGTTCCAGAAGGATCCGGTGACGGTCCGTGTGATTAAAAAGGAACTGACCGTTCCTAAGGTGACCCAGTATTATTATGAGGTTAAGCCCAAGAACAAGGTGGAGGTTATGAGCCGTCTGCTGGATATGTATGCGCCGAAGCTTTCCATTGTGTTCTGCAATACAAAGCGCCAGGTGGATGATCTGGTGCAGGAGCTCCAGGGAAGAGGCTATTTCGCGGAAGGCCTTCACGGAGATTTAAAGCAGGTCCAGCGTGACCGTGTCATGGACAGCTTCCGTAATGGCCGCACCGACATTCTGGTGGCCACGGATGTGGCTGCCAGGGGCATAGACGTAGGGGATGTGGAAGCTGTATTCAACTATGACATTCCCCAGGACGACGAGTACTACGTACACCGCATCGGCCGTACCGGCAGGGCGGGAAGGGAAGGAAAGGCATTCAGCCTTGTTATGGGCAAGGAGGTCTATAAGCTCAGGGACATCCAGCGCTACTGCAAGACGAAAATCATTCCCCAGGCCATTCCGTCTTTAAATGATATCACGGAAATCAAGGTGGAGAAGATTCTGGACCAGGTGCAGGAAGTGTTGAATGACACGGATCTGACCAAGATGGTGAACATCATTGAGAAGAAGCTTATGGAGGAGGATTATACCTCCATGGATCTGGCTGCTGCCCTTCTCAAGATGAGCATGGGAGATGAGAGCGAGGACATCATCGACAGCTTTGAGACAGCCCGTTCCCTCGACGAGCTGGACAGCTTTGGACGGGGAGGCAGCCGCGGCAGCAGGGGCCGTGAGCGCAGTGCCTACGGAAACCGCCGCAAGGGAGCAACGGACCGCGCTGCCGTGGATTACGTGCTGGGCGAAGGTGACGAGAAGATGTCAAGACTGTTCATCAACATCGGCAAGGCCCAGAGAATCACCCCAGGAGACATTCTAGGAGCAGTTGCCGGAGAATCAGGAATTCCGGGACGCATGGTGGGAAGCATTGACATGTATGACGGATACACCTTTGTGGATGTGCCGGGACGCTATGCCGACGATGTGCTGAAGGCCATGACCCATGCCAAGATTAAGGGAAAGAATATTCACGTGGAAAAAGCCAATACCAACAGAAGATAAAAGCGGGACTTACAGGCCCGTATACCACAGCCCGGCAGGACTTCTATCTGCCGGGCTGTGCCTGTATTTACATTTTACAGGAGGTGTGATATGATGAAGGTCAACAGGAAGGAGGATGAGACGATGAAGGAAGGATATGTGGACAACTGTTTTGCCTCCCTTTATTACAAGGAAATGGGCCAGGGGATGCCTCTCATCATGCTTCACGGCAATGGTGAGAGCCATGAGATATTTGCCAGGCTGTCAGAGCTTATGAGCCGGCATTACAGGGTGATTCTCATGGACAGCAGAGGCCATGGCTCCTCTCTTATGAAGGGAGAGGCTGCCAGGGGAGAGCTGACCATCCCGGATATGGCGGCGGATGTGGTCCAGGTCATGGAATTCCTCCATGTGCCCAGGGCGGTGATACTGGGATTCAGCGACGGGGCAAACGTGGCCCTGGAGACAGCCAGCTGTTATCCGGGACGTGTGTCCGCCGTGGTGGCAGTCAGCGGAAATGCCCTGCCAAAAGGCATGAGCACTGCCTCGTTTATGGAGGTAAAAATAAAATACGCCCTGTGGCGCGGTCTGGAGAAGATACCGCTGCCACGGGGCGTCAGGGATAAGGCGGTTAAAAGCCGCCAGCTGCTGGGCCTTATGACCAGATGGCCCAGACTGGACAAGGAGAAGCTGTCCTCCATCCAGGCGCCGGTCCTGATTCTTACGGGCCGCAGGGATATGATCCGCCCCCGCCACTCCCTGTGGATGGGGGAACAGATTCCCGATGCAAAGGTGGTGTTTGTCAAGGGCGCGGACCATTTTACCCTTCTTAAGAAGGAAAAGGCATACGGGGCCCACATCATGGCCTGGCTCAGGCAGCGGGGGCTTTAAGGGAGCCGGTTTGCCGTCTTAGTTCCACTGATTGCTTAAAAACTCCACAATATCCGCCGCTTTAGGCGGGCAGCCGCCCAGGGTTTTGGCAAAGCAGGAGGTGCATTGGCCCACGCCGATGGCGCCCTCCTGGCCCTTGTAGCCCTGGCCGATGCACACAGGAGGCAGGCCCTTTCTCAGATATCCCATGTCGTTCAGGCGGTCCAGGGCATATATCAGGGAACCATAGCAGGCGCTGCACGCGTCCTCCGGGGCCGTGTAGGCGGCCAGGCGCTGTACACGCCTGGTCATGCGGAACTGGCCGTCGGCCTCTGCTGCCCTGTTCAGATAAATCATGTTGGCATGGGCTGTGTCCGTGCTACCCACCCCCAGCTTCCGGGCCATGGTTATGTAGGGCACATCGTCCACGGAGTAGCCCATGCAGTCGCATACAAAGGCGTCGCAGAGCACCGGATCCTTAAAGCCCAGCACACGGTTCATGACCACGGGATTGCCTCCCTCCTCAAAATCCAAATCACCGCAGATATTATCTACCAGGATAAAATCGTTGCGGGCAATGGTGTTCAGGTGGGCAATGGGCTTGTGGAGCCCCAGGGTGTGGAAGCGGCGCTTTTCCGAGTTGGGAATCACGCCCTTGTTGTTTTTCAGGGCGCAGGTCACGGTGGTCTGGCAGTGTCCCTTAAGCACCGGCATGTTTATCATGTAGTCCACGGCAGCTGCCTTGTTGCAAAGCTTGATTTTCATGCCTCCCGCATCGTATTCCTTCCAGGTATCCCGCTGCAGATCCACAAAGGGTACGCCGTACCGGCTGCACACCTGATGGTATCCTGCGGCCTGGAAGGCGTCCCCGGTGTGGTCTCCCACCCAGGAGCCCTCCATGATGGTGATGTCTTGAAAGCCGTGTTCCTGGAGGTATTCTATGACGCCGGCCAGCAGTTCGCCGTGGGTGGTGGCTCCGCTGGAGGGCGCCTTGGCGGTCACCAGATTGGGCTTTAAGGCCACCTTTTTATTTGTATCGCCAATGTCTGCAGCCACGCCCGCCTGTTCCAGGACCTTCTTGGCCATGTTCTTATAATCGGTTCCGTGTATGATGATGATATCATTCTTTTCCATATATGAGATTTCCTTTCCTGTTCTTTGCGTATTTATTTCCCATTATAACCGTATACTATTATTTTGTGAATACTCCATGCCACTTTCTTTTGAGGGCCTTTTTGGCGTTTCCCGGCCTGTCCGGGATGGATTGACGGGCTGCGGAAAAAAGAGTATGATATTCCTGAAACATGGCCCCCAGGGAAAAGGCGGGCCGGTGAAGAGGAGTGTTTGATATGGTCAGGACAAATGTGATGCGTCTGCTGGACGCGGCTCATATAATGTATGAAACAGGGACATATGAGGTGGATGAAAACGACCTTTCCGGCAGCCACGCCGCAGACCTTATGGGGGTGGACCACGACCGGATGTATAAGACCCTGGTGCTGAAGGGAGAAAAAAAGGGATATCTGGTGTGCTGTATTCCCGTGGATGAGGAGCTAGACCTTAAGAAGGCTGCCAGGGCCGCGGGGGAGAAGAAGGTGGAGATGATTCATGTAAAGGACATGTTGGGAATCACCGGCTACATACGCGGCGGGTGTTCTCCCGTGGGCATGAAGAAGCGCTTCCCCACTTATATAGAAGAAATGGCCCAGCTTTACGACACTATCACGGTCAGCGCGGGACAGAGAGGCGTACAGGTCACCCTGTCGCCGGAGGATTTGCGAAGCTATGTGGAGGGGCAGTTTGTTTCCCTTGTTTAAGCAGTGGGCTTATATTATAATAGAAGGAGAACATCCGGCCAGGGACCGGACCGCCGGCAGCGTCCGGGGATCCGGCTGGTCCGGGCGGAAGGAGGGGTAACTTGGATAGAAAAGCATTGATACAGACAGCCCTTAACGGTCTGGGGCGATCCTATGCGCCGTATTCCCATTTTCATGTGTCGGCAGCCCTGCTTTGCAGGGACGGGAAGGTGTACACAGGCAACAACATAGAGAACGCAGCCTACAGTCCCGGTATCTGTGTGGAGCGGTGCGCCTTTGCGAAGGCAGTGAGTGAGGGTGAGCGGGAGTTTGAGGCCATTGTCATATGCGGGGGGCCTGATGGAAAGGCCGGGGATTACTGTCCGCCCTGCGGGGTGTGCCGGCAGGTCATGCGTGAGTTCTGTCATCCGGATTCATTTTGCATTATCCTGGCAAAAAGCGCGGAGGAATACAGGGAATATACCCTGGGTCAGCTGCTCCCGGAGAGCTTTGGACCGGACCATTTGGGAGGTGCGCGACATGAGAATGTATGACCTGATAGAACAGAAGAAGCGGGGCGGTTCCCTTTCCCCGGAGGAGATTGCCTATATGGTGCGCGGATTCGTGGCAGGAGACATTCCCGACTATCAGATGTCAGCCATGCTGATGGCCATTTATTTTAAGGGCATGGATGACCGGGAGATAACTGATCTGACACTGGAGATGGCCCATTCTGGGGACATGGTGGATTTGTCGCCCATTGAGGGAATCAAGGCGGATAAACACAGCACCGGCGGCGTGGGGGATAAGACGACCCTGGTGACAGGCCCCATCGTGGCTGCCTGCGGCGTCAAGGTGGCCAAGATGAGCGGATGGGGCCTGGGACACACCGGAGGAACCGTGGATAAGCTGGAGAGCATTCCCGGATTTAAGACAGCCATACCAAGGGAAGAATTTTTCCGTATTGTCAATGAAAACGGCCTGGCCCTTATCGGCCAGTCGGGAAACATGGTGCCGGCGGATAAAAAGCTGTACGCCCTGCGGGATGTGACGGCCACCGTGGACAGCATTCCCCTTATCGCATCGTCCATCATGAGCAAAAAACTGGCGGCCGGCAGCGACTGCATTGTCCTGGATGTAAAGACGGGAAGCGGCGCCTTCATGAAATCCCTGGAGGATTCCATCTGTCTGGCCAAGGAGATGGTTTCCATCGGAACCCTGGCCGGACGGCGCTGCTGCGCCCTCATAACCAATATGGACGTGCCCCTGGGCCATGCCATCGGCAATTCCCTGGAGATGGTTGAAGCCATTGAGACACTGAAGGGCCGCGGTCCGGAGGATTTGACCTGCGTATCCCTGGAACTGGCTGCAAACATGCTTCACATGGCAGGAAAGGGAGATATGGAGCAGTGCAGGAGGCTTGCCAAAGGCGCTATGGAGGACGGAAGCGCCCTTAAGTGCCTTACATCCATGGTGGAGAGTCAGGGCGGGGATGGCCGCTACGTGGAACATCCGGAGCTTTTTGCCAGGGCGCCCCTGAGCCGGGAGGTGAAGGCCCCTGAGGCAGGCTGCATCACCCATATGGATACAGAGGGAATCGGGGTGGCATCCGTGATGCTGGGAGCCGGCAGGAATAAGAAGGAGGATGCCATTGATTACAGCGCGGGCATCCTTCTGCAAAAAAAGTACGGGGACCGTGTGGAAGCAGGAGAGACCATGGCAGTCCTTTACGCCTCCCGTGAGGACCTGTTTGGACCGGCAGAGGAAAAATTCCTGGCCTCCTGCACCCTGGGAAAACAGAAAACTGAACCGGAGCCCCTTATATTTGCAAGGGTTTCTGAGGCAGGTGTGGAAAGAAGGACCATTGAGGAAAAAATTCCATAAATGTTCAGAAAAATCAACTTGAAAAACCCAAGTGTTTGGGGTATAATAATACTAGATAAAAGAAGTGGAATTGTAATTTCCTGGGGTGTTCGATACTCTTACCAATTTTGAACCTACATTAGACAAAAGGAATTCCAATATTTTTAAGTGGATGTCAGGTCTCCGTCGAGTGGAAGGCAGATGTTTAAGTGAGGTTGCCCATCTAGCATTGCTAGGCGTCAATAAGTAAGAGACGGCATTCTGGGGTTACACATGATAAAAGCAGCGGTTACCCCGCTGCTTTACTTCGTTTACAGGAGTTGGACCGAATATGAAAAACAGGATGATAGCATGGGTCAGCGGCGTGATACTGGTGGTGGTCACACTTATGGTGATAATCGTAAAGATGGAGCCGCCCAGGGATGGAATCATAAGGGCCCAGGCAATGAAGGCCATGGCTCTGGCCCTTGTGGACAAGGAAGAGTGTGAAAAGAGGGCAGAGGAACGGGGAACCTCCCATTTTTCTGCAAAGGAAAAGGACAACTGGTTTGTCAAATATATGGATTATCTCTATGATGAAGGTTATCTGGACCCGGAGCTTACGCCTGCTTCCCTGGCTTCTGCCCAGGGATACCTTACATACGCGGAGGCTTCGTACATGGCCGGCCAGGTGTCCGGCAAGCTGAAGCTTCAGGCCGGTTCCACCAGAAACAACAGAGACCAGGCCTTTCCGGAGGAGGACTGGTGGAAACTGTACGATTCCATATTGAAGGAGACGGACCCGGAGGGGAAGGTGGAGGAGATGGAGGCCGTGCTCTACGGCACCCCGTCCAATCTTGACCAGGCCGAGAGCTGGACTGCCTATACCACAGCTGGCAACTTCGGGTTTCAGGGACTTGCCCTGGACGCCTTCCTGGACTGTGAGATACGGTTTCTGGCCAGGGGCGGGGAGATGATAACATCCAGCCTTGTGTCCAGGAATGTGGTCTATGAGAATGTCTGGCTGCCTGAAAGCGACGGCAGGCACTTCAAGGCGTATCTGGGTACGGCCTACCGGGAGTTCCCGGTGAGCGCCAAGCTTGGCGGGGAGGAGGCAATGGCCGGGAACCTGGCTGACCTGCACATGGAGGACGGCAAGCTGGTCAAAATCACTATGAAACGTGACCGGTTAAGCGGCAAGGTGCTGTCCGTAACAGAGAATGCCATCGAGATAGAGGGATACGGGGAGATTCCCCTGGCTCCCAATTTCCATGTATATAAGGTATACGGGGATTTTAAGGTGCTGAAGGCGTCGGACATACTGGTGGGCTATAACCTTCAGGAATTTGTGGCGGCAGAGGGAAAACTGTGCGCAGCCCTGCTGGAGCGGGAATTTGACGCCAAGACCATCCGCGTCCTTTTGATGGACACGGGCTTTAAGAGCGTGTTCCATGCCTCCGCGGACCTGGTGCTGGGAAGCGGCGCTGATTTGGAATATGAGAATGCCAAGGGAAAGATGGTGGGAGAGCGCCTGGAGGCAGGTGTGCAGCTTACGGTTGGCCCTGACAGCCCCTATCTGGAGTATGGACGCATGATCATCACGCCGGACGAACCGGAGGCAATCACCATACGTTCCATTGAGCGGAGCCAGGGCACGCCGGTTTACAGCGGGAGTCTGGAAATCAAGGGAATGCCGGAGGGGCTGGTGCTGGTCAATGATCTGTACCTGGAGGATTATCTGACAAAGGTGGTTCCCAGCGAGATGCCCCCATCTTATGAGAAGGAGGCGCTAAAGGCCCAGGCCGTGTGCGCCAGGACCTATGCCTACCGGCAGATCCAGGGCAATACCTACAGCCAGTATGGCGCCCATGTGGATGACAGCACGAATTTCCAGGTCTATAATAATACCTCTGCCGATGATAAGTCCACCCAGGCCGTAAAGGAGACTTACGGAAAGATGCTGTTCTACGAGGATAAACCCATTGAGGCGTTTTATTTCTCCACCTCCTGCGGTCGTACGGCGGATGCCGGCGTTTGGAGGACTGACAGCGGAAAATATCCCTATCTGAGGGCCGTGGAGGTAAAAGAGGGAGGAAAGAGCCTGGGAAAGGAAGATAACGATGGCTTTGAATCCTATATCAAGAGGGAGGATGTGATTGCCTATGACACCTCCTATCCCATGTTCCGCTGGCAGACAGACCTTCCAGCCGACACAGCTTCCGCCCAGATAAGCGGAGTGGGCCAGATACAGGATATGACCATAACAGACCGGGGACCGGGGGGCATAGCCGGCGAGCTTACCGTCACAGGCACAGATGGAACCGTCACGATCAAAGGACAGTCCGCCATACGCTCCGCACTGGGAAATCCGTCCCTGGTTATCACCAAGAAGGACGGAGGGACCATGACCGGCAACGCCACCCTTCCCAGCGCCTTTATCGCCATTGAGAAGGGGACAGGGGAGGATGGAAGCATTTCCTTCCATATATATGGAGGAGGCTTTGGCCACGGAGTGGGCATGAGCCAGAATGGGGCCCAGGGCATGGCAAAGACGGGAAAAGGCTACAAGCAGATCCTGGACTTTTTCTATCACGGCACGGAGCTGCGGGAGTGCAATGAAAATTAAACTTGTAGTTTGGAAGTAAAAAGAACAACCTGGAAAGAGCCATTGGGGACTCCTGCCAGGTTGTTCTTTTGCTTTCCGTAAATGATTGTTTTTTGCTCAAGGTATGCCTTATGACTGGACCAGATAGACCTCTGCGCTCTGGGTGCCGTGCTGGCGTGTCTCGGCATGGGTGTTGAAGAAGATGTCGATGTGATTGCCTCTGACGGCACCGCCGCGGTCCTCCGCTGTGTAGACCACGCCGTTGATCATGACCTTGGAGCCATAGGGAATCACCCTGGGATCCACGGCAATGGTGTGGCCGGCAGTGGCCACAGCCCCGGTGCAGGTGTGGCGTCCCCAGCCCTCGGAACAGGCTCTGCAGGGACAGTACCCCGTTGTCTTGAATACGCCCAGGGGAATCAGGTTCTGGGCCCCGGCAGCAGGGGCTTCCTGTCTGGCATCGGGATTGCCGTTGGTGTAGGTCCTGGGGTTGGAGAAATCACTGTCTCCCACGTAGCCCTCTACCAGATAGACGCCATCGGGCAGGGTGCTCCAGTCCATGTTGAGGGTAAAGGCGTGGCAGCCATTGCCCTTGCCGCTGCCATACAGCTCATCGCTGTATTCCCCGGCTGCCATTCTCTGAGAGAAAACTTCCTCACCTGTATTCTTATCTTTGATGGATATCCGTACGTTAAGCGCATCATCAGGGGCGCT
Source organism: Clostridia bacterium (assembly GCA_021201905.1). Taxonomy (GTDB): domain Bacteria; phylum Bacillota; class Clostridia; order Lachnospirales; family Lachnospiraceae; genus Enterocloster. The sequence goes on from JAJQEA010000373.1 coordinate 17,882, forward strand.
GCTGTTGTAAGCCCAACCGCTGATGGTGGTGCTGTTCACTGTTTCGAACCTTCCCTTTGGCGCTGCTGCAAGAGCTGTGATGGCGGTAGCCGCAAGCAGGCTGGCGGTAAGGATGGCTCCGGTCAGTAAGTGTCTTAATTTCATGGTGTAATACCTCCTATTGCTCAAGTAATAATTAGAAAAAGATTTTTAACACATTAATAAATAATATGTAACACTTTTGTAATATATGAGCAATAAACAAGTTTTTACCATATTTTTTTCACCTTGTCAAGGAAAAATATGGAAATATAGCCATTTCTATCCATATATACCTGATTTTTGGTAAATATTTCGTCGCCGGCGCCCCGTTTTCCGAAGAAGGGCAAAAAAATTACCAGGCCCATATGCCTGGTAATTTAATCCTCACATCATGAATCAATTCTCCATCAATCCTGCACTAAAAATACCTCTGCGGTGTATGTACCTTTGGCCAGGGCTTCCTGGTGGGAGCCGTAAAAAATATCCAGAATGTTACCGTTTACAGAAGAACCTTTATCCTCCACCGTGTAGACGGTTCCGTCGATTTTCAGCTTGGTTCCAAGAGGAAAATAATTCAAATCAGCGGAAATGGTGTGGTTTGGGGTGGGAACCGTGCCGGAATAGGTAAGGTTATGACCGCCGGAGCACAGCTCGCAGCCGCAGTATCCTGTGATGGTAAACCGTCCAAGGGATGTTTCCTTGGGGGCCGGAGCTTCCTTTTTCTCCTCTTTTTTGGACGCCTGGTCCCTTGGTTGTATCATCCTCTCCGTGAATGACAGCGGCTCTGTGGCCTTTGGACTCCCTGGAACCTGCGGTTTCCTGAGGCTCCTGGACATCCTGGGCCCCGTCATCCGGCGTATCTGACGTACTGGCCTCCACTACGGTCACATTCGTCCCCACGGGCTCGTCGGCAAATGCCGGAAACGCCGCCGTGAGACTGAATGCAGCCAAAGCTGCGGCCAGAAGGGTTTTCTTAAAGTAATGCATACAACGACCTCGCAATCTTATAACATTGTTATGATTTTATATGTTCTATCAAGTTGTACTTTCATTATATTACAAAAATGTTACTTGTCAAGTTAAAATAATTAAGCAAGTGTTACAAGAGTATAAAAAGTGGAGAGAAAAAGCCGTGAATTTGGGATATTTATGTAAAAAGTGGAGGCGGAAATCCATTATCCAGTTGATATGAAAGGGAAATGGCACATGATGTGCCGGCGGGTAAAGGGAAAGCGCAAATAATATGAAAAGAATTTGGATTTATCTCTTGACAAATGACTCCAGAAGGAATATATTATGGAATGTAGATGTTAGCACTCCTGAACGTCGAGTGCTAATAACCGAAGAAAGGAAGGTGAGCAGATGCCATTGGATGAACTCCTGGACGACAGGAAGGTCACTATACTGAAGGCCATCATCAAGACATATCTGGAAACCGGAGAGCCAGTGGGCTCCAGGACTATTTCCAAGTATTCAGACCTTAAGCTCAGTTCTGCCACCATCCGCAATGAGATGTCAGACCTGGAAGAGATGGGGTATATCATACAGCCCCATACCTCGGCAGGGCGGATTCCTTCCGACAAAGGGTACCGGTTCTATGTGGACCAGATCATGGTGGATAAGGAGAGCGAGGTAACCGAGTTTAAGGAGATGATGGTCCAGAAGGTCGATAAGCTGGAACTGGTCCTTAAGAAGATGGCCCAGGTGCTGGCCGCCAATACCAACTACGCGACCATGATCAGCGGCCCCAGTTATCACAAGACAAAGCTTAAGTTCATCCAGCTTTCCAAGATGGAGAAGCATAAGCTTTTGGTTGTTGTGGTGGTGGAAGGCAATATCATCAAGAACACCATGATCGATATTGCGGATAACCTCAGCGACGAGGAGCTCCTCAACCTGAACATCCTGCTTAACAGCAGCCTCAACGGGCTGACCATAGAGGAAATCAACCTGGATGTCATCAGCAAGCTGAAGGGCGATGCGGGAAACCACAGCCAGGTGGTGGACCTGGTCCTGAACGAGGTGGCGGAGGCCATCAAGGCAGGGGAGGAGGATCTGCAGATTTATACCAGCGGAGCCACCAACATATTCAAGTACCCCGAGCTTTCGGACGGCGACAAAGCCAGCCGGCTCATTGACACACTGGAACATAAAGAAGTGCTGCAGGAATTTGTGGCGGAGGTCAATTCCGGCACAGAGGAAGAAGCGGGCATTCAGGTTTATATCGGTGACGAGAGCCCGGTGCAGTCTATGAAGGACTGCAGTGTGGTCACTGTCAATTACGATTTGGGAGGAGGCCTGCGGGGAACCATCGGTATCATAGGGCCCAAGCGGATGGATTATGAAAAGGTTCTTGGGACTCTGCGCAATCTGATGAATCAGCTGGATACAGCATTTAAAAAAGATGAAAGGTGATAAGCTGTGAGTGAAGATATGAAAGACGAAACGTTAAAAAAGGAAGATGAGGCCCTGAAGACAGAGCAGGAAGCGGCAAAGGACCAGGCTTCTGAGGCCGGGACCGGGGAGGCAAAGGAGACGGAAGCTGCCCATGATACCCCGGAGACACAGGAAGGCGCCCCGGAGGACACAGAAGAAGGCACAGAGCAGGCGCCTGCCGGTGAAAAGGAAGAAAAAAAGGGATTCTTTAAGA
>JAJQEA010000119.1 GCA_021201905.1 Clostridia bacterium
CCGCAGGACCCGAGGGCATAGGATACAAGCACCTGGTTTTCCCTGGCAATCTTTCCTTCCGCGATTCCCACAATGATTTTATCCATGGCGCTACTCCCTGAGTCTGCAAAGCATAGTTCCCAAATCTTCCTGCTCCGGAAGAAAGAGAATGCGCCCCTTAAAGGTTTCCCCGGACATGTGGAATATATTTTCTATGAGAAGTATGTCATCGCTTACAATTACCCATCTGGTCATGGGGTAGCTGAGAATTGCCCCGCCCATGTCAATGCACAGCTCCGGCACCGACACATCCATATCCATGTCCATCAGCTGGGACAGTGCCCGTATGTAAGAACCACACATGATGTTCCCCAGTTCACTGATCAGGGAACGCTCCATATCATCCAGAGACGTCAGGTTCCGCTCAGCTTCCCCCAATATGGTATTCAGCACGGTCTTGGTAAAGGTTTCGCTCAGCATGAAGAGAAAAATACCCTTGAGCTGTCCCATAACTTCAATCAGTATGCCTGTCTGCAATTCCTCCGGCTGAGCCAGAAGCTCATGCACCTTGTGGTAATTCACCACTTTCAGGGAAGGCATATCCAGTTCAATGGGCTGTTCCATCATCTGCGACAGTGAGGTCACCGCATTTCCTGTCCCCACGTTTCCTATTTCTTTTAGTATATCCCTGGATATCTCATCCAACTGCCCATAACCATCCATTCCCTGTATCTCCCATTATCAAAATTCAAACTTTTCTACCAGTTCCTTCAGCAACTGGGCCTGGGCAGACAATTCCTCGCTGGCTGCCGCGCTCTCTTCGGATGTGGCTGAATTTCCCTGCACAATCTCAGAAATCAGTTCCACGCTCTTTCTTATCTGTGTAATGGCATCCGCCTGCTGCACGGATGTCTCTGAAATCTTATCCATCTTACGGCTCACCTGTCTGGCGCCCTCCACGGAAGCCTTCAGGGTTTGGGCCGTTAAATTCACCACCTTCATGCCGTCGCTCACTGCATCGGAATTCTTCTCAATCAATTCAGCCGTCAGCTTGGACGCGCCTGTGGTCTTGGTGGCCAGACGCCTTACCTCCTCCGCCACAACCGAGAATCCTCTGCCCGCCTCCCCTGCCCTGGCCGCTTCCACAGCAGCATTGAGCGCCAGTATATTGGTCTGGAAGGCAATGTCCTCAATCTGCCTGACTATGCCTGTTATCTGTCCTGAATTGTGCTTGACCTCATGTATGGTTTTCGTAAGGGTCTCCATCTGCCCGTCGCATTCCTCCAGCTTCTGTCCCACCAGTGCTGCCTGCCTGCTGGAATCCACGGCGCTGTCAGCGTTATTCTTTACGCTCTCCGCAATCTCGTTGATGCTGACCGCCAGCTCCTCTATGGACCCCGCCTGCTCAGAGGCTCCCTGCGCCAGTGCCTGGGAGCTGTTTGATACCTGCTCTGAGCCCAATGACACCTGTTCCGCACTGCTGTTAATCTGTTGAAGGGAAATCCGCAGCAGACGGCCAATCTCCTCAAGACCGGTGCTGACCGCCACAAAATCTCCTTTAAACTCCACGTTGGAATGATAATTAAGCTTTCCGTTCCCAAGGGCCGCCAGTCCGCTTTGTATCTCCGATACGTAGCTGTGCAGGACCTGAGCTGTATGGCGGATATCATCCGCCAGCTGGCCCAGCTCGTCCCCGGACCTGTACCTGAGGTCAATATTCAGGTGCCCGTTAGCGATGGTATTGGCCGCCGCCTTCACCTCATTGATGGGGCGCACGATATTTCTTGTAATTATGACGCATATAAAAATGGTGGCCGCGATACATACTGCCGACAGTGCCGCCAGCATGGTTATGATCCGATGGTTGCTCTGGTGTTCCGCCTCTATGCTTGTCTCTGTTTCTTCTGTTGACAAATCCGCCACTTCTGAGAGCACCAGCCTTACTTCATTGGAACGTGGCAGATACTCATCCGCAAATAAGGACAGCACCTTCTCATCCTGGCCTGCCTCAAGAAGTGTGATGATTCTGTCTCTTGTCTCAGTCAGGGTGCGGAATTTCTCATTCAGCTCCTTCACTTTTTCCGGCGCTGTGATATATCCTGTGGACAGCTCGGACAACGCTGCTTCTTCATCCTGAATCAGGGCCTTGGTATTCTGAAGGTACTCATCCTCGTCCCCCAGCCCGTCCGTGGCCGCCAAAATAGCGATATTTCTCCCCACCGCCCGAAGGTTGGCCGTCATCCTCAGGGACGACTGCACATTGGCAAACTGGTCCGCGTAAATGGTTTCCATGCGCGCCGATATCGTCTCCACATTGACAATGGCCGCTGTCACTGTCACTACATACAAAAGGATAATGGACAAAAATGCCATGACCATCTTCCTGCCTGTCTTATAGTTCCTGAACCGTTCTCTCATCCTTTGTTTCCCCACTTTTCTACTGTTCCAGGCAGCGGTTGACTACCCTGGAAAATTCATCCTGTTTAAATGGCTTTACAATAAAATCCACGGCTCCTACGGTCAGGGCTTTCTGAATCATCATCTCCTGCCCTACGGCGGAACACATGATAACCCTGATATCCGGGACCAGATCCAGCATATCCTGCAGTACCTCCAGGCCGGAACGCCCCGGCATGGTAATATCCAGAATCACCAGATCCGGGCTGACTTCCCGAAATAGCTCCATGGCCTGCTCCCCGTCCTGCGCCTCCCACACCTGGGTATATCCGTTCTCCTTGAGTATCCTGCGGATGATGTTCCGCATGAACATGGCATCGTCTACCACCAGAATCTTCTTATCCATATAGTCCCCCTCTGTTCCCGTCCTCTTTGACAGGTTTTTTATATACTGCCGGAAATATAGTCTCCAGCCTGGTTTCTTCCCTGGAAAGAAGCTCTGCATGGCCCACCAGCAGATAACCGCCCGGGCTTAAGCAGTGTTCCAGCTGCCTTATAAGCTTCTCCCTGGATATCCGGTCAAAATAAATCATCACATTTCTGCATAATATCAAATCAAATTTCTCTGGTCCCGGAGGCATCTCCATCAGGTTGTGCCGCCTGAAACGGATGTTATATTTTAACTTCTCATCCACCCGGAATGTATGGCTGTCCTCCACTGTACAGTACTTCCTCTTCCAGAATTCCGGAAGGTCTTCCATCTCCTTCAGCGGGTACACCCCTTTTTCCGCCTTTTTCAATACTTCTCCGGATATGTCCGTGGCAAGAATGCGCACAGCCGGCATGCGCTCAAGCCTGTCCCTGTAATCCTGGATCAGCATGGCGATGGAATAGACCTCTTCTCCAGTGGAGCAGCCGGCATTCCATATGTTACAGATGCCCAGCTTCCGGTTCTCAAACAGTTCCGGCAATATCTTATTATTCAGGATGGAAAAATGGGCCGGCTCCCTCATGAAATATGTATAGTTGGTCGTCAGGCGGTTCACCATCTCACCGGCCATCTCACCGGTCCTGTCCTTTCTCATCTGCTCCATATACTGGGCAAAGGAGGTGAGTCCCCTCTTTTCCAGCTCCCTGGCCATCCTGCACTCGATCAGCACCTGCTTTTTTTCCAGGTTTATGCCGTAATGATCCCGGATGTAACCCACAATCTCGCAGAATTCCCTGTCATTCAATCGTATCACATTTTTTCTCCCATATTCCCGGCATTACTTCGGCCATCTCACCGGGTTCACCGGTCTCTTCCACCCCCAGCTCCCCGGTAAGCCCTATCATGGTCCCGTCCCCAAGTCCCAGGATAAACCCGCAGGTACAGCTGCCGCTGTCTCCCAGCCGGCAGAATACAACCGGATTCCTCTCATACAGCATGATTCCGCAGATATGGGCAAGCGCCCCAGGCACCTGCTGTATCTGCGGATGTATCACCACTTGTTTGATAAGATTTTTTTCCACATACACGGTACGGCTTCCGTCCCTTACGGTTACCAGCTCCATCATCCTGTCTCCTTCACAGCACCGGCCATGACGCAAGCAGAGCCGGGACCACGATAAACGCCAGCTTTCCCTCTCCATCCTGCGTATCCACTGCCGCCATACGGTCCATATACTGGTTCCGGCTGCTTCTCACCGCCTCAGGAAGGTCATATATCCGCTCCTCCCCCACCTGCACAAGACCTGTCACTTCCTCTGCCCCTATACCGATCTCCCTGTCACCACAGTCCGCAATAATCAGATAGACCTGGCCTGGCAAATCCCCTTCCTCCGGCAGCTCCAAAAAATCAGCCAGGGGCATCTGCGGGTCCCTCTCCTTCATATCCGTCACCCGCTTCACGCAGGAGAGCGGAAGAAGGAAATAATAACCCGCCGAAAAAAAGAGCAGGTATGAATTAACGCCGCCATCCATCCCTTTTCCATCCCCTTGTTTTGAGTCATTCTGAGTTCTTAACATTTTATTTATATTCTATCATATATGGGAGTTATTTACTATTGGAAAATATAAAAAAGGTCCGGGATGATATCCCGGAGCCTCCTCATAGCCTGTTAGTTTGTGTTAAAAAACAGTTTGTTTATTTTATCTGAAAAATCAATGCCCAGTTTGCCGGCCTCTTCTTTCAGGCGCTCCCTGTCCAATGTAAAGTCGATGGTATCCTTACATGTAACTTTTAGTGAAGATGCCAAAGCCGCCAATCCGCCCAGACCTACGCTGGAATCATGCTCATAAAACGGAACTCCGCATATTAAGCCGCTGATGACAGTGGCGAGAAAACAGTCTCCTGCCCCAGCCGTACTGTTAACCGGTTTCCATATGGCTGGTATCCGTTCACTGTAGCCATCGGAAAAGAACTGGGCGCCTTCACCTCCCTGTGTTACAATCAACTGTATTCCAGGATTCTGACAGCGCAGAAATCCATAACATTCCGGCGCGCCGCTTTCAGCTTCCACACCGCTTGCAGTCACAAGCGTTTCCATCTCATGCTTGTTGATAGCCAGCAAGTCCACATACCGGAAAGCGCCTGTACTTATGCATTCCTCCATCTCGTCGGAAGTAAATGACGCAACATTAAAGCAGGAATTCTCCCTTCCCTTTTTCAACAGATACAGGCGGACATCCAAAGGAACCTCTGGAGCCGCCAATACAAGTCTCCTGCCTTTTAGCGGTTCCTGCTCAAAGAAAGCTGCTATATCCTCTGCCCGCATATTGCCGCTGGCACTATTGCTGGTTGTAATATTACCACCGTCACTGTCAGGATATACAAAGCATACTGAATACATGGTCTTTTCATGGGAATCAACATTTACATACCTGCAGTTAATCCCGTACTGTTCCATCAGTCCCAAGACCTCTCTGCCGCTGACGTCATCCCCAACCCTGCCGATTGCATAGACCGGTATACTTTTATTCAGATAGGTTATAACATAATGAAGAATGATATGAAGCTTACAGAAGTCCCGCACATCCATAAGCTCTGCCAACCTTGACTCATTCCTTCCCAAAGTAATGTTATCTGAAAAACGGAACAGAATTCCCGAACCTATCCCTCCGGTTCCCACCACGTAATCGTATTTCAGTTTTCTCATACATTTACTCCTGCAAATTTCCATTCCGGATGCCTTGATATGGGATGGTTGGCCGTCTCATAGGTAGCGGTAATTATGGCATCCCCATGTTCCTGCAGAAGCGTCATGGGATACTCCGAATCCTTCTCCGAAAACAGGGCCACTCTTAAGGCTGTTTGTTTCCAGGAACCTGTATCGCTGTACAGTCTGATCTTCTTTGCTGACAGACACTCCCTGATTCCAAGTGTAATGGACATGGGAGGGACAAACTGATATGCTGCCCCATAGGACCTTTGTCCCAAGGTAATGATGGTGTCCAGGTTATTCTCCTGGATGCGGATACTGGATTCCTTCAATTCCTCTATGGTAAGATGAGAAAAAGGATGTCTTCTGCTCTGGTTGTAGGCTATGTGCCCATCCTGCCCCCATCCTCCAAGTGTATAATCCACAGGTTCCTCTGCAATCTTTTCTTTTATTTCATACATGTTTTGAGGGGTCAGGAAATTCCTGTTTGCTTCAGGTATGTTTAAATCCGGAGCAATAGGACCGTAAAATTCGCGAAGCATGAATGTCCTGAAATTATAGGGATCGTCCTTGTCCAACAGATTTCCCTGCCAGTCCAGACATTCATCCATATGGAATATAGTTACATGCTTCATATTTATCCGGTTCTCATTTACATACTCAGCAAATGGTTCATACCAGCATTTTGGTCCGCATGGGACGATGGCGCGAAATTTCCTACCTTTTCTGCCTGCAAGTTCGATTTCATCAGCAAGTTCTCTGGCCATCAACCTTCCCATTTCACAGGAATCCTTTACCATTCTGAACCGCGTGACCAACTCAGGATGGGACTCCAATTCTTCCGCAGGTATGCTGCACCATTTATATAAATCTTGTTTTTTTATCATGGCTTAGACTCCCGGCTTCCCGGCCCCTGCCCTACAGCACAGGCCGGTTTCTGTTTACATTTCAATCAGTTTAATATCCGTTAAGTAACAAAACTCTTTCAGGGCTCCATAGATTTCTTCGTCTCCATAGGCCAGGGTAATATATTCACTGTCCCATACCTGGACACCATAATCATAGTCCACGTCCATCTTGATAAAAGCGTGAGGCCAGAACCACATACCTGATTCCGTCCGCTGGGCCTTCAAATCATCCGGATCCGGCGTGTAAACCTGTCCACGGTGGAGAATCATCTCAAACCTTCCGTTATCACGCCCGATGCGTCCCATTACAACCTTTCCGGGTTTTAGCACTGCTTCTACAGACAGACCTCCTGCCGAACCCTCTGTAGGCAATCCATGGTGCGCAAATCTGGCCTTTTCCGGCCCTGCCAGAGAGGGAGCGCAGGCACCGTCACCAATCACCTTAACCACTTTTTTCTCTTTATCAATGCATTGGAAATCACCATAATACACTGGATCCGGGGTCAGATTACTTAACAGGAATACGGTGAGCACATTATTATAATCACACAGCGTAGCCGTGGGGATTCCCTGTTGCAGCATCATGCTCTGTGTAAAGCAGCTGGCAGCATATTCCTCCGCCAGGCCGGGAAATGACTGAATGACATACATATCAAACTTCTCTTGTTCAATTACCTTCTTTACTGCCAAATACAGTCTGATTGAACGCTCCGTACAATCGTCATCCGGGGGCAGCTCCTGAAAATAAGGCTTAATCAAATTTTCTTTTACTTCCTGGATTTCTTCCTCTGTTACTTCTTCGGCAGCCTTCAGTATATCCATGGAATCTCTGGAATCAATGTCCACGCCAAACTCTCTCATGAATTGTGACGGATCCGCACATCCGCAGGTCAATCCCATTCCTCTGCCACCAAAGGCTCCTATGGTGGTCATATTCAGCTTATTACGCAGTGCGCACGCCCTTGAAAAGCATGCCACCTTTTCGACCGTATCATCGTCACTTCCATACACAGAGCGGTACTTCATTCCGATTTCCTTAAAGGATGCCCCTAAGGCCAGGGTTCCCACCAACCTCCATCCCTGGGAGCCTGGTACTGTCCAGATAATAACCCCCTTGCCCGCACGTTCAAAGTCCCTTACCGCTGCCACGATTTCCGAGGCCCATACCCAGGTTCCGGAAAAAAGAATCACTCCGTCCACGCTGTCATCATGTTTTAATTTGGCAAGCGCCTCCCGGGCTTCCTGCTTATAGGCCACTACAATCTCATTTTCTGCCAGTTCTACTCCCTTGGCCTCAATGGCGGCCTTGGATTCATCTATAATTTTCTGGTTAATGAACGGCACTCCCAAAGGGTCTTTTAACCCATCCTTATGTACTCCAAACATGATAAATCCCATCTTCGGCCTTATCATCATAATTCAGTCCCTCCTGTTTTCAAAATAGTATTCACTACATCCGCACAGCTTGCTATCTACTCGGATTTCTGCTGACGTTTCTGTATGAAACGGTCAAATCCCACTGCCAATAGCAGCACCAATCCTTTTACCACCCGCTGCCAGTAATCATCTACCGCCATCATTGTCATTCCATTGGTAAGAACACCTATAATCAATACACCAAATACCACATGGCTGATTTTTCCGACACCGCCGGTAAGACTGACGCCGCCCAGCACAACCGTCGTGATGACATCCATCTCATAGCTCTCGCCAGCCCTGGGCTGTCCGCTGTTGAGACGTCCCAGCATAACTAATCCTGCCAGCGCACTGCAGAATCCGCTTACCGCATACACAAATGCCTTGATTCTGTGAACGCTGATACCGGACAGCCTGGCTACCTCCTCATTTCCCCCTACACCGTATATGTATCTGCTGTGTCTCGTCTTTGACAGGAAGAATATGCCTGCAGCAAATGACAGAACAAGTATGATAACCGGTATGGGGACTGCTCCCACATAGCCCTGCCCAATAACGGCATACCGTGAATCGAATCCAAATACCGGGGTTCCTCCTGTTATCAGATACGCCACGCCGCGTAAGGAAGTCATGGTTCCCATAGTTGCAACCATGGGCGGTATCCCTATGTGACTGATAACAAGCCCGGTAGCAAACCCTATAAGGGTACATAAGGCCAGGGAAATCAGGGACGCAATGATTGGATTAACATTGTTTATCATCATCATTGCTGTCAGGACGCCGCTTACCCCTATGATTGCCCCCACCGACAGGTCTATGCCTCCGGTCAGGATGACAAAGGTCATGCCAATGGCACAGATTCCATTGATGGATACCTGTCTTAACACATTGGCAATGTTGCTGCCTGTTAAAAAATTAGGTGCAAATATGCTCATTGCCGCAAAAAAGTACAATAAAAATAATGATAATGGCATATTCCGCAATAAACGTATTAATATTCATTTTACTCTTCATATGAATACCCCTTCTATAAAGCTGCATAATTCAGAATCAATTCCTGTGAATATTCTTCAGGCATCAATTCCTTCACAACCTGCCCCTCCTTCATCACGATAATCCTGTCCGACATTCCAATCAGCTCCGACATCTCCGATGATACCATTATGATGCTGGTTCCATTGTCAGCCAGCTGGCACATGATTTTATAGATTTCCTGCTTGGCCCCTACATCAATTCCTCTTGTCGGTTCGTCAATAAACAACACATTACATTCCGTTGCAAGGCATTTTGCAAGAACTACCTTCTGCTGGTTTCCTCCAGACAGATTTTTTACAGGCTGCAGAAGCGAGCTTATTTTTATGGAAAGGTCGGCAACCAGCTTATTGCAGATATCTTTTTCCTGCTTCTTTTTAATTATGGCAAAGCGGGTTAATCTGTCCAGAATGGCAAATGATATATTGTGCTCTATGCTCATCCCCATGATTACCCCCTGCTGTTTCCTGTCCTCCGGCAAAAGAGCAATACTGTTTTTCAGGGCCACTGCCGGCGAGGTTATGTTTATTTGTTTTCCCTTCAACCGGATTTCACCTTCCGTAATTTCATCCGCCCCATAGATCGCCCTGAGAAGTTCGGTCCTTCCGGCGCCCACTAAACCTCCGATTCCCAGTATCTCCCCCTTTCTTAAAACCAGCGACACATCCTTCAGCCTTCTGTTGCTTACATGGCTTACCTCCAGAATCCGCTCTCCGTTTATGTGGCCTAAATCAGGAAATGTCTCTCCCATCTCCCTTCCCACCATATCTGCAATCAGAGACTCACGGCTGGTCTCGGCAACCGGATGGGTGGATATGTATTCCCCATCCCGAAAAACTGATACGCGGTCGCATATTTCAAAAATTTCCTCCATCCTGTGGGAAATATAAATGATAGTAATTCCTTTCTCCTTTAACTGCCTTATAATTGTATGGAGTGTCTCTGTCTCCTGCTCTGTCAGAGGTGCAGACGGTTCATCCATAATAATCAATTTTGCGTTTTTCGAGATAGCCTTTACGATTTCCACTAGCTGCTGCTGTGCAATCCCCAGCCTCTGGACACGGATTTTAGGATTAATGGTCGTTCCAATTTCTTCAAACATCTTTTTTGTATTTTCATTCATCTGCTCATAATCCAAAAAGCCCTGTTTCATAAGCTCGCGGCCAAAATAAATATTCTCACTTACAGACAGGAACGGAATCAGATTAAATTCCTGATAAATGGCTGTTATACCTGCATCCAGTGCCAGCGCGGGGGTCAATCCGCTATATTCCTTCCCGTCAAACATAATTTTACCTTCGCTGGGTGCGTGAGCGCCTGTAAGAATCTTAATAAAGGTGCTCTTCCCCGCCCCGTTTTCCCCGACCAGAGCGTGTACCTCTCCCCTTCTGACAGAAAAATCAATATTATTAAGGGCCTTGATTCCCCCGAACCGCTTGGAAATCTTATGGACTTCCAGAATTATATCTGTATCATCAATTTGAGGCTTTTCCTCTAACCGATTGTTCATTCATCCACTTCCTCCATCATTCCACGCACTTCATCATGGCTAGTTCCCAACCACATCTTTCTGCCAGACTGGTTCATACCTTCTCTGAACCACTGCATCCTCCTGTTTTTCTGTCAAGTATTTATACATAGCCTCAGCCAGGTCCTCCCCTGCTTCATATGGGAACAGGTTGCAGGATGATCTGTAGACACTGTTTTCAGCCTTCATTTTTTCTTTTCCCTCATCCGTTGCATCGCAGCCGCCGATATAAAAATTATCCGGAATGTTCTGCATGGCTGATACTGCTTCGTACGCGCCGATTGCCGTAAAGTCATCGCAGGCGCAAATCACATTTACCTCAGGCTTTGCCAGCAGGACGGACTCCGTCACCTTCATCCCCAGGTCTGTATTACTGGCGTTCTGTCTGGCCGCCACCTCTGCCTCCGGGGCATTCTCCAAAATACCGTCATTGATGCCGTCTCCCCTTCGGATGACGGCCTCCACATCATCCTGGGCAAGAATCAGTGCTCTTCCTTTTCCGCCCTGTTCTGCTTTAATCCACTCAGCGGCTGCACTGCCAATTGCATATCCTATGTTATATTCATCCAGAGAACCGTCAATTTGTGCATTGCTGACAGGCTGTGCCTCTGCGGAGACCACGATTCCCTTTTCCTTGGCCTGATCCACCACGGTTTTGAGGGCATTCTCATCCAAAGGTGATATCATGATTCCGTCCACCTCACGCTGTACCGCATCCTCTACATAGGATACCTGTGTGGCTACATCATATTTGGAATCCAAAATCTGGGTTTTAATTCCCAGCTCTGCACATTTTGACTGGAATCCATCATAAACCTGAATAAAATACGGATTGGCGCTGTCCTGTGTCACATACACAAACTCCATACCGGAGTCTGCCTTTTTATCCTCTCCGGATGCGGCGGCTGTATCCGTATTCTTCTGTTCAGCCTTGTCGCCTGCATTTCCACCCGAAGCAGAGCATCCAGCCAATGTCCCCATAAGTGAAAGAAACAACAACATTGCTACCATCTTTTTCTTCATGAATATACCTCCTTTTTCGGCAGGAAAATGATTCGAAACGTTTCGATTTTTAGGTAAACATTAGGGTGTTTCCTAAACACCTTAATTCTTTATCGTTTGACAGTGTCTCTGATAATCAATGATGGCTCCAGAATAACTGAATCAGGAACAATGCTATACTGCAAAAGATTCATCAGGTTGTTGACTGCCAGCTTGCACATGCGTTCAATAGGCTGGCGCACGGTTGTCAGCGGAATCTGGTTAATTGTAGCGTATATGACATCATCATAACCGCATACAGACAAATCCCTCGGAATGGATAAGCCTTTAATTCTGGCTGCCTGAAGCACCGCACAAGCCGTAAAATCACTGTTAGTCATGATTGCTTCCGGCCTCTCCTTCAATATCTCCATGGCCAGCTTCTGCACATCATCAAAATGATAGGTACTCTCATAAACATTGGACTCGGAATAAACAAGACCGGCTTCTTCTAATGCCATCTTATAACCGCTGATATATGTCTCATCCACCCGTCTGTCGCCAACCAGCATCACGATGTTGTGGATATCCCGCTCAATCAGGTACTGCGTCATCAAATAGGACCCCTTTTTCAGATTGCACATGACAAAGGGCGCACTGCTCTGCTCATAGTAGGCTGCCAGGAACAGATAGGGTATTCCATATTCATCCAGCTTCTTCATATGTTCAATATCATTGACATAGGTCAGCTGCGGGACCCATATTACCCCGTCAACTTTTCTTGAAATGAATTCAGAAATATACTTTTTCTCATTGTTACTGCTGTTCCCGGTAATCCCCAATATAAGGAAAAAGCCGTAACTTTCCACTTCCCTTCGTATGTATTCTGTAATCTCACTATAAAAGCAGTTCCTCACATCCGGTATAAGCAGGCCAATCACTTTTGTTCCGGATGTTCTAAGATTACGCGCAGCATTGTTGGGCTGGTATGACAGCTCCTCCACTGCATCCAATACCATCTTCCTGGTCTTGTCTGTAACCCCCTCTTTCCCATTAATGGCCAGGGATGCTGTTGATATGGAAACACCTGCTAGTCTAGCTACATCTTTGATTGTAGCTCTCTTTTCCATTCATTTTCCTCCTAGTTACATAAAAACGTTTCGATAATTCGATTATAACACAATTTTCCAACTTGTCAACGGATAATATTATACATTTTATACAATAATTTTTCTTGTTTTATTCGTTTATTCATGTTAGAATCAATAATTATATCTTACAACCAGGGGGAGTGGCTATGATAAATGCCGAAAAATCGAAACGTTTAGATGGACAGTTATATTATAATCAAGATCCTTTATTACTGGAAGAACACCTGAAAGTCCAGATGCTGCTTCATCAATATAATCAACTGTCTCCGGACAAACGTAAGAAACGCAGGAAACTCCTGAAGCAAATCCTAAATCATCCGCCAAAGGATGCCTGCATTGAACCGCCATTTCATTGTGACTTTGGCTACAACATTCATATTGGCAGTCATTTTTATGCTAACTATAATCTGACCATACTGGACTGCAATAAGGTTATCATTGGACACCACTGTCTGATTGGCCCCAACGTCAGTATCATTACCGTGAACCATCCCCAGGACAGAAAGCTCCGTTCCAGGGATTTGGAATATGCCAAACCTGTGACCATTGGCAACGATGTGTGGATTGGATGCGGTGCCATCATCAATCCAGGCGTTTCTATCGGAGATAATGTAATTATAGGTTCAGGCAGCATTGTAACTAAGGATATCCCATCCAATTCCCTGGCGGTAGGCAATCCCGCCAGGGTCATCCGTCCCCTTGACTAACTACCCGTGCACAATGGCACCACCTTACTCCTTAAACCGAACCGGCGCCACCTCCGGCGTCAGCGGCTCCATCCGATATTCCGGAAGCTGGTCAATGAGACCATCCAGACAAAGGGAGGTGCTGTGGACCATGTCATGGGCCAGCAGTACTACCTGCTGTCTTCCCAAAGTGGTTTTTTTTTGCATTGTCAATCAGCTCCTGGGGCTGGGACTTTTTCAGCGCATCGTCCAGACTGGCATTCCAGTCAAAATAAATAAATCCCCACGCGTCCATCTCGGCTATAATTTCCTTGTAAACCTTCCGGTTATAGCCATTGATGCTGCCTCCGGGAAACCGGTAAAGGACCGGCCTTACCCCGGTAACCTCCAGAACAGCCCTGTAAGCCTCCTCAAAATCCGCCAGATAGCTGTCCCTGCTCTCGTAGAGCTCCTTGTAGTCATGACGGTTGCAATGGATGCCAATGGTGTGTCCCTCTGCCACGATTCTTTTTGCCACATCGGGGTGTTTCCTGACATTTTCCCCCACCACGAAGAAGGTGGCTTTTATATTCCTGGCTTTCAGCACATCCAGCACAGCGCTGGTGTTTTCAGCGGATGGACCGTCGTCAAAGGTGAGATACATTGTTTTCGGGTTAAAATATAAATCAATGCCTTTGGCAATGCCTCCTGCCAGTTTTTCCTGGTACTCCGGGTCTGCCAGGCATTCCCTCTCCCGGGGATTAGACAGAAATCCCGTCTCAATAAGGCAGGCCGGAGCCAGGGTCTGGCTGGTGACTGTAAATTCTGAATCCCCTCTCAGTTCACGGGCCTCTGCCCCTGTACTGCTGACTGTTTCCTTATGGACCAGGGCGGCCAAACGCCTGCTGTCCTGGGCTCCGTCCTTTCCTGAGTACCAGGTCTCTATTCCCCTGGCCTGGGCGTCCTCCCATGTATTCTGATGAATTCTGACATAAGCGCTGGCCCGGGCCTTGTGTGCTGCCTCCACCCGATCTTCTTTTGAATGGTATGTATCGTCCTCCCGCACCATCATAACAGTATATCCCATATCCTCCAGCTTCACCTTCAGCCGCCCCGCAATGGCCAGGTTGATATCCTTTTCCATCACGCCTTCCCTGCTGGCGCCTTCATCCTCACCTCCGTGGCCCGCATCCACTGCAATGACGGGAGGACCTGTATATACAGAATCCGGATTGCCCCAAAAAGAAAGCGGGTATTCTCCTTCACCTCTTATGGACTTTTGCAGGCCAGAAGTCTCTTCCACTATACGGTATAGGATTCCTGTCCACCCCGTTTCCACGCCTTCTGCCTCTGCCCTTTCCGGTTCTGTCCTTTCCAGTTCTGTCCTTCCCGGTTCTGCCTTTCCTGTTTCTGTCCTTTCCAGTTCTATCCTTTCCAATCCAGGCTCCCGTTTCTCCGGCACGACCATAGCCATCACTGCCATGGTCATGCATACGCCTGCCGCCAATTCTGCCGCTGCCAGAAAAAACGCCCTTCTCCTGGCCCGCCGTCTGGCCTGCCTTCTGCGCTCCGTCTGCCTGCCGGGTTTTCCCTGTCTTCCCGGTGCCGCAAAGCGCTGAGATACCGCCCCTACTTCCGGTTCTCCCTGCCTCCCAGCTTCCCTCTGTCCGCCATAATCCGGCGGTTTTATCCCTATTCTGTCCATGATGCCTGTCCTTTTCATGTAAAAAGCTCTTGTGTACTGCAATCAGCATACACAAGAGCGGCATCATATTATCATCATTTTTGCATCAAAGTTGCATCATCTGGAAATTTTCAGGAACAATTCATTGATTCCTTCATAAAAGCCGACCGTCACTATGGTTTCTTCCTCCTCCCCTTCGCTGAAAACATATTTTTTAAAGTACGGGGTTGCTTCCATTAACGGGTTCTGGTCCCCGTAGGCCGACGGCTTCCCCAGCCCCATATAGGAGCTCCATGTATCCACAATCTGATCCGGATCCATCTCGTCCCACAGCCTGGGGGTCCTGGCATAAAATTCGTAAATCTTACCGTTATCCCCATCAATGTATGCGTCCATGAGACGGTTTTCCTTGTCCGTATGTTTCTGGCTGCTTACAAGGCTCAGTTTCCATACTGCCACATTGTTCCTGGGCTCCAGCACGTCGATGGCAGAATAGAGGACAGCGTCATAGGCGTCCGGTCCCACAGGACGCACGGATTCAGGCAGGATTCCCAGCTTCTTCAGCTCCTCCAGTCCCGGGTTACATGTCTCGTAAATCTGGGAATCCGTGATTTCCTGGCCGGAAGGCCCCCTGTGATTCATCACAAATGCATAGGCTCCTTCCAAGGTCTCATATTCCGCCTGGCTGTCCAGGCTTTCTGACAATATATGGAGCTTTTCAGCGGCGCTTAATGTATAGCGGTACCCCTCTCCTTCCGTATCTGCTGTCATGGCATGTATCTCCCCCAGCATGGTCCTGTCCCTGTATCTGGTCAGCATCTCAGGACCGCAGATGGACAGGGCCATAATCAGGCCCGCAAACAGCAGGAATAACAGATTTGCTGCCATTCTTCTCATGACTGGTCCTCCTTCCAGAGGGGCAGGGTAAAGCTCATGGTGGTTCCCTTCCCCAGCTCACTCCTTATATTCAGGCGGCTTTTGTGCAGCTCCAGTATTTCCGCACACAGAGCCAGTCCCAGCCCTGCCCCGTTACGGCTTCTGGACCTGGACTTGTCAACCATGTAAAATGCCTTGGTAATCTTGTGCAGCTCCTCCTTGGGTATGCCCACTCCGTGATCCTTCACCTCAAAACAGTATCCGTCCTTCATCAGACGGCCGTAGACCTCGATGACGCCGTCCGCCTCGGACGCTTTGAAGGCATTGTCCAGCAGGTTCATAAGCACAGACTTAATCAGATTGGACTCCGCCCTCATCATGCCGTCATCATAGTTAAAATATATTTTCATGCTTTTGTTAATCACGTACATGTCATACAGGTACAGGAACAGGGATTCCGCGGACACCATGGTAAATTCCACCTCTCCCCTCCTGGTGACCATGATGTCCAGCAGGCGGAAGGACATGGCCTCCAGCCGTTTCCCCTCCGTGTAAATATAATTGGCGGACATAAACTGTTTTTCTTCATCCAGCCTGCGGGAGCGCAGGGCATCCGCATAGCCGATGATGGAGGTCAGCGGCGTCTTGAGCTCATGGGCAAACGCAGCCACAAAGTCCTCCCTGGCCTGAATCTCATCCTCCAGCTGGTTGATGTTATCCTCCAGGGCATTGGCCATCTGGTTAAAATCCGTTGTGAGCTGCCCCAGTTCGTCGCTGCTGACTTTCCTTGCCCTGTGATGATAGTCACCGGAGGCCATGCGCTTGGTAGCCCTGGTCAGCAGGCGGATGGGCCTGGTCAGAAAGGATGCGATGAGATACATGACAGCCGTGCCGCACAGCAGCATGGCCACGGTCACCCTGCGGTAGACAGAGAAGCCCAGGGACCTGTCCCGAAACACTTCTGACACGTCCTTCATGGTCTCCAGGTACAGCACCCGGTCCAGGGCATTGACGGCAATGCCTGTCTGTATGTAATATGCCCCATCCTGTTCTATGACCCTGTATGTCCTGGTATCCTGGCCTGTCCGGTCCAACAGCCCCTCTCCGCCGCCAAATCCGGCGCTGGCATAGAGCACATTTTTCTGCTCGTCACAAATACGCAGCAGGCGGCTGGAACTCTTGCCTCCCGCCTCCAGATTGGACGCTATCTGACTCACCGTGGTATCCTGGAGCACATCATACTTTGCAGGCACATTGAGGGCGGCTGTCTCAAATGCAAAACGGAGAATGCTGCTCTCATCCAGAGCCTGGTTAATTTCCCGGTCCATGGAAGTCTGAAACACGTAATTGACAAAATAAAATCCGCTGAACCCAAAACCCAGGGCCATGACAATCATGGTCCACAGCAGGAGTTTGAACGAAAATTTCATTGAGCCACCTCTAGGCGGTATCCCACCTTGTACACTGCCACCAGATTATTTTCCCATCCCAGTTTTCTTCTCAGCCGCTGCACATGCAGATCCAGGGTGCGGCTGTCCCCGGAGTATTCCCCTTCCCAGACCTTTTCGTACAGGGTTTCCCTGAAAAGAGCCACATTCTTATTTTGTATAAAAAGTACCAGAAGCCCGAATTCCTTGTTGGTCAGCTCCACATTCCTGCCGGCTCTGGTGACCCTGCGGGCCTCCACATCCACGGTCACGTCGCCGGCTGTCAGCAGACGCTCCGTCTTATTGTACCTGCGGAGCACAGCCTCCACCCTGGCCACCAGCTCCACCACATCAAAGGGTTTCACCAGATAATCGTCGGCGCCCAGGCGCAGTCCCTTTACCCTGTCCTTTACCTCATGTCTGGCGGTTATGAATATCACCGGTATGTCCATGGGGCGGATGTAGCTCATGATATCGTAGCCATCCACCCCCGGCAGCATGATATCCAGCAGAATCAGGTCGAAAAACTGGTTCTCTATGAGCCGGAGCGCTTCCACTCCGTCCTGGACAGCCGTACACTGGTAACCGCTGGCCGACAGGTTTAAATCAATCAAATCACAAATTGGTTTTTCATCATCTACAATCAGTACTTTTATCATGGTTCTGACCTCCACCCCCAATATGCGCGGGCCCTGTCCGTCAAGCCCTCCAGGGTATCGCCTTCCTCTAACGTAATTGTCTGCTTCATGTCCGTATCTTCAAAAAATCCGCCGGTCCGCTGATAGTAAATGGAATAGCTTCCCTCCACAACCTGCCCGCCGTCACTTCCCTCATAGCTGTAATCCGCCAGTATGACAATGTCCTTCAGTCCGTCCCCGTCTATATCCCCGCAGGTAACACCCTTTAACGCATAGAGATGCTCGTATTCTCCCATGGGCTGGAAGCTCCAGACAATATAGCCCTGTTCATTCACCAGATACAGCATAAATACAGTGTACTCCGCCATCCGGTAGGTACCCGGAACAACAAAAAGGCGGCCGAATTTCTCAAAATGGCTGGAATGGCTCTGCTCTGCGATGACCGTCATCCCGTGGGACAAAAGCTCATCCTTGGTGGTGGCTGTGTACAGAAACTCTGTGGAGTATCCGTCCCGGACAAACGATGTGATGAAACGGATGCTTTTATTCATGCCAAAACGGTTTATCTTCTCAGAGAGTCTGTAATCCCTGTAAAAAGCCCCATTTTTCTGGAACAGCACATCCCCCACCTTGTAAGGCTTTCCCTGTCCTTTGGATCCTTCATTGGCACAGGCGGTAATGAGCACGATATCCGCCAGTCCGTCCCCGTCCATATCCTGGAAGGACACGGCGGCCACCCGGCTGTCCGGCTGTCTGAGCTGCCCCCTGATCCGGTTATTTGTCTCCAGCTGGTCCGTCTTATAGGCCATGGTTCCGTCCGCCCTGGCAAAGAAAAGCGCCAGCCGGTTGGACTCCCTGTCAAAGGCCGGTATAAAGGACACCTCCCCCTCTCCCTTCATGGCCACAGGGAATACCTGGGTGTCCACCACATCAAACCCTTCCCTTTCAATATCCCCAGTCTGGCTGACCGCGTCAAGGCGCTGCCTGTATTCACTGTATGAACGGGAAACAGCCTGGGAATCCAGGGCACCGCTTGACGCCCCGGGATGGCCCAGGCATAAAAAGGCTGTGACGGTCAGGAACAGAATGGCCCGTAACAGACAGGCAGAAGATGTTTGATTCATCAATGGCATGCACCAGCTTTTCTTAAATGTACTACTCCGATTATACCAAATAAAGGAGGGAATTCAAACAGATTCACGGACTGTTACAAATAAAATATTTACGGTTCCATAAAGTCCTTCTTCCCCTATTTGCCGGATGAGGCGGACACGGCCCGCTGTCAAAAGCTGGCGGAAAGGAAATTTAAGGGTTGATCACCGTGGGATGATTACACACCCCAATATACAAGGGCACGCCCTGATATACAGTGACCGCATATAAAAACGGCCTGTTAAGGTCCATCTGCACGGCTGTCTCACCTGAATACAATCCCGCAAACTCCGCTTCTCCTTTCTCCGAACATGGCCCCACGCCATTTTCATTGACGCTGAACGCAGTGGACTGGATCACACCGGAAAGCGAAAAACTCTCACCTGTAATACCTGTAAAATCCGCCCGGCCAGCGTCAAACGCGTCGGTCAGCCCCAGTCCGGCCAGAGAGGGTCCCAGGTCCACTGTGGTGGCGGCCTGGAATTTAGGAAGCTTCCAGTAAATTCCTCCATAGGATTCAAGCCCGTCCATCCGGCCAAACATCTCCCTGGTATATTGTTCTGAGGACAGCAGTTCCCGGATTGTCACCCCCTGGTCAGGCAGGATAACTGTCATGGATGCATTATCCGTAAGGGAGAGTGTGGCGCGAAGAAAGCCCTGGCCCTGGTAATAAGAGCCGTTCCAATGCCCTGTCATATACTGGCAGGTTATATCCTGTCCGCCGTCAAGGTGAAACACATCTGTCATATTGTCCTCAGCCCTGAATCCCCCTGTCCACTGGGCCTGATAATTCACGGCATTCACAAGTTTCATGCTTTCACCGGAGGCAGATGCCATGTCCATGGAAATGGCCTGGTCTGTCTGCCAGCCAATCCACTGTTTCACAATGGCAGGAAGGTCCGGGTTTCCAAAATCCGCCCGGAAAACAGACGCATAATACTCGTTTTCCGACGTTCTCCTGAAGGAATCGTTTAACGGGGCCCCCTCCTTTAGCCACATGGAATTTACCAGCTTCAATTTCGTCTTTTCATTGTTCCGGAATATCTGCCGGTACAGACGTCCGCAGGAGGCCGCCAGGTCTGCCGGAGTCTGAGACGGTTCCCGGG
>JAJQEA010000204.1:0-8368 GCA_021201905.1 Clostridia bacterium
CGCCCCCACCGTCCGCCGGCGTTAATCTCCAGCGCGGGCACGCCCGGGGACATAATCCATTTACATTTCCGGTGAAACATAGTACAATTGTGAAAGCAAAGAGAGCGAGAAGCAAAGGAGCATATCCGGATATGAAAAAATACGATTATATATTGGTGGGAAGCGGTCTGTATGCAGGTGTGTTTGCCTGGTACGCCAGAAAGAACAAAAAGCGCTGTCTGGTGGTGGAGAAGAGGGACCACATAGGCGGAAACGTGTACTGCGAGGACGTGGAGGGCATTCATGTGCACAAGTACGGCGCCCATATTTTCCATACGGGCAACAGGAAGGTGTGGGAATTAGTGAATTCCCTGGCGGAGTTCAACCGCTACACCAACAGCCCGGTGGCTAACTATAAGGGACAGATGTACAACATGCCCTTTAACATGAATACCTTCAGCCGCATGTGGGGCATATCCACACCGGATGAGGCCAAGGCCATCATCGAAAAGCAGAGGTCGGAGATTACAGGTGAGCCAAAGAACCTGGAGGAACAGGCCATCCGTCTGGTGGGAAGGGAATTGTACGAAAAACTGATAAAAGGGTATACGGAAAAGCAGTGGGGCAGGGATTGCAGGGAGCTTCCGGCCTTTATCATCAAACGTATACCTGTGCGGTATATCTACGACAACAATTATTTCAATGACCCCTATCAGGGGATTCCCATAGGGGGATATAATGTCATCGTGGAGAAGCTGTTTGAGGGCTGTGATATAGAGACTTCCGTGGATTACCTGGAACACAGGGAACACTATGACAGCCTGGGGGAGACCGTGGTATACACGGGCACCATTGACGCTTTTTACGGCTACCGGTTCGGCAAGCTGGAGTACCGCAGCCTGCGCTTTGAGTCCCAGGTGCTGGACCAGGAGAACCACCAGGGAGTGGCGGTGGTGAATTATACGGACCGGGAAACACCCTATACCAGGGTAATCGAGCACAAGCATTTTGAGTTCGGCACACAGCCAAAGACAGTGATTACCAGGGAGTATCCGGTGAGCTGGCAGGAGGGCATGGAACCCTACTATCCGGTGAATGACCAGAAAAACCAGGAGCTGTACCAGAAGTATGAGGAACTGGCAGGGGCCGAATCCCATGTATTGCTTGGCGGCCGTCTGGGAGAATATAAGTACTACGATATGGACAAGGTAATCGAGTCTGCCATGAAAAAGGCAGAGGAGATTTTCGGATAAGACAGGATAAAGGACAGGAAGGATATACGGCAGATGACTAAGACACAGGACCGCCAGGTCTATCTGGATGTGGCAAAGGGCATGGGAATGCTGGGAGTGGTGGCCAGCCATTGTCTGGTGGAGACCAGCCTTGGCATTCTTTCTGACTGGTACGGCTTCTTTATGCTGGCTGTTTTTTATGTCTATACAGGGTGGCGGTATGCGCTCCGTTACGGGAAGGGAGGGACAGGCATATCCAGCCGGGAGATGGCAGGAAAAAGGCTTATATCCCTGGGAATTCCGTATGTGTGCTACAGCGTGCTGTTTATTGTATCGCGGATATTCCTGGTGTGGCCTCAGCAGTATACCTTCCTGGTACTCATGTCCGACATCTATTATACAGGCACACTGGTGGGGTTGGAGACACTGTGGTTTCTGCCCAGCATGTTCATAGCGGAGCTGCTGCTGAACATGATATACGGCAGCCGCAGGAAAATGGGAATTGGGGCCTGCCTGGCCGGAGCGGCCAGCGTGTTCCTCATTCTCTATATCAATGGGTCCAGGCAGGACACCACGCTGTGGCGCGTCATACATCTGCCGATCATGGTGTATATCAAGGGTCTGGTGGGCTTCCTGCTGGCCCTGGGGGGCGTGTTTGCATGTGACGTGTGGCAGACGGCTTCCCTGTACTTAAAAGGCAGGGCCGGTTTGGCGGCTGCGTTTCTGCTCATGTGCTCGGGCATCGCCCTTACGGTTCTGATTCCGGGGTGCGACTTTAATTTTCTGACCATGGAACATCCGGTGTCCTGGATTCTGACCGCCTGGTTTTCCTCGGTCACCATCCTGATGTTTGGGGAGCGGGTGTCCGCCTGCGGCGGCAGCTGGAAGGAATGGCCGGTTTTCAGCCGGGTTCTTGTGCCCTTCTTTACATATTACGGAACACATTCCCTGACCGTCATGTGTACCCATCTGGTTCCTGTCATTGCATGTTTCAAGGTGGCGGCAGGCAGAGTGATGTATCCGGGAGTTTTAGGCCGCACGCCCTGGGATATCCTGCTTCTTGTCCTGGTGCTGGCGGTGGAGCCGGGCGTGGTGCGGCTGATTGAGACACGGCTGCCATGGATGAATGGAAGGAAGAAACGTTCAAAATGATTACGGTACTGGTGGCTTCTTATAACGGAAGCAGATATATAAAGCAGCAGCTGGATTCCATACTGGCACAGGATGAGAGGGATATCCATATCCTGGTGTCGGATGACTGTTCTGCGGACGGCTCCGGGGAATTGCTGAAGGAATATGAGGAAAGACACCGGGACAGGGTGCTGGTGCTTTTCCGGAGAAAGCCTTCCGGGGGAGCGGCTGCCCATTTCCTGAAGCTCTTTAAGCTGATGGCGGAGGCAGACCATAGCCCGGAGGCAGACCATAGCCCGGAGGCAGAGCATGATTCAGAGGCAGAGCATGATCCGGATACAGACCATGTTCCGCAGGCAATGCCCGGGCCCGGGAGCCTTCTGTCAGAGTATGATATGACGGAAAGCCAGCTGGCGCGCCTGAGGTATCTGGCCAAGGCGGATTATTTTATGCTCAGCGACCAGGACGACGTCTGGCTGCCCCACAAGGCGCGGATGCTGTCAGATAAGATGAAAGAGATGGAGGGGGAACCAGGCCATGGAAGGCTGCCCCTTTTGGTGCATTCAGACCTGACTGTGACGGATGAGGAGCTGCGTCCCATAGCGGACAGCTTCTTTCGGTACCAGAAGATTTCACCGGAACGCACCCGCCTGTCCCAGCTCCTGGTACAGAACAATGTGACCGGAGGCGCCGTCATGCTCAGCCGCAGTATGCTGCCTTATCTGAAGGAAATCCCCGGGGTCTGCCTTATGCACGATGCATGGCTGGCCCTTATCGCGTCCTGCTTTGGAGAGATAGGATGGGTGGACCGGCCCCTGTACTATTACAGGCAGCACGGCGGCAACACCCTGGGAGCTGAAAAGGGGGACAGCCTGGAGTCTGTCAGGGACCGGGTAAAGGACGGAAACGGCGCCAGGGAGAATTACAGGAAGATGTTTGGTCAGGCGGACTGCTTTTACCATATGTTTGGCAGCTGTCTGAACCAGGAACAGCGGGAAACGCTGGAGGCTTTCATAAGACTGCCGCGCTGCGGACGACTGGGAAAAATGGGACTTATAGTAAAGTACGGCTTTACCAAAAACACCCTTGTGCGTACACTGGGCCAGATGCTGTTCATTGGGGACTGACCAAAAGCCTGTTTCAGGGTGTGCCTTGAGGCATGGGTCTGTCCGCGGTTCCGGGAAGAAAGGAAGGAAAACAGGCATTGAATGAAAAACAGACAACGACAAAGGTCTTAAACGGCCTGTTTTGGAAATTGATGGAAAATGGAGGCGCACAGGGCGTCCAGTTCCTGGTTTCCATCATACTGGCGCGTCTGCTCTCGCCGGAAGAATACGGTGTGGTAGGCGTGATTCTCATATTTGTCACCATTGCCAATGTACTGGTGCAAAATGGCTTCAGCACCGCGCTGATACAAAAGCGGAAGGTGGATGACACGGATTTTTCTTCGGTTTTCTTCTTTAACATGGCTGTATCCGCAGTCATCTACCTGGTACTGTATCTGTCAGCGCCCGGTATCGCATATTTTTATAATAATCAGGAGATGACAGCCCTTGTGCAGGTGCTGGCCGTGGTCCTGTTTCCGGGAGGGGTAATCTCCATACAGAATGCCTATGTGTCCAGGAACATGGAGTTTAAGGGCCTGTTCATATCCTCCTTTGCGGCCTCCATGATATCCGGGGCAATCAGCATTTTCCTGGCCTGCAGGGGGCTGGGGGTATGGGCCCTGGTATGGCAGCAGATTGCATACTATTTTTTCTACATGCTGATTCTGTTTATGAGCATCAGCTGGAAACCCCGCCTTTTGTTCAGTATCCTGCGGATTAAGACCATGTTCGCCTTTGGATGGAAGCTGCTGTGCGCCTCTCTTCTGGATACGGTTTATAACAATATATACGGACTGATGATAGGAAGGATTTACAATGAATCCATGCTGGGCAACTACAACCGCGGAGAACAGTTTCCCAAGCTGATTGTCAGCAACCTAGGAGCCGCCATCCAGTCCGTTATGCTGCCTGTGCTGTCAGCCAGCCAGGACGAGCCGGAGCGTGTAAAGTCCATGCTGCGAAGGGCCATTACCGTCAGCTCCTATCTGGTGCTGCCCATGATGGCAGGTCTTATCGCCGTGGCCCGGCCCATGGTACTGCTGCTGCTGGGAGAAAAATGGCTGCCCTGTGTTCCGTTTCTGCAAATCATGTGCATTGCCTATTCCTTCTGGCCCATTCACATTGCCAACCTTCAGGCGCTGAATGCAATGGGACGCAGCGATATATTCCTTAAACTGGAAATTGTGAAAAAGATGGTGGGCCTGACGGTGCTGGTGGTGGGCATACGCTATAATCCTCTGGTGCTGGTGGCACTCAAGGCGGCGGCGGATTTCCTGTGCACCTTTATCAACGCATGGCCCAATAAACGCCTGCTTAACTACAGCATATTGGAGCAGTGGAAGGATATCATTCCGTCGGTGGCAGTCTCAATCCTTATGGCCGCGGCTGTCATGGCAGCGGGGCCATATGTTCCCGGGGGATGGCTAGGCCTGGGAATGCAGATTCTCTTTGGCGCGGTTGTGTATATGGCGGCATCCTGGGTTTTAGGGCTGGAGGTGTTCCGGTATATCAGGGGCCTGGCAATGGACCGGCTGCCCGGAAGAAAGTAAACAGGAGGAACGTAACATGAGGACAGTGATTGTGACAGCCATAGGGTCTTTTTCGGCTGATATCGTCATTAAGAAATGCAGGGAGAACGGAATCCGGGTCATAGGCTGCGATGTGTATCCCGGGGAATGGATTGCGGACGCTGGAAACGTGGAGGTGTTTTATCAGGTTCCCTATGCAACGGACGCAGACCATTATATAGGGACCATGATGTCCCTTTGCCGGAAGGAAGGGGTGGAGGCCGTCATTCCCCTGACAGACGCGGAGATTGATGTGTTCAATCTTCATCGGGACGAATTCCGTGAAATAAATGTAACCTTATGCATGTCGGACAGGGCCTGCATCGGCCTGTGCCGTGACAAGATGGAGCTGTACCGCTATCTGGAGGAGCATATGAAGGGAACCGTGATTCCCACTCTGCGCCTGGGGGACGCGGACCCGGATGAAATCAGGTATCCGGCTATGTGTAAGCCCTACAACGGAAGGAGCAGCCAGGGCCTTAAGATGGTGGGATCCCGCCGCGAGATGGAGGCATTTCTGGGAGAAACCGATCCGGCGGATTATATCGTCCAGCCCATGATAGAGGGCAGCGTGGTCACGGTGGACGTGGTGCGAAGCCCTGAGCAGGGCACATGCGCAGCTGTCTGCCGCAGGGAGCTTTTGCGGACTCTGAACGGGGCAGGAACCTCTGTGCTGGTATTCAGAGACAGCCAGCTGGAGGAACAGTGCCGGGCCATTGCCGGGCTGTTGGGAATCAGGGGATGCGTGAATATGGAATTTATAGAGGACCGGGACGGCGTTTACCACATGCTGGAGTGCAATCCCAGGTTTTCCGGCGGCGTGGAGTTTTCCTGTCTGGCGGGATATGACTGTGTGACAAACCATCTGCGCTGTTTTGAGGGAAAGGAAATAGACCGGGACGGCAGTGTCACAGGCATGTATATTGCCAGGAAATATGAGGAATATATTACCAAGGTGGAGCGGTAGGGAGGTGTGACGGGATATGAGCGACAAAGTGAAGGGCGGCTCCGGGCCGCAGGCCGCAGATACAACCATAATGGCCAGCATCAACTGTGTTACATTTAATCATGTGAATTATATCAGAACAGCTCTGGACAGTTTTCTGATGCAGAAAACCGATTTTGCGTTTGAGATACTGGTCCACGACGATGCATCCACGGACGGCACCAGCGATATTATCCGGGAATATGCGGCCAGGTATCCGGAAAAGGTGAGGCCGCTGATACAGACAGAAAACCAGTATTCACAGGGAATCGACAATATCAGCGGGGCCTTTAATTTTCCCAGGGCCAGGGGAAAGTACATTTTCATGTGTGACGGTGACGACTATTTCCTGTCCCCGGATAAGCTCCAGAAGCAGGTGGATTACATGGAAGCCCACCCGGACTGCACCCTGTGCATTCACAGCGCCAGCATAGATTTGGTGGGAAAGGCGCTGACAGAGGGCCAGATGAGGCCCTACAGAGAGAGCCGCGTCCTGTCACCGGAGGAAATCATTGACAAGCCTTCGGGCTACGCCATGTCCTCCATGGCATTTCCGGCCCGTCTGGTGAGGGAGCTGCCAGATTACTATGTGGACTGCCCAGTGGGGGATACGCCCATCCAGTTAATTGCGGCGGCAAACGGATCCGGCTATTACTTTGACGAGGCCATGAGCGCCTACCGGGTAGGTGTGGCAGGTTCCTGGACCGTGGAGGGCAAGAATGGGGATTACCAGGGGAAGCAGAGGGCTTACTGTGAACGCATGAAGCGCACCTATGAGCAGTTTGACAGGGCCACGGGCGGAAGGTTTAAGGAGGCGGCGGAGAGCGCTGCCCGCAGGACCTATTACCAGACTATGGTAAACACCAAGCAGTTTGGGGAGATATTCAATCCCCAATACCGCAGGTATTACAAGGAGCTTACGCCCAGGATGCGGTTTTTCCTGAGATTTGAGCACACCATGCCGGCAGTATATGAAATGGCGAGGAAGACGTTCATTGGAAAGTAATTCCAATGAACGGGTTCCCCGCCATTTTGGCTGTATATTCTAGTACTATTGCTGGGCAAAGAGAGGATCCGTGGGATCCCAGTGCTGGTCTCCCGGAATGACCCACTCGATGGCCGGCCGGTCATAAGGGCCTGCCTTTGGCGAGTTGTAAATGGTCACCGTGGTGCCCAGGGCACAGTTGTCATATACCCACTTTGCGTCTCCGGAAAGGAGGCGGACACAGCCGGCTGACTCTGCGATACCCAGGTAATTATAGGTCAGCGGATCTAATGTCATGGGGTCCGGACGGCTGTACAGGATGGAGTGAATCAGGAAGCCCTTGTAAATACGCGTCGCGTACTGGGTGAAGATTCCGTGGTTCATATCACGCCACCGGTACTTGGCCGGGGTCTGGAAGGTTCCAATGGGCGTATCGGGTCCGGTAGAGGTAAGATAGGTCTTTACCGGGATGATGAAGCCGTTGGCGCCGTCCTGTGCAAAGATGGTCATGCAGTTCATCTGCTTGTTGATGCTGATAAGGAACGGACCGCTGTTGCCCACAATGGGCTCTAAGTCGGTCAGCAGCTTGCCGGTCTCGTCAAAGTAATACTTGAAACCGTCTATGTACTGCCAGCCTGTTACAGGCGCGTTGTTCACAAAGTAGTAACGGTCCCTGCCATTCCAGGCCCATCCGGTAAATGGAACGCCGGTGCCGCTGCTGTATGCAACTGCCCCGTCCACAACCTGGATTCCGTCCGGGAACGCTGCTTCCACTGGCTTCTCCATGTTGTAGGAGGCGCCTTCCACACCTTTCCCCCAGAGGGAAACCCTGAAGCCGCTCAGCACTTTTCCTGTGCCCATGGTTCCTGCGGTTGCGCTGTTGCGCGCCCAGTTTAACTCTGTCCCGTCGTTCAGGGTGGTGCAGTAGTAAATATCAAAGGTATTGCCCACAAAGCCGTTGAAACGCATCTGGATGGCTTCCACCAGAGCGCCGTCCTCCCATACCGTGGTGTGGCCGCCGTTCATGGCCCAGTCACTCCAGCCGTGTGCGCTTGTATACGTCCTGTAAAGGATGTCGCCCACGATGTTGTTCAGATAGACGGACATGGCACGGAATCCCTGCTCCGAAACCACCGGTGTATCGCCTACTACAGGATCCGTCCATGTGGTGTCCGGACGAAGCACCTGAATCTGGACAAAAGGCGTGTTGGCTGACGCCTGTCTGGCAGCTTCCTCTGCCGCGAACTGGGCTGCTGCGGCTGCCTCCGCATCGGCCTGGGCCAAGTCGTCTGCTGCCTGAGCCGCGTTCTGGTCTGTGGCAGCGGAAGATACGCCGTCTGTGCCGGCTGTATCAGCGGCCGCCTCAACACTGCCGGCTGCTG
>JAJQEA010000204.1:8378-19723 GCA_021201905.1 Clostridia bacterium
TTGCCCCCACCGGCCTGTTCTGCCGGGGCTGCGTTGGCCGGAGCCACTGCCTGCGGGCCGGATCCCTGCCCGTCCCCACTCTGGCCGTCTGAAGAACCAGGGGAGGTTTGTTCGACTTTTGTGGAAAAAGCCGGACCATAATTAGAATCATCCTGCGCGGCCAATGCGGGTCCGGCCTGACCTAAGACCAGAAGTCCGGACAGAAGGGCTGCGACAGCACGCTTCGTTAACTTATTCATTCGTAACATCCTCCTGAATTTTTATATAGATTACCATACATGTCTTAATCTATCATATTTGGCAGGAAAATTCCAGATGTGATTTACTTTTTACCTGCTATAATGTAAAATTGTAAACAAAATGACCTTAGAAAGACTAGAGAATGTAAGAAATAGGTGCCATAATATGGATTGGAATACAGAAACTGTTAATATCATTTACGCGTCCAATGACGGGTATGCCGGACATCTGGCGGCCTCCCTTTATTCCCTTTTGGACCACAACAGAACCATACCCCGGATGGACATATATATCCTGTCCGTGGGAATGAGCGAGGCTTACCTTGAACGCCTGGCCGGTATTGCGGGAACGTTCTGCCGGGGGTTTCATGTGGCGGAGCTGGGAAACTTAAGGGAGCGGTTCGACTATGAGGTGGATACCAGGGGATTTGATATAAGCGCCATGGGCCGTCTCTTTGCCCCAAAGGTACTGCCGGACCGGGTGAAAAAGGCCCTGTATCTGGACTGTGATACCATTGTGAACGGAAGTATCCGTCCTCTGTACGAGACAGAGCTTGGGAGCAGCCTGGTGGGTATGGTGATGGAGCCCACGGTTTACAGGGAGATGAAGGACTCCATCGGCATGGAAAAGGATGAGCCTTACTATAATTCCGGGGTCCTGCTCATGGACCTGGAGGCGTGGAGGAACCAGGATGTGCTGGGGCAGCTGCTGGAATTTTACAGAAGCCATCAGGGCAGCCTTTTTGCCTGTGACCAGGATACCATAAATGGGGCCCTGAGAGGCAGAATCATGACGCTGCCGGTCCGGTATAATTACTTTACCAACTACCGGTATTTCAGGTACAGGACCCTGGTGTCCATGTGCGGTGCATACAAGGCTGTGGGGGAGGACCAGTACAGGCAGGCGGGAAAGGCCCCTGTGATTATTCATTATCTGGGTGACGAGCGTCCCTGGATAGCCGGTAACCACAACCATTTCAGAAGGCTATATGAGTATTATCTGGATAAGACCCCCTGGAAGGGAACCCCAAAACAGGAGGGAAAGAGGCTGTACATGCAGATGTGGTGGGTGTTTAACCATGTGAGCCTTATCTGCCCAGCCTTCCGTCTGTGGGTCAGCCGCAGGCTGGGGATGAGGCTGGTGGACAGCCGGAGGAAGCAGAAGGCGTTTGGAAGCGGGAAATGATATGGATAAAATAAGCATGATAATATTGAACTATAATGACTGGGCCACCACCCTGTCACTGGTGGACGAGGTCAGGGAGTATGAATGCCTGGACTCCGTGGTGGTGGTGGACAACCACTCATCCGATGATTCGTGGAAGCGCCTGCAGCCGTTTAACGGCAGCGGAAAGGTTCATGCGCTCCGGATGGAGCAAAACGGGGGCTACGGCATGGGAAACCAGGAGGGAATCAATTACGCCGTGGACTGTCTGGGGGCGGACTATGTAATCATTGCCAACCCGGACATCCATGTGACCCAGCGCTGCATCTGCCGGGTAAAGGATGCGCTGGACAAGACCCGGGACGCGGTGGCTGCCTCAGCCAGAGTAAAGGACCCTCAGGGGGGAGAGCTGTTTTCCTACTGGACCCTCCTTCCTCTGTGGAAGGATCTGCTGGATACGGGGCTGGTTACCAGGCGTCTGTTTAAGGCCATGCTTAATACGCCTTCCTACAGGCTTGGGTATGCGGGGGATGAGGACTGTCGTCTGGTGGATGCGGTTCCAGGGTCCTTTTTTATGTTAAAGACAGGCGTTCTCACGCCGGGAGAAATAAAAGAAGTATTTGACAAACATATTTTTTTGTATTATGAAGAAAAGGTGCTGGGACAGAAGTTCAGGAAAAGGGGTCTTAAGACTGTGCTGGTAACGGATGAGTCCTATGTCCATGCCCATTCTGTCAGCATTGATAAAAGCTTGAAACGGATCGTGGATAAGCAGAGGCTGCTTCACAGGAGCAAGCTGTATTACTATAAGGAGTACCTGGGAACAGGCCCGGCGGACATGGCGGCAGCCAGGGCTGTTTTGGGAATTGTCCTGGCAGAGGTGTGGTTTCTGACCGTGGTGTGCAGGATGCGGTGGTAGGGCAGTGGGCAGGCAGGCATTGAGACGCAGGGCGGTACGCAGGCAGGCTTTGAGGTACAGGGCGGCCTGCAGAAAGGACAAAATGACGTATGAACGGACAGGAAGATAAAGAGAAGGAGATACTGGTTACCCGGTCCTCCCTTCCTTCTTATGAAGAATATATAGAGATGATAAAACCCATATGGGACAGCGCATGGCTGACTAACATGGGGGACTTCCACAAACAGCTGGAAAAGGAGCTTAAGGAGTACATGGGAATCCGGAACATGGTGCTGTTTGTAAACGGGCACATGGCCCTGGAAATGGCCATCCAGGCCCTGGAGCTGACCGGAGAGGTGATTACCACCCCCTTCAGCTTTGCCTCCACCACCCATGCCATTGTGCGCAACAACCTGACCCCGGTATTCTGCGACATCAATCCGGAGGATTACACCATGGATCCGGACAAGATCGAGGCCCTGATTACGGACAAGACCTCGGCCATTATGCCGGTCCATGTGTACGGAAACCTGTGCGATGTGGAACGGATTGAGGACATAGCCAGGAAGCACGGGCTGAAGGTGATATACGACGCGGCCCATACCTTTGGGGAGCGGTATAAAGGAAAAAGCGTGGCTGAGTTTGGGGATGCCAGTATTTTCAGCTTTCATGCCACCAAGGTGTTTCACACCATCGAAGGGGGAGCGGTGACCTTTAAGGAGGACTGGATGGAGCACCGCCTGAACTGCCTTAAGAATTTCGGGATTGTGGACCAGGACCATGTGGTTTGGGTGGGCGGGAACGCCAAGATGAACGAATTCCAGGCAGCCATGGGAATATGCAACCTGCATCATCTGGACCAGGAGATAGGAAAGCGCAAGAAGGTGGTGGAACGCTATCTGTCCGGTCTGGAGGGCGTGCCGGGTCTTAAGCTGCCATCCTTCAAAGAAGGGATTACGCCCAATTATGCCTATTTTCCAGTGCTTTTTGAGGACTTTAAGGCTGACCGGAACCAGGTATACGACTGCCTGGCAGGGCACAGAATATATCCGAGAAAATATTTTTATCCCCTGATTAATGATTTCCAGTGTTATGAGGGCAGATTTTCCTCCAAGGATACGCCGGTGGCAGCCTATGTGGCGGACCGTGTGCTGACGCTGCCGTGCTATGCAGACCTGGAGCTGGAGGATGTGGACCGTATCTGCGGCATCATCAGGGGAATGTAGGAGACGAACATGGATAAGGTACTGCTGGTGATACCGGCTTTTAATGAGGAAAAGAATATAGAGAGGGTGGTGGAGGACCTGGTCCGGGGCTTTCCGTATCTGGATTATGTGGTGGTAAACGACGGTTCCAGGGACAGCACTGCCAAAATCTGCAGGGATAAGGGATATAATCTTCTGGACCTGCCGGTGAATCTGGGATTGGCCGGATGCTTCCAGGCCGGCATGAAATATGCCTACAGGAAGGGGTACCGCTATGCCATCCAGTTTGACGGAGACGGACAGCACAGGCCGGAGTACATTGAGGCCATGAGACAGAAGATGGAGGAGGGGTATGACATTGTCATCGGATCCCGGTTCGTGACGGAGAAAAAGGGATGGTCGGCCAGGATGATTGGAAGCAGGGTCATAGGCAGCGCCATCCGCCTTACCACCGGCACCAGGGTGACGGATCCCACTTCGGGGATGCGCATGTTCAACCGGAAGATGATAGAGGAATTTGCCCTGAACCTGAATTACGGACCGGAGCCGGACACGGTTTCCTTTCTGATCAAACAGGGAGCCAGGGTAGCGGAGCTTCAGGTGACCATTGATGAACGGCTGGAGGGCGAGAGCTATTTAAAACCGCTGACAGCCATCCACTATATGGCCAGGATGCTGATTTCCATTCTAATGATTCAGAATTTCAGGAAACGCCAGGAGCGTGTTTGAAAATTCATTTCCGGCTGGATGCAGCACCAGTACTTTCCGGTCCCCCCGGAGCTTGGAGAACATTATGAAAAATCTGACGAAACATTTATTGTATAAGGGAACGGATATCGGACGGCAGAACGTGGTCTGGAATATTGCAGGGAGTTTTGTCTATGCATTGGCCAGCATGGTTCTGTCTTTTCTGGTCATACGGGTGGTGGGAGACGACCAGGGAGGCATCTTTTCCTTTGGATTTTCCACTCTGGGACAGCAGATGTTCATTGTAGCTTACTTTGGCATCCGTCCCTTCCAGATTACGGACGGAACAGGCGAGTATTCCTTTGGGGATTATCTGGAGCACAGGAACATAACATGTATTATGGCCCTGGCGGCAGGGGCTGTGTTCCTCACCTTCATGCACGGCATGGGGCGTTACACGGCGGACAAATGCATGATTCTCATTCTCCTTGTCATATACAAGGTAATAGATGGGTATGCTGATGTATATGAGTCGGAATTCCAGCGCCAGGGAAGCCTGTATCTTACGGGAAAATCCAATTTTTTCAGGACTCTTTTTTCGGTCAGCGTATTTCTGGTGACGCTGGCGGCATTTGAACACCTTTTGTTCTCCTGTCTGGCAGCGGTGGCTGCCCAGGCAGCGGGAATCGCGCTGTTTAACCTGGATGTTATCCACGCCCTTCCGTCGGTGGACTGGAACAAGGGGGAGAGAAAGACGGGAAGGCTGTTTCAAAGCACCTCATTCCTGTTTATATCGGCTTTTCTGGACTTTTACGTGTTCTCCGCCGCCAAATATGCCATTGACGCTAGGCTGAACAATGCCGCGTCGGGATACTTTAACTTGATTTTTATGCCTACCTCTGTTATTTATATGGTAGCCAATTTTGTAATCAGGCCCTTTCTGACCAGGCTTACAGAGATGTGGACCGGAAAGGACTATGACCGTTTTACGAAGGAGCTCAGGCGCATCGGCGCCATTATCCTGGGACTTACGGTGCTGGCGGTTGGAGCCACTGCTGTTTTGGGAAAATGGGTGCTGTCCGTGATGGAGATGATTCTTGGAAGCGGGTATGAGGGAAGGCTGGTCAGCTATTACGGGGCGTTCATCATCATTGTGCTGGGAGGAGGCTTCTATGCCCTGGCTAATCTGATGTACTATGCCCTCGTAATTATGCGCAGGCAGAAGGCCATATTTACCGTATATCTGGCTGCCGCGGCAGCTGCCGCGGTATTATCCGGCTTTCTGGTATCAAAATTTGGGATTAATGGGGCGGCGGGCTGCTATCTGCTGCTCATGATAGGATTAGTAATGGGCTTTGGCCTGCATACGGCGGGCGCCTGTCAGAGTGAGAAAAAGGAGAATACCGGTAATGGAGGAAGTAACACGTAACATTGAGATAAAAGATGGCCGGGAGAGAAAGCGCGTGCTGCGGGTGGATGTAATCATACCCGCCTATAAGCCCGGAAAGAAGTTTTCCAGGCTTCTAAAGATGCTTTCCATGCAGACCTACCCCATAGGCAAAATCATTGTTATGAATACAGAGAAGGCATACTGGAATGAAAAGGGCTTTGAGGGAATCGGCAATCTGGAGGTGCACCACCTATCCAAGGAGGAATTTGACCATGGTGCCACCAGAAACAGGGGGGCCCGCTACAGCAGGGCGGACATTATGGTATTCATGACAGACGACGCGGTTCCGGCCGATGAACGGCTGATAGAGAACCTGGCAGCCGCCTTTGAACAGAGGGGGCCCGGCGGGGAGTCGGTTATCATGGCCTATGCCAGGCAGCTGCCGGATAAGGACTGCTCCATGGCGGAGCGCTTTACCCGTTCCTTTAATTATCCGGAGGACAGCTGCATCAAGACCAAGGAGGACCTGGAACGAATGGGCATCAAGACCTTTTTTGCCTCCAATGTATGCTGCGCCTATGACAGGGAGAAGTTCTGGTTCCAGGGCGGCTTTATTCACAAAACCATATTCAACGAGGATATGATATTTGCGGGGAAGGCAGTGCTGCAGGACGATTACGCCATCGCGTATGTGGCGGAGGCCAGAGTCATCCACTCCCACAATTACGGATGCGCGGCCCAGTTCCGCCGCAATTTTGACCTGGCTGTGTCCCAGGCAGACCATCCGGAGGTATTTGGGGGCATCCGCTCCGAGGGCGAGGGAATCCGTCTGGTCAGGCAGACCGCCCGCTATCTTGTGACCCACCGCCGTCCATGGCTGGTGCCCGGACTGATTGTAAAGAGCGGATTCAAATACGCGGGCTACCGCCTGGGCAGGTGTTACCGTTTCCTGCCTGTAAAGCTGGCGGCAGCGTGCAGCATGAATAAGGAGTATTGGAAATAACAAAAGAAGGCAGGGATTCATCCTATGATGACAGTGATATTCAGAGTGATTCTGGTTATAGTCTCTGTATTGACTATGGCTTTTATGATGCGGAAGATTCGGCAGGCTAAGGTACAGATTGAGGCGGCGCTGTTCTGGGTTATTATGGCCCTGATTCTGGTGGTGTTCTCGCTGTTTCCGGCTGTGGCGGACGCCTGCGCCCATTTGCTGGGAATCTACTCCACACCTAATTTCCTCTTCCTGTTCATGATTTTCCTGCTGATTGTGAAGGTGTTTGGGATGACACTCCAGATGTCCCAGATGGAAAGCAAGCAAAAGGAGCTGGTGCAGCGCATTGCATTGGACCAGAAGGACAGGGAGGAACTGGAGCTCAGGATACAGCGGTTTCTGGAAAAGGAGGAGACAGCCGGAGCGGACGGCAATGGGGAAATGAATTCCGGAAAAACAGGCGGGGAGGAAACAGATGGCAGGTAAGAAGGCTGAGAGAAAACAGGAAAAAAGGATGCCGGGAAGGCGCTGCCTGTCAGTCTGGCTGGGGGGATCCTGCGGCGTTCTCGCCCTTGGACTGTGGCATCTGCTGGATGTCAGGGCCGGTGTCCTTGAAACAGGGGATGGTTTCCTCTACGGCTGGTACGGCGCTCTGATGGTATTTGCGGCTCTGGTACTGGCGGCAGTGGGCTATTTGTTTCTGGTACGGCGGGACTTTGGTCTGGCCCGTATCTTTCCCGCAACAGCCATGGGAATCGGCCTGATGTACATGGTGGTACTGCCTCCCCTGTCAGCCCCGGACGAGGTGAGCCATTATATCAGCGCTTACCAGCTGTCAAGCTGGCTGATGGGAAAGCCAGCCAGAACAGAGGACGAGCGGGTGTTTATAAGAGCCCAGGATGTATTCATTGAGGACCTGACCGGAATCATGGATTATGAAACCATGGAGGACGGCGCCAAAACGGCTGTTGTACTGGGGCAGAAGCTGGAGGAGGGCACATTCCGGACCATAAAGGAGAGGGGCCTTCAAAGCACCGGGGAGGACGGGACCGTCATGTCATACCAGATGCCGGTGCGGACCACGCCCCTGGCCTATGTTCCCCAGGCCATGGGAATTGCCTTGGGAAGGATGCTGGGGCTTGGCGGCCTGGGCCTGTTATTTCTGGGGCGTCTGTTCAACCTTATGTTTTTTACCGCCATGGGTTGTCTTACCATACGCAGGATGCCCTTCGGCAAGGAGGCGGCGGCAGGAGTCTCCCTGCTTCCCATGACGCTTCATCTGGCTGCGTCATTTTCTTATGATGTGATGATTATAGCCCTCAGCGGATACTTTGCTGCGGTATGCCTGGATTTGGCTTACAGGGCCGAACATGTGCGGGTGAGGGATGTGGCTGTCCTGGCCCTTGTGATGGCTGTGATGGGGCCCTGCAAAATGGTGTACGGCGTCATAGCCGGTTTCTGTCTCCTGATACCGGTGAGAAAGTTTGGAGGCTGGGGAAAATGGAGTCTGTCGGCGGCTTCCGTACTGGGTGCGTTTGGGGCTGCCATGGCAGTGGTAAACCACAGGACCGTTTCCCTTTACACCCAGGCTGACCAGGGATATGTAGCCTGGGCCGGGGAAACGGGATATACCTTCGGACAACTGCTTCACAGCCCCGTGCTGGTGCTTAAGATGTGTTACAATACCCTGGCCTGGCAGGGGGAACAGCTCTATTCCGGCATGATCGGAGGAGCGCTGGGAAACATGGATGCAGTGCTTAATACCCCCTATGTGGTCATACTGGGGCTGACAGCCATACTGGTGATGCTGGCCCTCAGAAAGCCTGGGGAGAGCATTTTTATCCAATGGAAGGGCCGTCTTTGGATATGGTTTCTTTGCCTGGTGTGTCTGGGAGCGCTGATGTTCTCCATGCTGTTAGCCTGGACGCCGGCCAGTTCCCATGTGATAAACGGAGTCCAGGGAAGATATCTGCTTCCGCTGCTTCCCATTTTCCTGCTCAGCCTTAAAAATGACAAGGTGGTGCGGACGGACTGGGATGACAGGGGGCTGCTCTTTGCCATGGCCGCCATGGATATTTATGTGGTGCTGCGCCTGTTCAGCCTGGTATGCCTGAGGGTGTGACAAAGGTGTCCGCAAGCAGCACGAAGCGGCCAGGAATTGGGATGCGAAGCTGCCCGGGCCGCGGCACGTCCTGGTTTACCCTGGGGCTTTGGCTGGGGATATATGGGCATGGACACTGGATTTTGGCGGTTCACAGGTGCATAAGGACTTGCCAGTCAGTGGATAAAGTGATAGAATTGCCAGATGGATGTGGATAACGTCTGCCAAAGGGCCGCCGGCCGGTCAGGCGTTTTTGACAATAAAAAAGGAGCGAATGAAGTTATGGGAAAGATTAAAGTGACCCCCTGCGACATCAAGGGGCTGTATGTGATTGAACCTGCTGTTTTTAAGGACGAGAGGGGATATTTTATGGAGACCTACAATCAGAATGATTTTAAGGAGGCAGGTCTCGACATGGTATTCGTACAGGACAACCAGTCCATGTCCGTCAAGGGCGTACTGAGAGGACTGCATTTCCAGAAGCAGTATCCCCAGGGCAAGCTGGTAAGGGCGGTGCGCGGTACTGTCTACGATGTGGCGGTGGACCTGCGTTCTGATTCCCAAACCTACGGTAAATGGTTTGGCGTCATCCTTTCCGCGGAGAATAAGAAGCAGTTTTATATACCAGAGGGTTTTGCCCATGGATTCCTGGTGCTGTCCGACGAAGCGGAATTCGCCTACAAGTGCACGGACTTCTACCATCCGGGAGACGAGGGCGGCCTGCTGTGGAGCGACCCTGAAATCGGGGTGGACTGGCCTGTGGAACCGGACATGCAGCTGATTATATCGGATAAGGACAGAAAGTGGAGCGGCCTTAAGGATACCTTCAAGTTCTGATGAAAAGGAATTTACTTATATGAATTATGTGCTTTCTCTGATGAAAGAGATTATAGGAAAACGGAAGCTTATATGGGATTTGGGCAAGGCTGATTTCCGGAAACGCTTTGTGGGCTCTTACTTTGGTGTGGTATGGATGTTTATACAGCCCATTGTGACGGTCAGCATCTACGCGGTCGTATTCGGAATGGGCTTTAAATCCCCGCCTCCCATTGAAGGGTTTACTTATGTGGAGTGGCTGGTGCCGGGCATTGTGCCCTGG
Source organism: Clostridia bacterium (assembly GCA_021201905.1). GTDB lineage: Bacteria > Bacillota > Clostridia > Lachnospirales > Lachnospiraceae > Enterocloster. The sequence continues at coordinate 18,154 of JAJQEA010000204.1, forward strand.
TTCTTTTTCAGTGAATCCGTCAACAGCATTACCAACTGTCTCCAGGAGTATAATTATCTGGTGAAGAAGGTGGTGTTCAAGGTGGAAATACTGCCCATTATCAAGCTCATATCCTGCCTGCTGGTCCATGCCTTTTTCGTAATTATCATGTTTGGGATGTATCTGATTATAGGAAGGATGCCCTCGGTCATATGGTTCCAGCTGGTGTATTATTCCCTGGCTGCCTCCCTGCTGGCCCTGGGGATCGGATTTTTTACCAGCGCGGTTAACGTGTTCTTTAAGGATATGGCGCAGATTGTGAGTATCTGCCTCCAGTTCGGTATCTGGATGACCCCCATCATGTACCACGAATCCATGTTTACCGGAGCGGGAAAATGGGTGGAGGTGCTGTTCAAGCTGAATCCTTTTTATTACGTGGTTGCCGGATACAGGGATACCATGCTCACAGGAAACTGGTTCTGGGAACGGCCCACGCTGACCCTTTATTACTGGGGCTTCACCGCGGTGGTGCTTTTGCTGGGACTTAAGATGTTCAAGCGTCTCCGTCCCCATTTTTCCGATGTTCTGTAGGACAGCAAGGAGCGTTTCATGATACAGAAAGTGGAGATTAGCTGGCGTCATGGGGACCAGGAGGGAGCCATTCCCGTAGAGGTGGTCTACTCCAAACGGCGTACCATAGGACTGGAAATCAAGGCAGACGGTCATGTGTGTGCCAGGGTACCGGTGCGCACTCCCAACCAGTACGTGATGGACTTTATAAAGGAGCGCCAGGAATGGATTGTTCAGAAATGGTTCATGATGATGGAGCGGCGCAGGCAGGAGGAGGCCCGGCCGGCCAAAGACTATGAGAAGGACCCTGAGCTGGAGAAGCTTTACCGGAAGAAGGCCAAGAGACAGCTGGAGAACCGGTGCGCCTATTTCGCGGAGCGTATGGCGGTGGATTACAACCGCATTGCCGTGCGGGCCGCCAAGACCCGCTGGGGCAGCTGCAGCGCCCGGGGTAATCTGAATTTTCACTGGAAGCTGGTGCTCATGCCTCCGGAGATACTGGATTATGTGGTGGTGCATGAGCTGGCCCACAGAAAAGAGATGAATCATTCGGATCGGTTCTGGGCTGAGGTGGAACGAATCCTGCCGGATTACAGGGCCCGGAGAAAGTGGCTGAAGGAATTCGGCGGCCGGGTTTAGGCAGGAGGCAGAATGGCCGGGTTCCGGTTCTGCTCCGCCAGTCAGTCCGTGCCGGGTTCCGGTCCTGCTCCGGCAGTTAGTCCGTGCCCCGTTCCCGTTTCAGATAGACCATGTCCACCAGCCGGATTCCGTCCTCAATGATGGGATGGTCGTAATTGTCGGTAAAGAAATTCTCCACCCGGTGGGAATCCTTGAAACCGCAGGCGTGGTAAAAGCCCAGGGTGAGGGGACTGTCCCCGGTGCCCACATAAAGGGTCCGCAGATCCGGATAATACGAAAAAATATATTCAATCAGGCGGCGGCCGTATCCCTGTCCATGGAACCGGGGGGGGGGGTGGCGCGATATTTTTATTGTAATTAATGCCGGGGCCAAGTTTTGGGC
>JAJQEA010000353.1 GCA_021201905.1 Clostridia bacterium
CCCCTTACACGGTCCATCACCTTGGCCTGGTAATAAGGAAGGGAACAGACCACCTCTATTTTATGATCTGCATAAAACTTCGGTAAATGTCTGTATCCTTCTTCTGTCAGTATTACAAGATTACTGCGTACAATCACATGGCTGCACGTTTTGCAGACTTCTTTCACAAACCACTCAAAATGAGGATTCATTTCCGGCGCTCCGCCTGTGATATCTACCGTCTTGACTTTTTGTTCCCTGCAGACCCGCAGACAGGCCTCCATCACATCACGCCCCATGATTTCCTTACGGTTTGGGCCTGCTTCCACATGGCAATGCTTGCATGACAGATTACATAACTTCCCCACATTGATCTGGAGCACGTCCATATTATCTTCTGTATACTGGAAGTGTTCCTCTATCCGGCTTTCAAACGCCGGTATGTATTCCATTTGATTCAATTGTACGATTGACTCATTCATCTCTTATAGCTCCAATTTCTTTATGATGTTCTTCATCTGTACACCGTGCACCAATGACGCGCCTCCCCGGATGGCCGCGGCTACATGAACTGCTTCCATCATCTGTTCCGGACTTACCCCCTTGTTTAAACAGTCATTGGTATATGCATCAATACAATATGGACACTGCACAGTATGAGCTACTGCCAATGCTATCAATGATTTCTCCCTGGCGGTAAGAGCTCCCTCTTCAAACACTGAATTATAGTAATTAAAAAACTTTTCTGCCAGTTTTGGTGATTCCTCACCGATGGAAGCAAACTTTTCCAAATCTTCCGGATTATAATATGTGTCCATCTCTATTCCTCCTTTGTACGCCGCATCTATACCATCTTCTCCAGTATTTCTATTATGTCCCTTATAACACATGGACAGAAATCCAACAGCAGCCCTTGCTCCAACACCTGTTCCATCTCATCCGCCTTGGAAATGTCGTGTCCCAGCAGCTCTCTGCACATGCAGGATTCGTACTTTTCGGCAAACAAACGCTTGAACTCAGAAGTCTTTTCACGCATGATTTCTTTTTGTTTCAGATCGTTATTCATACTATGCCCGTACTTGAGACCGATTACCATCAGCGCACCGGTCACTGCTCCGCATGTTTCACCACACTGCATTCCACCGCCAAAACAGGCAGACATCTTCCTGAGAAGGCTTTCCTCCATCTCCAATTCATCTGCAAACCGGCCTGCCACTACCTGTGAACAGTCAATTCCCTGCATAAACAGTTCTTTTATTTCCTCTTTTGTCATCTGTCCTTCCCTTTCCCAAGACCTTTACCAGAATCTTGTTTTCATTCTGTTTATCATCGACTTTGCGACATCCGGTTGTTCATGGCAATCCAGGATTTCCGTCAAAAGGTGCGAAACACCCTGACCACCATTTCGTGTCAGGTTCCCTGCACATGATGCGCAATACGTATACACAGTCTCATACCCTTCCTCAGTCACATGGCATGCCATACCTTTGGCAAGCTCCGGCTCCTTTCCTCCTGCGCAACCTCCCAAACCACAGCACTGTGTTCCTTTTATAATATCGGGTTTCTTCTGAAAGAACGGCTCCAGCCATGATACCCACTGCTGTTCTTCCCTGTCCGGACACGGCAGGAACAAACTTCCCTTCCCATCTACTTTCTGCCCTATTCTGAGTTGTGATAACTTTTCATAAATACTAAGGACCTGTATTTCCAGCTTATCCTTCAGGAAATAATAGCAGTTGGGACAGAGCATGACAAGTTCCTGTATATCTGAGGCGCGAAGTCTTTCATTAAGCCGCCTGATTATTTTCCCTTCCTGTTCTTTCAGTCCAAGTTCCGAGACCGGTTTGCCGCAGCAGTCAAACAGCACTCCCATGTCTGCCTCATTCTTCAGTATTTTGATTAACTTCCTGGTAGTCTCCGGATAAAAGGATGGAAAATTGCACCCTGGAAACAGTACACTCTTACCTGTCATATGCCGTTCATTCCGGAATAAATAATTTTTCTTTTCCAACAACAGCATTGCATATCCTTTTTCCCGGCACTTCCCTCCGTTCCCTTCTACCTCCGTCCGCCGCATATCCAATATAATACCACGTCCGTCAATCCCTATGGGACATACCTCAGAACACTTTCCGCATAAGAAGCAATGATACGCGAGCTCTCTCAGTTTAACTGTATCACCGATATCTGCCCCGTACTTTGTCAGGAAAGAACAGTGTTTCTGACAGAGATGGCAGTGTATACACTTGTCCCCATCCTTTATCCTAGCTTTCCTGTCCATTGACATCCTCCACTCCCTCTGGCTGCACCACATACTTTTTTTTGAAGAACAATCCCATGCCCATGACTATTACCGCCAGTATGACCGCAATACTTATATAAAGTACCCTGTTTTCCTTATCCGCCAATCCTGATGTTCCTATGGTGTACATGGCTGTCCCCGGCAACATAAAAATCAGTGAGAATATAGAGTAGGTGCTGAACGGGATATCTGTAACACCATATGCAAAATTCTGGAGATTATAGGGGAACAGCGGTACCAACCTGGTAATCATGAGCACAAACAGTTCATTCTTGCCTGCCTCATCGAAAAGCCACTTTTTAAGGTATCGGTTTTTCATAACAACCGGTTTAATACTATCCTTCAGGAAGAATCGGCCTGCCAGAAACGCTGCCATGGCTCCTATCATAGTAGCAATGGAACAACAGATTGTTCCCAATACCGGTCCGAAAAGCAGTCCGGCCAGAGCAGCAAAGGTGACTCCGGGAAGAGTTAACGCCACACATCCAACAACAGTAATCACAGTGTACAGGAAAATTGCATTCACCAGGTTTTCTTCTGCCATCTGCCTTAGAAGATTCAAACTTCCTGTTCCGCTTAACATGGCTGACCATCCAAATATGTGGTTGCAGACTAATACGGCTATTATCATTCCTATGAATAGAATTAGTTTTTTATATGTATGAAACACTGTTTTCATTTCCGTCTCCCATTGACACAAATAAGCGTTGGACTTTTTCAAAGCACAATGCTTACTGTTTTCCTATTACTTGCCTGCCTGTCTTATTTTAAAGATATCGCTCAAGCCGATCATTAAAATACCTGCTGCTGTAATAATACATAATACCAAATTAATTTTGGAAAATGGTATTCTTGTCTGATGGATGCCTTCCCGTATCAAAGCTGCCGGTACCACCTTCATCCGTTCAGCCCCATACATGACAAACCCAATCAATGAACAGACAATCAAATTGCCGGCTGTAAAGAGGCTGTTAAACACATTTTCCCTTTTCCTGAAAACAAACCATATCACCACGGTTGAAAGGATTAACAATCCCCCAAAAATATATCCGGTATTCACCCGCATCTGCAGCCATTCACTCTTAAAACACAGTATGGCGGCAGTCATGGCCCATAAAAAACTATTATAAACAATCTTAAATAGCTTCATCATATCAATCGGTTATTTTGCCAGACGGAAAACAACGGTTACCTGAGTACCATCCTCTGGCAGCACATCCTTATCCCCGTAAAACTTGGCAACATCATTCTGTGTAGTTCCGGTAGGCCATGCAGCATCGCTCACAATACCAGTGGCGCAGCTGTCCAGACAGAGCACACATCCTGTATTATTTTCCTTGGCGCTCTCAATATTTCCTCCAAACCGCAAATCCATGGTATAGTCTTCTGTACATTTAATGATATCCCGGAATGGAATCTCATCCTTCCCCTCCTATTTCACAAAGACATCCAGCTTATCCCCTTCCACAGATTTTCCATTATCCGGTCCTGCCTTCATGTCTGCTGCGGTTAAATTATCACCGGCTTTGGCCCCGATATCAAGCAATGCCTGATAAAACTCCTTCTCATCAGCCAGCCCCCGCAAAACTGCCTTTTCTCCGTTGGAACCACCTTTATAAACAATACCATGTCTGGTTGGTTCTGTAAAATATGTACCATTTACTTCACAGAGCATGACGATTTCTTTCTTATCTTTGTCAACTGTCATGGTTTCCTCTGCTGCTGTCTCCTGGGCCTTACTTTCCACTGTATTGCTTTTTCCTCCGCAGGCTGCAAGTTTACATACCATTGTCGCTGCTGACATAATTGCTGCTAATTTCTTCAATTTCATCACAAAACCTCCATGGTTGATTAGATATTATCTGCAATATCCACAGATTTATCTGAATTCTTTTTCTTTTGTTTTTCCACATATAACTGCCTGAACAAAACAATGAGCGCTGACAGCGCAAAAAGCAGAAGAAGCGCTGTGACAAACATCTTAGCGCCACCAGTCAGCATGCCGCCAACATATGAATAAATAATGGTGGCTGGAAGTTGTCCAATACCAGTGGCAATAAAAAAGCTGCCAAAGGACATGGATGTCAGACCAGCTGCATAGCTTACGATATCAAAGGAAATGAATGGCAGCAGTCTTGCAATGAGTATGCTGAGACGCCCATGTTTTTCAAAAAACTCATCAATCTGCTTCAAACCAGTCCTGCTGGTAAGCTTCTCCACTGCATCACGCCCCAACAGTCTTGCGATATAAAAACATACTGCCGCCCCTGCCATAGCGCTGGACCACGATAAAATAGCTCCCTTCCACCATCCAAACAGATTTGCATTCGCAAATGTAAGCAGAAACGCAGGCAACGGCGCTGCTATGGATTGCAATATCATCAGCAGGAAGGACACCAGCGCTGCGTAGGCACCATACGATTCAACAAACTGCCGTACCACGGTAAAATCCCCGCTTGCAAACATCTTCAGAATGCTATTCATTGTAGCATTTACAGGCGGTACAAAAAAATATACCAGTATACCCAACGCAATTAGAGCTATGACAACGAATTTCCCTATCTTTCTTGATTTTTTCTTTTCCATATTCGACCCCCTTTCACAAATATTTATCATATTCATTCTAATCATCTGCCGTGCCATTGACCAATGGTTCTTTTCTATATTGCAGGGCATTGGATAGATTAATCCTATACAATCCCAATTCACATCAAAAAAATTGATATATCTATTGACAACTCGTTATTTCAATCATATAATAATCATATCAATTTTTTTTGATGTGAGGTGATGCCTATGGAGCACAGGTTTACAAATGATGCTAAAATTTTCAAAGCGCTCTGCGACGAAAAGAGACTTATGATCTTAGAGCTTTTGCAAAGCGGAGAAAAATGTGCTTGTGTCTTAATTGATAAAATGGACATGGGACAATCCGGACTATCTTACCACATGAAAATCCTATGTGAATCCGGCATTGTTACAAGCAGGCAGGAGGGAAAATGGACTCACTATTCACTCAGTAAATCCGGCAGTGAATATGCGTTAAAGCGTTTACGCTGCTTAACTACCCCAAGAGCAGAGGACGTGTCTGAATAAATGGTCATCTTCGGATGGCCTTTATAAGCCCCAACACATCAAGTTTTTTTGATATGATATTTACAATGGAAACGGAGGTAATACATTTGGACTCGATACAAACATTTTTTCTATTTATCCAGGATCAAATATTAGGAATGAAATGGTTAAACTCCCTGATAAAAAATCTTTTAACCGCTCTTAACGTAGATGTAGACGGCCGATTGGGCGGAAGCATTCAATTTTTTATTTACGACGTATTGAAAATAACAATCCTCTTATGCTTTTTAATTTTTATTATCTCTTATATACAAAGTTATTTTCCACCTGAAAGAAGTAAGAAAATATTGGGACGCTTTCATGGCGTTGGTTCTTATATCATTTCAGCTCTGTTAGGTACTGTGACCCCATTTTGTTCCTGTTCATCCATCCCACTCTTTATCGGATTCACAAGTGCCGGTTTACCGTTGGGCGTGACTTTCTCGTTTCTTATTTCCTCACCAATGGTGGATTTGGGCAGCCTTGTACTGCTGATGAGCATATTTGGCGCAAAAATTGCAATTGCTTATGTTATAGTTGGCCTAATGATAGCAGTGGCCGGAGGCGCTCTGATTGAAAAGCTTCACATGGAAAAATATGTTGAGGAATTCATCAAAACAGCCAATGGCGTTGATATGGATGCTCCTGCTCTAACCAGAAAAGACCGGTTATATTTTGCCAGGGAACATGTAACGGACACATTTAAAAAAGTATTTCCTTACATCTTAGTAGGTGTGGGTATCGGTGCGGCAATCCATAACTGGATTCCTGAAAGCTGGATCCAAGGTATACTCGGGAGCAATAATCCCTTTGGTGTTATTCTTGCAACCCTTGTAGGCATTCCCATGTATGCTGATATCTTTGGTACAATTCCCGTTGCAGAAGCTTTGTTAGCCAAAGGTGCCCAGCTCGGTACCATACTTGCTTTCATGATGGCTGTCACAACCTTAAGCCTGCCGTCGATGATTATGTTGAAAAAAGCTGTAAAGCCAAAACTCCTGACCCTGTTCATAGTCATATGCACTACCGGAATTATTCTTGTGGGATATCTATTTAATGTGTTTCATGCATTTTTTATATAATCAATGAAAGGGGTAATAAAATGCAAAATAAAAAGACGACAAAGCTTTACGTAATAACAGGTTTCTTGGGGGCTGGTAAGACTACCTTGCTGTTAAAGCTGCTAGAACACCTGAAAGGGAGCAGGGTTGGTATTATCCAGAATGAATTTGGCAAATTGGGGATTGACGGCGCTATCCTGAAAAATGATGATATCCATATGGTTGAAATCAACCGTGGTTCCATTTTCTGCTCCTGTCTGAAACTCTCCTTTGTCAGCGCACTCAGCGAAATGACACAGCATGATTTTGACTACCTGTTCGTAGAAAGCTCAGGCCTGGGAGATCCATCCAATGTTGAGGAAATTCTTGGGGCCGTCGATGCCGTCTCCAGCAAAAGTTATGACTTCTGTGGTGTTATCTGCTTAGTTGATGCGGTTAATTTTATAGATCAACTGACAGATTTAGAGACTGTGTACAGACAGCTTAAGCATTGCCATCTTGCCGTTATTACAAAATCTGATTTGGTCGATTCATCAAAAATGGCAGACCTGGAAAAGAAAATAAGAGAAATCAATCCGGTCTGTAGATTAACCACAAGCATACAAGGTAAAATGGATTACAGTTTTTTAGATGATGATTTACTTTTGTATCAGTGGGCCGAAAGTGAAGAAACCACCAATACGGAGGAGGCAAAGCCAAAAACCTTATTCATGGAAATATACGATGCTGTGGATAGGGATCAATTAGTGAAATTTCTAAATGAAATCATTGCAAGGGTATATAGAATAAAGGGATTCCTTACTATCAACGGGATTGGGCGGCAGCAAGTTGATGTAGTAGGCTCCAAAATTGATTTTAAAGAAAGCGTGGATTCCGGTAATGCCCAATTAGTTTTTATCTCAAAAATAGGGCCGGCAATCATTAAAAACATACTTTCAGCGTGGAATGACAATGTAGAAGCTGAAATGAAATTAAAAAATTAGGGAGGCACATATGAACATTAAAGTGATAGGTACGGGTTGTGAAAAATGCGATGCACTATATAAAAATGTCCAAACCGCAATCAAAGAATTGGATATTGATGCGGAAATCGAAAAAGTGGAAGACCTAATAGATATTGTTAAATTGGGGGTAATGACTTCTCCCTCATTAATGGTTGATGGAAAACTGGTTATTTCTGGAAGGGTCGCTAAAAAGGAGGAACTTGTCAAACTCTTCCGATAAACACTTATATACAATTTTCAAAATGGTTCCTGGCGTATCTCTCCAGGAACCATTTTATCTATCATATAACAATATCCAAATATTCTATAGCAGCTTTATTATTCACATGACTATCATGAAACCAATAAGCTGATAAAAGCGACACGTACACCACTCTTATCAGCACTTTCCATAAAATTCATATGCGCGCATTCTGGTTTAGGCACCAGAATAATATTTTATGCTTTACAAATTCAAATATATATTTTATGACTACTACCACAAATGCTGTAAATATTAATCCCCCCAACACACGCGCATAATCTGAAAAATCAGCATAATACTGGACAAAGTATCCCAATCCGGAATTTGTGGCAAACATTTCCGCAATCACCAGCAAAATGAATGAAAAGTTCAACGCTGTAGCTGCTCCGGATATAATATGAGGTGATGCGGCAGGTAAGATGACGTAGAACATTTTTTTCATTCCCCTCATCTCCATTACCCTGGCATTATCAAGATACCCTTGTTCAATCAGTACAATCCCATTAATTGTCCCCACTAATACCGGCCAAAAGCAACCGATAAATATTACGGCCATAGATGACAAATAAAATGTGGGAAGAAGTGCGATAAGGTACGGTGTAAGCATTGATGGCGGAATAGGCGTCAGCGCGAAAATAATCGGCTGAAGGTTTTTATTCAAAGTTGGGTGCAGTCCAATAAACACGCCAAGAACGATTCCGCTTATTAAAGCTGAAAAGTATCCTGGAATCAACAACCGCATAGAGCTGATAAAGCACTCTCCCAGTTTTGGCAATGATGCTCCTGTCGCGTTGATTATTTGTGAAAGTCCAGGAAAAAACATGGAATCCGGTGAACCGGTCACATCAGTCGCTATTTCATAAAATATAATGCATATAATAATGATAAGGAATGTCCCACCACGTTTTTTCAAAAATGTGCTCAACATTTTAGTTTCCTAACATTTTTTTATTATATTCTTCGTAACGCTCTACCAGTGTCTTGCTAAAATACTCGTTATCTGGATATTCCTCAATCAACTGGTCCAGCGCCTGTTTATATAAATCAATGTTTATATAATCTGTAACTGTAAGACTGCCCACATCCGCATAATTTAAATCCTGCAATGTCTGCCACATATTCTGAACACCATCACTTTTAGGGTCAAGCCATAACTCCTGGTTTGTTTCAAGCAGCAATGTTCTGGCTTTATCTTCTTCCAATCCCATGTATTCAGCAAACAAGGTTACTGCATAATTCTGATCAGAATAGAATACATCCTCTGCACGGATCAGGGATTTAAGGTAAGATAGAGCCAGTTCAGGATTGTTCTTCATCCAGCTGGTATTTACATCCTGGCGGCAGCAAACCGCTGACGGATCCAAATCATTTGTCCAACACAACACCTTCAGGCCAGACGCCATAGCTCCTAAATATGTTGAGTTTGTTCCAACACCGACATCTGCTTGTCCGGATTTAACTGCTGCTAATGCTTCCGACGGTTTTTTGAATTCCATGATAGTAACATCTTTTTCTAAATCATATCCAGCATCCAGCATTGCACCGCGCCATAAAATATCCGGTGTATAAGCCCTTGCCGTGGCAATATTTTTACCCACAAAGGATTCCAGCCCTTTATATTCAAAATCTGCGGCTGCATAAACAGGCATCCCACCTGATACATAACCACCGATGATCGTAAAATCTGCACCTTTAGTCACAAATGTCAAGGGCGCGGCTGTTCCGAAATTCACACCCACATCAATTTTTCCAGCCTGCAAAGCATTTAAGGCATCTGTTGAGTTATCAAAGGGAATAATTTTCGTAACATATCCTTCTTCCCTATCAAATCCTTTATCCATAGCAATATATCCAAAAATATTACCGGTCCCCGGATTGGAACCAATATTAATTTCTGGAAGCTCTTGCGATTCGTCCTCCGCCTTTACATCTGTATCTATTTTGACTTCCCCGGCTGCTTCTGCGTTTGTTTCTACAGTCTCAGCTGCCGCGCCTGCACTTTTCTCAGATGAACTCCCGCAAGCAGAAAGTGAAAATATCACACTACATCCCAACAACGTCATTAGTACTCTTTGTTTCATTCCTTCTCGTCCTCGCCTCAATATCATTATTCAATACATTTATCAGGTTGTCTCTTAACTGGATATATTCCTGGTCAGAAAACATTGATTTTCTTTCCAGCAATCTTTCCTTATCAGAAAAATCATAAGAATAGATGACTCTGCTGGGTTTCATTCCCATTACATAAATCTTTGTTGACAAATACATGGCCTCTTCCACGTCATGGGTGACAAAAACCACGGTCTTATCTTTGGAATGCAGCCACATATCCCGCACTAAATCCTGCAGGCGAAATCTGGTAACCGCATCAAGGGCTCCAAAAGGCTCATCCATTAAAAGAACCGGGGAATCCAGTGCGAAGGCCCTGCAAATTGCACATCTTTGCCTCATCCCACCGGACAACTCGTTTGGATATTTGTCATAAACAGACTCCTCAAGCCCAACCTGTTTCAAAAAAACATAATCTTCTCTTTTAATTCAGAGGTCGGCTTATACGGGTACCGCTGTTTCATCGACAACAGAATATTTTTTCCCGTTGTCATCCATGGATATAGACTATAGTCTTGAAAGACAACGCCACGGTCCAGGCCAGGTCCCTTAACCGAAACATCATCAATCAGGATTTCTCCTGTATCCGGAAAATTCAGCCCTGCAAGAAGCCGCAAAAAGGTACTCTTTCCACAACCAGATTCCCCCAATATACATACAAAATCCCCTTGGAAAATATTCAGTGTGAGGTCACTGATTATTTTTTCATTATTATTGTAAGAAAAACCCACGTTGTTAGCCCGTATCTGTTCCACTTTTTCTTATTCCTTCTTAACTGATAAATATATTGTGACTCAAATTTTAGGTTAGTTTACATCCCATGTCAATTCAAAAGCCCTATTATAGTTTAATGCTATGAATCTTGTTTTGTTTATCGTATTTTTCAATATTTGTCACACACAATTGAAATTGACACTACATTTTATTAAAGATATAGTATAAAAATATATAACAAATGAGGAGGCACATCATTGAAAAAAATACGAATCAGATGCGGCTCGGGCGGATGCGCATTTGAGCGATTAGAACCGGCTATTGAACTTGTAGAAAAAGGAAATATTGATTACCTGATATTTGAATGTCTATCAGAAAGAACCATTGCTGAGGCGCAACGGCAAAAAACTCAAATCCTGAAAAAGGGTATAATCCCATGCTGGAAGAACGTATGAAGATATTCCTTCCTCTCATGAAACAATACCGCTTTAAAATAGTTTCAAATATGGGCGGTGCAAATCCTCAGTGTGCCATATACAAAATAAAACAGATTGCTGGAGAATTGGGTATTAAGGGTTTAAAAATAGCCATGGTAACTGGAGATGATATAACCAGCCAAATCCATGAATATGACAACTACTCTCTTATTGAAAGCCGCACCACCATCGGATTAACCCAAAACATCATATCCGCTAATGTATATCTTGGCGCTGATTCTATCAGCCAGGCGTTAGATGATGGTGCTGATATCGTAATAACCGGAAGAGTTGCTGATCCATCTTTATTTGTCGGTCCTATCATACATGAATTTCACTGGAAAGCAGATGATTACCCTAAAATTGGCCAAGCAATTTTAACAGGACATTTAATGGAATGCTGCGCTCAACTTACCGGCGGATATTATGCGGACCCAGGATATAAGGAGGTTCCTGATTTGGATAGGCTAGGACATCCAATAGCGGAAATAAATGAAATGGGCGAGGTTTTCTTTACCAAACCCGAAAATAGCGGTGGACTGGTCAATGTTGATATCTGTAAAGAACAGCTTTTGTACGAAATCGGTAATCCCGCAGCATATATCACTCCTGATGGAATTGCAGATTTCACTAATGTTTTTTTCAAACAAGTAAGCGATCATACAGTCAGTGCCCAGGGAGCACTGTCCCACGGCATTACCGACACTTATAAGGTGAATTTGGCGTATGAGGATGGCTACATAGGAATTGGCGAAGTCAGCTTTGGCGGACAAAATTCTCTGGAACGCGCAAAGTTGGCTGCTGATATAATTAAAAAGCGATGGGAAATTATCCGAATCAAACCGCTCAGGCATCAATTTGATTATATCGGATTTAATTCTCTGTATAAATCAAATATCTCCACCAAAATACATTCAGGGACAATACCCGAAATCCGCCTCCGCGTCTCTGTTCATACAAAAAACGAACTGGATGCTCATAAATTAATTCGTGAGCTACAATGTATGTATATTAATGGCCCCGCGGGAAGCAGCGGAATTGCATCACATATAGAAACCGTATTATCAATTGACAGTTTTCTTATTCCCAGAAAATATGTAAAACCAAATTATATCTGTGAGGTGTTGTAAAAATGAAACTTAACGAAATCGCCCACATACGGACAGGGGACAAGGGAAATAACTGTAATATCTGTGTGATTCCCTTTGATGAAAATGATTATGAATTTTTAAAAACCCTGCTAACGGAAACCCTGGTAAAAGATTACTATCAGGAAATATGTAAGGGTAACGTCATCCGCTATGAGCTCCCAGTCATCAAAGCCTTAAATTTTGTAATGGAGGATTCTTTGGCCGGTGGAGTCACAAAGAGTTTAAATATTGACCGTCACGGAAAGTCTCTTGGTATGGCACTTGCCGAACTTGAGATACCGGATAGATAACCATTGACGGCAAATGGCCTTTTTCTTCATAATAGGATGGCTGAGTATAGCGCCCAGCCATCCTACTTTGTTCGCTAGTAATGGAGATATATTTCTCCCTGTGGCAAACCTTCTAAACTCAACTCGTCTTACTGCATCGGGCGCATATTTCCCTTTGTATATCTTTGCAACAATAGTCTGCTGATTTTCCTTGAGGTACGCAGTATCTTTTCCAAGAGTTCTGTCTGTGCACTGTCTCTTTCACGTTTCTATCAATATCACCACCTCAATATTCTTCCTATAAAGAACACCAAAACCCTTTAACAAACTTGACAACAGTGTTACACTATGGTACACACTATACAAGAAGGTGGACAATATGACTGTTTCTAAAAATAACGTGAGAGTACCTATAACAATCCCCAAGGAATTAAAACAGCAGTTAGACGAACTGGCAAAAGAGGATAAGCGTACCTTTTCCAACTTATGCGCCAAGATTCTGTCTGACTATGTTGAGCAAAAAAGGATGGTGAGTAATCTTTGAGAATCTATATATACAGCCGTAAATCGGTATATACGGGCAAAGGAGAAAGCGTTGAAAACCAGATTGAAATGTGCAGGGAGTATATTTCAACCAAAATACCTGAATCAGATAAGGCGGAAATAGTCGTTTATGAAGACGAGGGCTTTTCCGCAAAAAATACCAACAGGCCGCAATTTCAGAAAATGCTTCGTGATATAAAACTAAACAAACCACAATATGTTGTTTGTTACCGCCTTGACCGTATCAGCCGTAATGTCAGTGACTTTTCTTCTCTGATTGAAGACCTGAACAGCTATAATATTTCATTTGTCTGTATCAAGGAAGAATTTGACACCTCAAAGCCTATGGGAAAGGCCATGATGTACATAGCCTCTGTTTTCGCCCAACTGGAACGAGAAACAATTGCAGAGCGTGTCCATGACAATATGCTAATGCTGGCTAGGACCGGACGTTGGCTGGGCGGCACTACCCCCACGGGATTTACCTCTGAAAAGATGCAGGAAATCATCATTGACGGTAAAATCAAGACTTCCTGCAAGCTAAAAGACAATCCTGAGGAATTGAAAACCATCGACTGTATTCTGGAAAAGTTTTTAGAACTTCGGAGCGTATCCGGCGTAAGCAAATACTTAATCAAGGAAGGTATCAAATCTCGTACAGGGAAAATCTTCTCTCTGTTAGGCATTAAAGAAATACTGCAAAATCCAGTTTACTGTATCGCTGATGAAGACGCATGGGAATATTTTACGGAACATCATTCAGATGTATGCTTTGAAAAAACCGAGTGTTCCAATAAATATGGTCTGCTGACATACAATAAACGTGATTACAGGAAGAAAAATGCCCCACGACAGGGTATGGATAAATGGATTGTAGCTATTGGAAAGCACAAGGGGCGTATTTCCGGTAAAAAGTGGGTGGCCATTCAGAACATATTGAAGGATAACATCCCCACAGGTACGAAACCTGCTGTCATGCATAATGACTATTCTCTGCTGTCCGGCTTAATCTTCTGCGACAAATGCCAGAGCCGGATGTTTGCAAAGCAGCGAAGCGGCAAAGGCTGCAACCGTGAACTCTATGACTATATTTGCAACAACAAACTGCGTGGCGGTTTAAATTTATGTGACTGTCAAAACCTCAACGGGCAGCAGGCGGACGATATTGTTTGTGAATACCTTATGAAGTACACGGATGAAAATTCCGGCATCTACAAGCTGCTGGAAAAGCTGAAACACGATTTACAAGGCCAGACACAAAAAAGTCCCATATCAGTCATTGATGATAAAATCATGAAATGCAATAGCGAGATGGACAATCTGATCAACACACTTTCACACGGAAGCTTAGGCGCAGCATTCATTGAACGTGTAAATGCCAGAATCATGGAACTGGACAAAGAACTGGCCTCCATGAAAGAAGAAAAAAACGTCTGCAAAAGGATGTCAGCATCATAACTGACAGGGAAATCCAGGTAG
This sequence comes from Clostridia bacterium, assembly GCA_021201905.1. Classification (GTDB taxonomy): domain Bacteria; phylum Bacillota; class Clostridia; order Lachnospirales; family Lachnospiraceae; genus Enterocloster. Next base: position 14,446 of record JAJQEA010000353.1, read on the forward strand.
ATATGCTGTCCACAGCGTTATCCAGCTTCAAAGACAATTTCCATACATTGACAATCGAAGAAAAACGCACCTTAATCAAGCTGATGGTTAAGAAAATTGTCTGGGATGGAAAAAATCTCCATATTTTTATCGACGGCGAGTAGGGAATTGTCAGCCCTCTACTCGTCGTATGGAGCAAAGTTGCCTTTTGGATGGTGGCGTATTCCCCACCCTCATCGCCATTATCTCCATGTTCTTTGTGGGCGTATCCGGAGGCGCCTTTGACTCCATGCTGTCAGCCCTGCTCCTGACCCTGTTCATTGTCCTGGGCGTGTGTATGACTTTCGTGGTCTCCAAAGCCCTCTCCATGACCGTGTTAAAGGGAATTCCGTCCTCCTTCACCCTGGAGCTGCCTCCTTACCGGCGTCCGCAGATTGGCAAGGTGATTGTCCGTTCCATCTTCGACCGGACCCTGTTCGTTCTGGGAAGGGCCATTGCGGTGGCGGCTCCTGCCGGCCTTTTAATCTGGATTATGGCAAATGTGCAGTTAGACGGCATCACCCTGTTAGCCCATTTTTCCGGCTTTCTGGATCCCTTTGCAAGGCTTCTCGGAATGGACGGCGTGATTCTCATGGCATTTATACTGGGGCTTCCTGCCAATGAAATCGTAATTCCTATCATCATCATGGCCTACATGGCCCAGGGAAGCCTTTTGGAGTTTGACAGCCTGGCACAGCTGAAGGATTTACTGGTAAATAACGGCTGGACCTGGATTACTGCTGTCAGCACCATGCTCTTTTCCCTGATGCACTGGCCCTGCACCACCACTCTTCTTACCATCCGCAAGGAATCAGGCAGCCTTAAATGGACTATTATGTCCTTCCTGGTGCCTACGGTCTGCGGAATCGTACTGTGCTTTGCCTTTGCAACAGTGGCCCGGATGTTTGTGTAGAGAAGAGGTTTGTGTAGAGAAGATGTTTATATAAAGGAGCTCTCCCCGCCATGTACGGCAGGAAGGCAAAAAGGATGGGACAGCAGCACACATATTCCTGTGCTGTGTCCCATCCTTATTATGCTTTATCTATCAAATATCGTATCCTGGGGATTAATACATTCCGCCCATGTCAGGTGCTGCCGGGCTTGCAGGAGCCGGCTCCTTGATGTTGGCAACAACTGTCTCGGTTGTCAGCAGTGTGGATGCAACGCTGGTTGCGTTCTGAAGTGCGCTTCTTGTAACCTTTACAGGATCCAGGATGCCTGCTTCAATCATATCCACATACTCTTCCTTGTAAGCGTCAAAGCCGTGGCCTACAGAGGACTCTTTTACCTTGTTTACAATAACGGCGCCTTCCAGACCTGCGTTGGCTACGATGTGGAACAGAGGAGCTTCCAGTGCCTTTAAGATGATTCTGGCGCCGGTCTTCTCATCGCCTTCCAGTCTGTCAACAACGCTCTTTACTTCCGCTGCTGCATGTACATAAGCAGAACCGCCGCCTGCGATGATGCCTTCCTCAACAGCTGCTCTTGTAGCGTTCAGAGCATCTTCCATACGAAGCTTAGCTTCCTTCATCTCTGTCTCGGTTGCGGCTCCAACACGGATAACGGCTACGCCGCCTGCCAGCTTAGCCAGACGCTCCTGCAGCTTCTCCCTGTCAAAGTCAGAGGTGGTTTCCTCAATCTGCTTGCGGATCTGGGATACCCTTGCGGAAATGGCATCCTTGTCGCCCATGCCGTCAACGATGATGGTGTTCTCTTTCTGAACCTTAACGGATTTTGCACGTCCCAACTGCTCCATGGTTGCATCCTTCAAATCCAGACCCAGTTCCTCGGAAATAACAGTACCGCCTGTCAGGATAGCGATATCCTGCAGCATCTCTTTCCTTCTGTCGCCGTAGCCGGGAGCCTTTACAGCCACTACGTTGAAGGTGCCTCTCAGCTTGTTTACAATCAGGGTGGTCAGTGCTTCGCCTTCCACATCCTCAGCGATGATGAGAAGTCTTGCGCCCATCTTAACTACCTGCTCCAGCAGCGGAAGCAGATCCTGGATGTTGGAGATCTTCTTGTCGGTAATCAGCACGTATGGATCGTCTAAGTTAGCTTCCATCTTATCCATATCGGTGCACATATAAGCGGACAGGTAACCTCTGTCGAACTGCATACCTTCAACCAGGTCAAGCTCTGTCTTCATTGTCTTGGATTCTTCAATGGTGATGACGCCGTCCTTGGAAACCTTCTCCATAGCGTCTGCTACCATGGTTCCCACTTCATCGTCGGAAGCAGAGATGGCTGCTACCCTTGCGATCTGCTCCTTGCCGTTGATTGGCTTGCTCATCTTCTTGATGGCTTCCACAGCCGCGTCTGTGGCCTTCTTCATGCCCTTTCTCAGGACGATTGGGTTTGCGCCGGCTGCCAGGTTCTTCATGCCTTCGTTTACCATGGCCTGAGCCAGAACAGTTGCTGTGGTGGTGCCGTCGCCGGCCACATCGTTGGTCTTGGAAGCAACTTCCTTGATCAGCTGTGCGCCCATGTTCTCATATGGATCCTGCAGCTCGATTTCCTTTGCAATGGTAACACCGTCGTTTGTAATTAACGGAGCGCCAAAGGACTTATCCAGGACAACGTTGCGTCCCTTCGGTCCAAGTGTAACACGTACTGTATCTGCTAACTGGTTAACGCCTGCTTCCAGTGCCTTGCGGGCTTCTACGCCATACTCAATCTGCTTTGCCATCTTTCATCAACCTCCAATATTCTATGTTCTACTGTTTTATTTATTATTCAACAACTGCCAGGATATCGTTCTGCTTTACGATAACGTACTTCTCATCCTCAATCTCTACTTCTGTTCCTGAGTACTTGGAGTAGATTACCTTATCGCCGGCCTTAACTTGCATGGTTACTTCCTTGCCGTCAATAACTCCGCCTGGTCCCACTGCAATAACCTCTGCCTGCTGTGGCTTCTCCTTGGCTGCCCCCGGAAGGACGATGCCGGATTTCGTTGTCTCTTCTGCAACTAACTGCTTTAACACTACCTTGTCAAACAATGGTACTAACTTCATGATTGAATTCCTCCTTGCACGATATTCTGATTTTTCTTTCTTGATTTAATTTCCTTACTTCTTTCTTTTGCTCACATAATATGTTATATCACCAGTTATTAGCACTGTCAAGAGTTGAGTGCTAATTTCTTTTAATTTTATTGTTTTTTTACAATTAGCTGTTTCTTTTTTTTTCCATTCGTATTACAATAATAACAATAAGGTATAATATGACCCATAGGGGAGCTTTTATGCATCACCATTACAAGAAAGGGGTTTTTGGCATGGCAAAGAAAGGTTGGGGTAAATTCGTAGCATTTGCAGCAGTGACCGGTGCTGTGGCTGCCGGCGTTTCCTACGTACTTCAGTATAAGACATACCACAGGGAGCTGGAAAAGGATTTCCGGGAATTTGAGGATGGCGGCGAGGACAGAACGGACGATGACGGCACGGAGCGCACCATTGATACACGCAGCCTGGACCGCAATTACATCTCTCTTTCCTCCAGCAAGGACGAATTCAAGGTGGCTGCCAAAGATATGGCCCAGGCAACGAAGAATGTCCTTAAGGATGCCGGAAGCCTGTTGTCAGACACGGCCCATGAGGCTGTTTCCGCTGCCGTGGACACGGCTCAGATTGCACTGCAGACCGTGAAGACAAAGAAAGCGGATTTCATGGATGAGCACTCCAGGGATAAGGATGATGATTCTGATTTATTCGAAGACGAGGGCTTCCTGGACGACGACTATGTGGACGAGGACGACCTCTATGATTACCGCCGCATGGACGGCAGTTCCTCCTATGATTCAGGAGATTTGACAGAAGATGATTACGATGACAGCAGCGAGGAGCCAGAGAAACAGGAAGCAGGCCGCTCCACCGCCATCATCGAGGAAGATACGCTGGAATAGCACACTGGTTTAAGAGTTTAAGACCATGTGAACAGTCCAAAACAGTGCATAAAAACAGTGCATAAATAAAGCGGAAAAGCTCCGGGAACATGAGGATTTCGTGTTCCCGGGGCCTTTCTGTTTTTTACATTTTATTCCGTACTGCATTTATCCTTTTACTCCTCCCAGGCCAGAAGGTTAATCCACACAGGCTGGGCGGCCAGCTTCCCGTCCATGATATAAGCGTGGCTGTCATCCTCCTGGGACATGAGCTGATACTCCCCACGCTCCTCTATATGAATCCAACGGTCATCCAGCTCTACCGTACCGTCCTTTACATCCAGCTTCCAGGTGGATGTCTCCCCCTCCTGGTTCAGGGTGGTATAGGTCACCTCACCATTCAGCCTGTCACCGGAAAAGCTCCCGGTCTTGCACACATCCCTGGCTTCCCCCTGGGGGCTGTTCTCATAGTAGCAGTATCCTGTATGGCCATCGCCCTCCATTTTTCCATCCTTCCACAATCCCTGGGAATAATCATACCTGGGGGCATCCAGTTCAACCACCTGAAGGGCCGTACAATACCCTTCCGGCCTGCCGTCCTTAAAGGCGCCGTAATACAGTGTCTTAGGCATGGTGAGCACCAGCCCCTCACCCTCTATGGACCGTCTGAATGACTGGCCATCATAGAGATACCGCGTTCCGCCCATCGCCTCATAAAACAGCGCAAGAAGCTCCTCCTCACCCCGGTCCATGACCCGCGCGGCAGCCTCCAAATCCTGCGCCTCCAATGCCTCCATGATTTCGTCCAGAACCTCCCTCTGGGATTCTGTCACGTCCGGGAGCTCTGCGTATTCCCCTCCCGTCCGGGCCGGGTTCTCCCCTGAGCCCTCCTTCTGCACGGCCCCTGCGGCATCCGCATCAGCGCCAGTCTTGCCCATGGGATTTCCATTTTCATCCGCTGTATCTGCCTGTTCATACATCCGGTCATAGGCGCTGCCCGTCCGGCCATGGGCCTGGTCATAGGCCCTGTCATGCTGCCCCCAAA
>JAJQEA010000145.1 GCA_021201905.1 Clostridia bacterium
TTCTTACACCGGGAGTGTGCCGGCCCCAGCGCCTCACTCTTCGCACGGCACCCGGAGCGTCACCACTGTCCCCTCTTCTGTTTTGCTGTCGATTCCCACTCCATACCTGCTTCCATAGACCAGCCGTATCCTCTTATGGACATTGTAGATCCCGATATGGTCTGTCTGGTTCTGTCCCTGGTCCAGATTGGCCCTCAGTTCCTCCAGAAGCTCCGGCCGGATTCCCACCCCGTCGTCCTCTATGATAACGGAGAGAACCTCCTTTTGTATCCTGGTGCTGATGCGGATTTCCAGGCAGTCCCGGTCCTCTCCAAAACCGTACTTGATGGAATTCTCCACAATGGGCTGCAGGGTCATCCTTGGTATGGACGCGCCCCTGCTTCCCTCCTCCAGGTCGATGCTGTACTTTAACCGGTCCCCATACCGGTACAGCATGACCTGTAAATACCGGCTGATAAAATCCATCTCCTCCTTCACCGTCACCACATCCTTGCCGTTCTGGATGCTGTAGCGCAGCATCCTGGACAGGCTGACCAACATTTTCTCCGCCTCTCCCGGCCCGAACTTTATCATGTAGCGGATGGATTCCAGGGTATTAAAGAGAAAATGGGGGTTGAACTGGGATTCCAGGATCTGGACCGTTGCCAGCATGTTCTCCTTTGCCAGCTCCTGGTGCCTGGCCAGCAGGTGGCGTATGCTCCCTATCATGGTGTTGAAGGAATGGCCGATGCGCTCAAACTCATCTCCCGAGGTAATTTCAAGGGACACATCCAAATCCCCCTTCTCCACCTGGTCCAGGGCGCCTATGAGATCGTATATGATCTCCGTCTTTTTGTCCGCCACCTTGCCCGCGCTCCTGTAGATAGCCAGGGTCACTGCCAGGGCCAGAAATCCCACCAGCACCAGAGACATAAGGCAGAGCTGTACAAAGGATGTACAGTCATATATAACCTGTACCGACGCCTCCCCGTCCAGTACGGACACGCTGCCCGTGTAATACCACCTGTTCTCCAGGTGCACCATGCTGCCGCCGTCGCGCAATTCCTCCACCAGCTTGCCCCGGTCGTTCTGGAACCGGGACACCCCGTCGGTGAACAGACGGTTGAACTTATTAATCAACAGAACAGGCTGTTCCATGTTTCCCAGACGTTCCTTAAACGCGTCTGCCTTCAGCACAAAGCCGCTGTATCCCTGGAGCCTGCCGTCCTTTACCACGGTCTGGAACATGAGCCATGCAGGAAGGGCTCTTCCGTCTATGACAGTGTTGTCATAGATGAAAATACAGTCATTTTTGCTGTCATTCTGGTCTGTGGTGTTCCAGGGCAGATAATTTCCTATATACTGTATGACATTGGGCTGGCTGTTGGTGGAGAAAACCAGATTCCTCTCCTGGTCAAACAGGTAATAGTCTCCCCTGTACACCTGGCTGTTCAGGAACCGGTAAATATCCGACACCGCCTCTGTCTTATAGGAGGGATGGCCCTTAAAAAGCTCCACGTCCAGTTCCCCGGCCATCTCCTTATTCTCGTCCACATAGCTGTCTATGACGTCCTCAAATTCCGCGGAAAAGTGTTCCAGCATGGTCCTGCTCTTCCTGATGATTTGCTGGGATCCCACTGCGGTAAACACCAGAAGCAGGACCACCAGCGATATAAAGCAAGGTGCAAGCGCATAGAAAATCAAACTTTTTCGGATTTCATCCCTGAAACATGTTTGTTTTCGCTTCTTCATACGCCTGCACCTTTTACCATTTTAATTTCAATACTCCGCACAATACTGCAGCTTTCAGTTTATCATACGGCAGTTACATTGTCACGTCCTTATTGCCTGACACCTTGAAGAAGATGAGCAGGGATACCACGGTGATAACCGTCAGAATGGTTGCCAGGGCTGCGGCTGTTCCGTAGCTGGCCCGGATAACCTCGTTGTATATGGCCACCGACATGGTCCTTGTGTTGGCCGTATAGAGCATGACAGAAGAACTCAGTTCATTAATCAGGGTAATCCAGCTTAAAATAGCGCCGGACGCAACGCCTGGAAGCATCATTTTCGCCGTCACCTTCACAAAGAACATGGAGGGCGAATCGCCCAGGCTGATGGCAGCCTCCTCCATGCTGGGACTGATCTGGTAAAGAATGGTGGAGCTGGAGCGCAGCGTATATGCCTGCCTGCGGATGACCAGGGATATGACCATGATGATGGCGGAACCGGCCAGCATCATAGGCGGATGGTTAAATGCAATCAGCAGCGTGATACCAAGGACAGAACCCGGCACAATGTACGGGAACATGGCAATGGTGTCTATGGCGTTGGTCAGCCAGCTCTTACGCCTCACCGCTAGGTAGGCAATGAGCATGCCCAGGACCACGATAATCACAATGGCTGCCAGGCAGTACAGATATGTATTCTTAATGGACTGGATGGCTGTGGAGAACACCTTGCGGTAGCTTTCCAGGGAAAATCCGTCCACAAACACCTGCATCTTGGTGGCGCGGAAGGAGGTGTACACAACCATGCACTGTGGTATGATGGAGGTGGCTGCCAGCAGGTAGATAAACAGGTGGATGAAAAAGCCTTTGATTCCATGTACCTCCTTGGGCTGTATGGGCCTCATGGAGCTCATGGTAAAGGACTTTGTATTCACATACCATTTCTGCAGCAGGAACACGGTGGCGGTGACTACCACCATGATAGTCGCCATACAAGCCGCAAAGTTGGCGGATCCCCCTGTCTCTCCCACGAACTCGGAGTATACCAGGGTAGGCATGACCCGGTAACCCTCGCCAATCAGGGCAGGCGTGCCGAAGTCCGCCATACAGTTCATAAACACCAGCAGGGCTGCCGCTATGAGGGTAGGGGTCACAAGGGGCATGATTACGGTAAAGACCTTTTTCAGTCCCCCGCATCCCAGGCTTTCAGCCGCCTCTGACAGGGCCACGTCTATCTTCTTGAGGGCTCCCGACACATACATATAGATAAAGGGATACAGCTTAAGGGCAAATACCAGCAGCATTCCTCCAAAGCCGTAAATGGACGGCATGTGGATTCCCAGGCCCTTTAAGAACTGGGTCACGGTGCCGCTTCTTCCCAGAAGCAGGATCCAGGAATAGGCGCCGATAAAGTTGGGGCTCATCATGGAGATGATGAACAGGATTTCCAGCACTCCCTTTCCTTTTATCTTATAGAACGACATGAAATAGGCCAGAGGCACACCCAGTATAATGGCTACCACTGTCACGCTGAAGGTCAGCTTAAACGAGTTGAGCAGCGCGCTCTTATAATACTTCTTTGAAAAGAACCTGGCATAGTTGTCAATGGTCCAGACCCCTGTCTCCGTGTCCTTGAAGCCGCTTAAGAAAAGGCTGATGAGCGGATAGAGAAGGAACAGGGCAAACAGGGCAATGATGACCACTGTCACAATCGTCCAGAAGTCCCACCTGATTTTCTTATTCGTCATATCTCTTCACATCCTTTATCAGACTCTGTTCCATGTCCTGGGTGAACACGTTGATTTTATTGGGGTTCGGTCTAAGGCGTATCTTTTCTCCCACCGCGAATATACGGTCCACATGGCCCAAATCCTGGGAGTACTCGATGCTCGGCTGGTCCTCCAGCACCATGCCCTCTCCGAAGCGCAGGAAGTAGTTGGTGTATTTGCCCAGGAAGGTCCTGCTGATGATTTCACATTCCATGCCTTCCGGGTTCAGCGAGAATTCCTCAGGGCGGACAGACACCACTACCTTCTGGCCCTCCGTCACCGTATCCACAAGGTTGGGCATCTCCACATGGTATCCGCCCTCAAACACAACAGAGGGCACGCTTCCCTGCTTTCTTATGGTTCCGAAAAAGAGATTGGAGTGGCCGATAAAGGTGGATACAAATGCATTGTAGGGCCTTGCGTAGATGTCCTGGGGGGGGTTCCAATCTGCTGAATCACGCCCAGCTTCATGACCGCAATCCTGTCGGATATGGCAAGGGCTTCCTCCTGGTCATGGGTCACGTAAACAGTGGTAATGCCCACCTGCTTCTGCACATCCCGGATGGCGCTTCGCATCTCGATACGCAGCTTGGCGTCCAGATTGGACAGCGGCTCATCCATGAGCAGCACCTGGGGATGGATGACAATGGCCCTGGCCAGGGCCACTCTCTGCTGCTGGCCGCCGGACAGGCGCTCCGGCAGGCGGTCCTGATATTCGTCGATTTTTACCACCTTCAGGATTTCATCCGCCCTCTCCTTCATGTGCTCCTTTGGCACCTTGCGGATTTTCAGGCCGTATTCCACGTTCTGGCGTACCGTCAGGTGGGGGAAGATGGCATAGCTCTGGAACACCATGCCAATGTTCCTTTTCTGGGCCGGAATATCGTTGATGACCTTGTCGTCAAATTTGATGGTCCCCCCTTCGATGCTGTTAAACCCGGCAATCATGCGCAGCAGAGTGGTCTTGCCGCACCCGGATGGCCCCAGGAGGGTGAAGAATTCCCCATTTTTTATGAAAGCGGACAAGTCCGGTATGATAGTCATGTCCCCATATTTTTTCACTACATTGTCGATTCCAATTGAAACACTCATACGTTTCCCCTCAATTCCTCTAAAATGAAGGGGGCTGACATATTAAGCCACGCCCCCGATGTATGTACCGTTCACCTGATTTATGGATTGGTTTACTCTGTAAACAGCTCCTTAAACTCATCCAGCCACTCAGACTTGTGTGCCGCCGTGTCTGTCTCGTCGTCCTGGATTACCTTAATCTGGTCCATGGGAACCATGGCGTCTCCTGCCTCCACATCCTTGCGGATGGTTCTTCTGTACTGGGTATTGTTCATGAATTCCTGTACATCCTTGCTGGTGAGCCAGTTCACGAACTTCTGGGCATTTGATTCATTGGGGCAGCCCTTGATGATGTATACGCCGTCGCCTCGGAAGATAACGCCTTCACTCATATAGACTGTCTTGACAGGAGCGCCTGCTCCCACATACTGCGCGGAGCCCTGCTCAAAGGTAAGTCCCACGGTGTACTCTCCGTCCGCAACGCCCTTATAAACCGCGGAGGAACCGCCTAAGAGCTTGCCGTCCAGCTGTGCGCAGAACTGTTTTACATAGTCCCAGCCCTGGTCCGTATTGCCGCCGCCCATTGCATAGAGCATGTTTACCAGATGCTCGAAGGAGGAAGAAGAGGCAGCCGGGTCCGCAAAGGCAATCTTGCCCTTTAATTCAGGGTTCAGCAGGTCCTCATACCCTTCAATCTTGATATCGCCAATCAGGTCCGTGTTCACCATGATAACCGAAGGAATGGTATCAAAGCGTGTCAGGTTGCCCTCTGTGTTCTTGTATTCATCATAGAACGCGTCCTCGTTGGATGTTGTGTAATCCGCAAAATACTCGCTCTTGTTCTTTACGGTTCCGATGGTTCCTGACCAGAGGATATCCGCCTGGGGATTGTCTGCCTCTGTCTGGATTCTCTTTAAGGCGTCGCCGGTGCCCATGGCCAGGCACTCAGCGTCAATACCGGTGTCCTCCTCAAACATGGCCAGCATGGAATCAATCATGGACTCAGTAAGAGGGCTGTAGATGATGAGCTTCTCATCCTTGGAAGCAGCGCCTCCCTCCTCCTTCTTTGTTCCGCTGTCCTCAGTCTTTCCTGTCTCCGCTCCGGCCTCAGCCTTGGGCGCCTGGGTATCCGCGCCTTTCTCTGTGGCGGAACCTGAACCGCCTGAACAGCCAGCCAGGCTGACAGCCACTGCCGCCGCGCATAAAACCGGGATCAATCTTCTTTTTTTCATTACCTTTATCCTCCTTTAAGCTTGGTTAATATGGTTTGTGTACTGAATCAATAGGTTCCCGCCTCACGGCCGCTCAGTAGCTTAAGGGCCGAGCTGGTGCCTATTCTCTCACAGCCTTCCTCCAGGAACTGCTCCAGGTCCTCCCTGGTCTTAACGCCTCCGGCAGCCTTGATTTTCACGCCTTCACCGATATAGCGCTTAAACAGCCTGACATCCTCAATCCTGGCCCCAGCTGTGCCGAAGCCCGTGGAGGTCTTGATATAATCGGCTCCTCCGTCCGTAACGCATTTGCACAGTTCCTTCTTCTCATCCTCTGTGAGATAGCAGGTCTCAATGATCACCTTCACCACATGGTTTCCGGCTGCCTTTTTGACCGCCTCGATTTCACGGGTGATCCTGGGAAAATCGCCGTTTTTCACGTCGCCTAAGTTTACCACCATATCCACTTCCCCGGCTCCGTCCGCCAGGGCCTTCTGGGTTTCGTAAACCTTTGTTTCCGTGGTATTATATCCCAGCGGAAATCCGATGACCGTGCACACATTCAACTTGTCCCCATAAGCATTTGATACCCGCTTTACATAGCTGGGAGGAATACAGACCGAAGCCGTGTGGTTTTCAATGGCTTCCCCGCAGAGCGTCTGTATCTCATCCCAGGTTGAGACTGCCTTTAACAGCGTATGGTCCACATGGGCCAAAATCTCTTCCTTTGTCATACCCATCCCCCTGTCCGTTTTGTTTATGATTTCATTATATCTTCTCATTGCCCCCTGAACCATCCGAAATCCTGGCAAATTATCCAATATTCTGAACTCATTTTGTATTTTTCTATATATTGTATATAATTTACACCTCGAACGGTCCATTGGATATTTTCTGATGGAATTTACTCTGAAATGTGATAGGATATAGACAGAACCTGAATTTATTGCAGCCAGGCAGCAGCTGGACAGTCCGGGCCGTTCACAGGCCCGGACAGCCAACTCCCCTGGCAGAAATGGAGGCGTCTATGTTCGGAAGAAAGAAAAAGACAGAAGTGTTCATGACCAACGACCTGGAATTATACACTACTGTACACCAGGCCCTGAAGGCCGGACAGATTCCCTACGAAGTAAAGGTGGTCAATACCGGTACCCAGAACAGGCGGACCGGCACACTCATAGGCAGGGTGGGCGAGCGGCCTGAGCTGGAAATCCAGTACTATATCTATACGCCCCAGGAGTATGCGGAGAGGGCGAAGTATGTGATTGATGAATACAGGAAGAATTTATACCGTGAATGATTGAATCCCTGATTTCTTATAACAGAATTTTTCCTGGCCTTTGTCATATGATGACATATGTAAAATGTTAGGGGAAGCATGTGATTCGTACAAATCACGTCCTTCCCCTATTCATACTCATTTCCCTATTGTCCACTACCAGACCACTATGACTTAAAACTATCGGCATTCCCAGCCTCGTCCATCACATGATTCATGGTATTGCGCTTTTGTGCAATCTTACGCATCAACGCGAATTCATCATAAATACTCCACTCTTCCCGGAACATACCATCTTTGATGATATGCTGCGATATACCGGAAATGACCACATGGGCTCCTGTGGCAGGCCCATAGATGCCGAAGCCCTCATGGGTTCCAATTATATTCCATCTGGTGGCGCACCGGTATTCATCCCGCTTTTCATCATATAGATAGTATACATCCTCCACCTGCATGGCCAGATTGGGGAAGGCCTGGAACAGATTCAGCTGGTCCTGCAGGAAATCGCCTCTGCCCACCAATTCCCTGTCTGAAGGTCCATGGTATCTGTAATCAGGGGCATAATTATCCTTAAACTGATTGAACATCCTTCTGTTATAAATCTCATGATAGCTTTTTCTGATAAAATACTCTATGTCGCTGTACCGCCCGTTATTTTCTCCGAATCTGTCCGGAGCAAACTCGCCGTTCAGCCGTTCAATCTCTCCCCATGTGCCAGTGTCTCCCTTGGCGCTTCCTCCCTTATTGGCTGTGGCCTCCAATACTTTCATGGGGTCGTACCCCAATTGCCTGATTAGGCTGATTTCATTATATACCACCCACTCCTCCACAACACGGTCACCTTTTACATAGCAGTTAGCCACTCCCCATACCACTACCTTCTTGCCGGTAGGCGGACCATAGATGGTGTGTCCCGTATTGTGGCCAATCCAGGTCCACCTCATGGAGGTGTGGAACCCCCGTTTCCATCAGAAGCCCAGATGACATCGTCAATATAATCCTTGATATCCGGATATCCGGCCAGCTTCATCACAGAGTTTGCGATGACCTGATCCCGGCCGTATGTTACACCATCCGATGTATGTACCAGGGCATTATGCTTATAGTGGTCATATATCTTCCCCATCCCCTTATCATCCCATATGTCATAGGTATGGCGGATAATAAAATCTGCAGGGTCGCGCCATTTTCCAAATCCAGGCATGGGCACTTCCTGTTCCCTTGCCTTGCCGTCCTTCCACATAACTGTAATATCATCCTTCAACGGCACAGACAGCTGTCCCAGGGTTTCCTGGTATACATTACCCCTGTAGCGGATGTTCCTTTCACAATCCTCTTTTTTACCGCCGGTACCGGACTCCTTTTGCGCCCCTAAAGGCTCCTTCAGGATATCTTCTGCTTCCGCAATCTGATTCTTTGTGTTCTTTACCTCACTCATATATCGTTCTCTCCTATCTCTCTGCTATTTCATCAGGCCAGGCAGCCAGGTAGACATCTGCGGTATAAATATTACAAATATCAGTCCAATTCCCATGGTCAGTATCCATGGCCAGATTTCCTTTACTATCTCCTCAAATGGCGCCTTGGATATCTGGGCCGCCACAAACAGGTTGCCTCCCACAGGAGGAGTTATGATTCCCAGTGTAGAATTAAATATAAACATGACCCCAAAATGGATAGGATCAATCCTGTACTGAGTGGCAATCCCCAGTAAAATGGAACTCAGTATGACATTAATGGCAATACCATCCAAGAACGTCCCAAGGAACAATACCAATGCGTTTAATATTATAAGGGCCACGATCTTTGACGAAACGCTGCCCAATATTAATGCAGCCAATTTTGTGGGTATTTCCTCCAGCGTCAGTATTTTACCGAATCCAGAAGACACGCCCAGGATAAACAGAATTGTACACGTAGTAATTACTGTTTTATAAAACATCTGGGGCAGCATTCTGGCCTCAAGTCCGCTGTTCTTCTTTAACAGGCCGTAAATCAGGCCGTAAACCACCGATACTACAGCGGCCTCTGTAGGCGTAAAAATCCCGGAATAGATACCCCCTAAAATGATGACCGGCATAATCAGGCTGAATTTTGCCTCCCACATGGTCCTCAGCTTCCGGCGCAAAGGAATGGGGTCGTTTCCTGAACAGATATTATGCTTTTTACCGTAAATATGGCAATATACCAGGAAACAGCAGCCAATGAATAATCCCGGCAGAATCTCTGCCGTAAACAGCTTGGAGATAGACACATTGTTCAAACTCCCAAATACAACCAGCCCCATGCTGGGAGGAATCATCTGACCGCAGCAGCCTACCGTGGCAATGAGAGCCGCCGCCGCTCCCTGGCTCAGCCCCTGCTTCCGTAGCTCCGGCAAGGCAATCAGGCCAATGGCAGCTATGGTGGCATAGGCAGAACCGGAGATTGCTCCAAAAGCCATGCAGGCCAGAACCGTTACCATCATGATTCCGCCCTTCAGCCTGCCCACTCATACATTAGCGGCTTTAAACAAACCTTCTGAGATTCCCGCCTCTGACATAATCTGTCCGGCCAGCACAAAGAAGGGAACCGCTGTCAGTGTAAAGGAATCAACACTGTTGGCCATAGCACGCACAAAATAGGACAGGGATATGATATCGCTTGTAAAAACAGAACCCAATACCCCAATGCCTATGGCAAAGCCAATGGGTACTCCCAAGAAAGCCAGTCCCAGGAACAGAACAAACAAAACAGCAACCGACATCATGCTCCCCCCTTATCTTCCTCAATTTTGTCCGCCCCAATTCCCCCTTGGCGAATCTGTTCCACAATCTTTACTGTACACTGGACCAGCCTTAGACACACCAGCAGAAATCCCAACGGCATAACAAGATAAAGGAGCCACATCGGTATGGGCAGGGACACGGCGGTCTGCCCTCCCTGACGGATGATACTCAACAATTTATATCCTTCAATCATACAGATAACAGAAAAACCAAAACATAAGATATTACATACAATATCCAGGTACAGTCTCAAGCTTGGCCTGAGTAAGGAACGCACAAATGTTATCCTTATATGTTCTCCTGTCTTTACCGCATACCCTATGGAGATGAACACCATCCATACAAACATGTACCTGGTCATCTCTTCTGTCCATGGAAACGGAGTTGAAAACAGGTATCGCCCCACTATCTGCAGTGTTGTAAAAACAACCATAAGAGCAAGAAACACGGCGCCGATGAAAACTTCCAGTTTGTCGTCCATCCATTGAAACACTTTTTTCACTCTCTTTTTCACATCCTTCCGTCCTTATAAAGCAGTCATCAGTTCCTGAATGTCTCCAGTATCTCTTTGCCGCACATTTCTTCCACTTTAGGCTCGGTCGCCGCCACCATAGCTTCCTTGATTTCCGCCCTGGCCTCATCAGTTAGCTCCGTATAGAGAATCTTGCCCTGTTCCTGAAGCTCTTTAATCTTCTGTACGGAATCCTCCTCCTCTTTCATGGCAATCTTCCACTCCTCTTCTGCTGCCCCGGCGATTGCCTTATTATATGCCGCTCTCTGTTCTTCAGAAAAAGAATTATATTTAGCGGATGAGATCAGTATTACATTGATGGAATAACTGTGATTGGTATCGGTAGCGTACTTCAGTACATCTATAAGCCCCTGCTGGATGATGGGCATTTTTGATGAGACCAGACCGTCTACCGTGCCTTGCTGAAGACCCGTATACAGCTCATTCCATGCCATAGGTGTAGGGATACATCCCAGTGCTTCCAGTTCCGCAATGTTAATGGGATTCTCCGGCGCCCTGCTCTTAATTCCCTGGAAATCCGCCAGAGTGTTTACTTCTCTTACATTATTCCAGAATATCCTTCCTGAGCTTCCAAAGAAAGCAGCCACTTTGACGCCCATATTTTTGTCGTCAGCAGCTTTTTTCAGCAAATCCCCCTGCTCTCCGTCCAGCTTCGCCTTGGCATCGTTTAAGTCGTCGAACAGGTAGTCCGCGTTAAATACATAAAACTCCTTAATATTCGGCGCAAACTGAAGCTCTGCCACAGAAGTCATATCAATCTCTCCCAGTGTGACGGCCTCTATACTGTCACGGTCGGATCCCACTACCTGAGCATTTGGAAATATTTTGACCTCAATTCCCACGTCCTCCCCTTCAATAATTTCCTTAAACTTCAGAAAACCCTGATGAGTGGCCTCTTTTTCATTTGCCTGATGGGCAATTCTGATTTCCAGCTTTGATGATTCAGCGCCGAACGGCGAAGGAGCATCTTCCCCGCTTCCCTGCTCCTGCTTTGCCGCAGCTGTTTTATCTGTACCGCAGCCAGTTAACGCGAGAGCTAATCCTACCAGACTGATTGTTATAACCTTTTTCATTGTTTTTTTCATTTTAAACCCCTTTCTCCATCAACACATTTACGATTATTTGCTTAACTCATTCCCCAATTACCGGTTTGACCTCCCCTTTTTCCTCCCTTCCCATCAGGCTTAACAAAATATATTTTCAGAAAATGAATACGTAGTCATTTTCCTGTAAAATAAATGATTGACCTTTAATGTCTGTCAATCATCCATTTGTTCTAATGACGAACAGTATTCCTCACAATCAGCTGCATAGGAACCGCTACCGTCTCTGGGGGCATTTCCGGATTCTCCATATTCTCTATCAGGACCCGGACAGCCTCTTTGCACAGAATGTCATTCTGCTGCTGCAGCACAGTGAGGGAATACGACCTTAATGATGCCGCAAATGTATCATCTAATCCCATAATAGAATAATCTTCACCCGGCACATATTTATACTTTAACCGACCGCAGTCCATGACTCCCAACGCCATCAGGTCATTGGCGCAGAAGATTGCCTCCACAGGCAGTCCCGAGGCAAATATACGGTCGCCGGCCCGATACCCGGACTCATATGAATAATCGCCTGCCTGTATCATACACTGGGTTATACCGCATTGTTTAAGACCGCCCAGAAAACCTTCCTGGCGCTCATCGTGATTCAGATAGCAGCTTTCCTCTGCGGAAACATAAGCAAAATCCCGCATCCCCAATCCATACAAAAATCTTGCCGCCCTCTCTCCCGCCCCATAATTGTCGGAATATACCATATTAATATCCGTATTAGGGCTGTATACATTGAGAAGGACAAGAGGTATTCCCTTCTTTTTCCACTCCCCGGATATCTTGTGGGTCAGGGCCGATGAGGTGATGATGACACCGTCCACACAGTACTCCAAAAGCCTTCTAAGTATCTGATTGATATCACTGTCAGGAGCTGTGTTGAACACCATTACCCTCAGCCCATATTCCTGGAGAAGATTGGTAAGTATATTGAGCAGGCCGTAGTAATACACGTTATATGTGTCAGACAACACAACTCCGATTATCCCGGTCCGGTTGGAATTAAGACCTCTGGCCAGTGCATTGGGACTATATCCCAGCTCCTCAGCAGCCTTTAACACCTTTTCTCTTGTCCTATGACTTATCCTGTCATTCTACTTTTCATTAAAAACCCTGGATACAGAAGACTGTGACACCCCGGCCCTTTTTGCCACATCAAACGAAGAAATGTTTTTTACCATTCTTTTATCTGTCATACAATCACCTATATTACATTTGATTACGTTGTCATTATTAATGACTACGCAATCATTTATATCTTATATATACACTCTTCGTTTAATAATGTCAATATTAAATTTTAGTTTTCACCTTTTTTTGTCTATATTGCACACATCCATTTTTAACAAACTTTCAATAAACGTTCCACATCCTCCACAATCCCCCGGCAGTCATCCGCTGTCTCCATGCCGTATTCCACTACCAGGTCCGCCTGAGGGGTATATTCCCTGGCCCATGTCATAAAGCTTTCAAAATCCAGGGTTCCGTCTCCAATCCGTTTGTGGCTGTCGTGAACTCCGTCATTGTTGTGAAGGTGGTATGCCAGAATCTGCCCCTTAAGGCGCTCCATAACGCCGCGCAGATCCCAGCCATTGGCATGGGCATGGCCGATGTCCATGAGCACCGGGTACGTTTCCCTCCGGCACAGGGAGACAAACTCATTCTCATCCAACAGCATATTGTTCCGGTCCATGACCCCTGCGTTCTCCACTGCCACCGGTATTCCCAGGGGACGAAACAGTTCCTCCGCTCTGCGGTAATTCACGCAGGAATCCCTGAGCATCCTCTCCTTATCCCTGACCACACAATTGTTGTGATGAAAAACCATATAGCGGCTGTTAAGCTTTTCTGAATAATGAAGGGTCTGCTCCATTAGCTCCATGGTATACCCATACTCCGGGGTTCCCTGGGGCGCCGAGTGCTCCGCCCTGTAATAGGGGCCGTGAAAGCTGATGGGAACGCGGCCTAAAATGTCCATGCTCTCCTCAAGAAGAGGGGCAAATACCGGCTGGTGGAACATAGGAAATACTTCCACCCCCACCTGTCCCCTCCATGTTTCCACATAGGGCAGAACTCTCTTAAACTCCTCCGCCTTATACATATTGGTACTGATGAGCAAAGCCATTATCGTTCTCTCCCTTCTTTTTGGCGCCCTTTTGGAGTATATACGGCTCCTTGGCGGCCCTCAGCTGTTCAGGATAGCCCAGGGACACCTGGGTGGTCCTGTCAAAGAGATGGATTCTGTCAAAATCCGGCTGGATGTATACGTTCTCTCCCGGAGCAGGGATATCGCCCTCGCTCACAGCGATAAATTCCATATTGTCCACCTGCACGTATGCGCTGTACCGGTTGCCGTAATCCTCCACGTACTTGACGGTTCCTTCCAGGGTATTGTCCTGGTGCCTACGCAATAAAACCATGTGCTCCGGACGGATTCCCAGGAACAGGCGGCCGGACCCGTTGCGCGAGGCCAATCCGGACCACATGTCCGGCAGCCAGATCACCTGTCTTCCAACCACCAGGGTTCCCTTTGTGTAGGATGCCTCCACAATATTCATGGAGGGGGAGCCGATGAATTTTGCGGTAAATACATTGGCCGGACGGTTGTATACATTGGAAGGGGTGTCGAGCATCTGCATTTTCCCCTCATGCATCAGTGCAATGTGCTGTCCCACGGTCATTGCCTCAATCTGGTCATGGGTTACATAAATAAGGGTCTGGTGGTACATCTCATGGATTTTCACCAGCTCCTTCCTGGCCCGCAGCCTCAGCTGGGCGTCCAGATTGGAAAGGGGTTCGTCCAAAAGGAAATAATCCGAGCGCTTCACCACTGCCCTGGCCAGCGCGACCCTCTGGCGCTGGCCGCCGGATAGGTCCTTTGGCCTGCGATCCTCCAGTCCCTTCAGGTCCAGCATATCCAGGACCTCCGAGAGTCTGGTCTTTATCTCCGCGGGATCCATCTTGTGGGCCTTTAAGCCGTAAATGATATTATTTTTCACCGTCATATGGGGAAACAGGGCATAGTTCTGAAATACCATGGACACATTCCTCTCCCCGCAGGGAACATCGTTTACCAGGCGGCCGTCCATATAGAGATTTCCCCCGCTGAGCTTCTCCAGGCCCGCAATCATCCTCAGGGTGGTGGATTTGCCGCAGCCCGAAGGTCCCAACAGAATCAGGCGCTCTCCTTCCCTGATTTCCATATTCAAATCCTTTACAATTACATTTTTGTCATAAGCCTTTACTACATGGTCAAATACTATGTTTTTCATCTGTTTCTCCTTATTTGATTCCTGGACCGTGAATTTTAAGACACGCTCTACCCCTTGATGCCCGACATGGCAAAGGTGTTTATGATGTAGCGCTGGAACAGGATATACAATGCCAGCGGAATTATCATGGTCATGACGGAAACAGCCATTGCTATGGTAAATTCCGTCCCTCCCTCCGCGCTTATGTACATCTGCAGGGCCAGGGACAAGGTGTAATTCTCCTTGCTTTTCAGTATAAGAACCGGCCACACATACTCGTTCCAGGAGTTGATGAAAAAGATAATTCCCGTGGAAATGATGGAGGGCCGCACTAACGGGATGATGATATCCCTCATGATTTTCAGATTCTTCACATTCTCCATCCTGGCAGCCTCGATAAGAGCTCTGGGGATTCCCCGCATGGACTGGCGCAGAAGAAAGATTCCCAGCACATCAGCCAGCTGGGGCAGGGCCACGCCCCATATCCTGTCGCTGAGGCCGATTTTGGAAATCATCAGATAGTTGGGAATCATGGTAACGGTAAATGGTATGAACATAGTGGCCAACATGATAAAATACAGGATTCCCTTGCCCCTGAAATCAAAATACACAAAGGAATATGCCGCAAACAGGCTGGTAACGGTCTTAAAAATGGTAACAGTGGCGGCAATCAAAAAGGTATTTATGGTAATCTTTAAAAAGGGCAGCTTGCTGAATACATGGATGTAATTCTGCACCGTGGGTCTGGCCGGGATAATCTGAAACGCTGTATTGAAGGCATCCTGCATGGTCTTAAAGGAATTGGACACGGCAAAAACAATGGGCATCAGGAGAAGGAACACGGCACACAGAAGGAGCAGGTGCCATCCCGGCTGCATTTCTTTAATTTTCATAATATACCCCCTTTTCCACAAACCGGAATTCCATCAGCAGAAGTACAATGAATAGCACCATGGTAATCACTGACACGGCCGACGAGGTGCCGGTGCGGTACAGGGTAAAAGCCTCATGGTAGGACATGTATATCAGGTTGGAGCTGGCATAGTTTGGACCGCCCTGGGTCACCACCTTGATGGGTGTAAACACATACTGAAGTCCCTGTACAATGGTGGTGATAAACACGTAGATTCCGGTAGCCGAGCTCATGGGAACCACCATGTCGCGGAATATTTTCCACAGCGGAATGTTATCCAGCCTGGCCGCCTCAATGACCTCTGTAGATACCCCGGACACACCCGCCAGTATGATGATAAAATTGTAGCCGAACACCTTCCAGGAGGTGATTACGCTCAGCACCGCAATGACCCATTCCTCTGTCTTGGACCAGAAGGGAAGGGCCAGGCCGGCGTACTTTAACACAAGGGCCACCGGCCCGGAAATGGGATTCAGAATCCAGATATACAGGATGGAACCCACCACCAGGGAGATGACGCTGGGAAGGAAAAACACGGCTTTATAAAATCCCTTCCCCCTCTTAATCACCGCTGACAGGATGAAGGAAAGGATGTAGGGCAGCACAAAATTCAGTACCAGCAGCACAAGGATATACACCACTGTATTGCCTGCAATCCTCCAGGAATTGGGATCCCTAAAAATGGCCGCATAGTTAGCCAGCCCCACAAACTTTTTCACCGGCTTCACCATATTCCACTCAAAAAAACTGAGATATACCGTATAAAACAAAGGATAAAACATGAATACCGCAAACACTGCCAGGGATGGCACAAGAAACAGATATCCCAGCAATGTCTGCTTTTTTTCTTCCTGATTCAATCTGATTTTACCTCCACACTGCCGGTTACTGTACTGCCAGCAGCTGGTTGATGGCATCCTGTGTCGCCTTCATGCCCTGCTCTGCCGTCACCTGTCCGCCCAGAATCTGGTCCCTCATATCTAAGAGCATCTGCTCTGCCTGGAGGCCTGCGTCTCCCGGGAATGCTGTCCACGGAACCACTTCGTCCATCTGCTCGATGGCCGCGTTCATCATCTTGTTTTCAGCCAGGAATGTCTTAAGTCCGTTCTCAGCCCCGGCCACATCCTTTCTGGGAGGCACATAACCGGTGCCCTCTGTCCAGGCTGCCATGGACTCCACGCTGTAGAGGAACTTCTCAAATTCCCATGCCGCCTTCACCTGGTCGTCGCCCTGAGCCGTAATGGCCAGAAAGCATCCGCCTGCCGGAACCATGCGCTCCTTGTCATTCCAAAGAGGGGATTTTACAGTTGCAGCATCAAACTGGGCGCCCTTTTGTACGGAAGCCCTCCTGGCAATGGTGGTGTAAAGCATGGCGCAGTTTCCGTCGATAAAGCTCTGGCAGCCTTCCTCCCAGGAGATATGTAAAGCGGTCTGGTCCTTCACCATATCAGCCATCAGCTGCATGGCTTCAATTCCATCCTCCGTGGCAAAGGCGGCCTCTTTTTTTCCTTCCGCGTTGGTGGTCAGCATCTTAGCCCCGCTGTTTTCAATCAGCCCCTGCTGAGCCCAGAAATCCGCGGGCTCCTGCATATAAAATCCGTACTTTCCGGTCTTTTCCTTAACGGTCTTTGCAAACTCGCTGACCTCCTGCCAGGTAGCCGGCCCTTCCTCCGGAAGTCCTGCCTCTCTTAAGATATCCTTGTTGATGTAGAGAACCGGATTACTCAAAGAATAAGGGATACCCACCTGTGAACCCTCGCTGTTTACAGCCAGCTCAAGGACATTTGGCAGGAATTTGTCCTGAAGGAAACCGGCTTCCTCCTTGTCAAACTTGTCAATGGCTTCCTGGGGAGACACATAGGAAAAGTTATTGGAGAAATAGTCCAGAAATGCCCAGCCAATCTGCACCAGAGCCGGAGAATTGCCGGCTGCCGCCTCTGCCTGAAGGTTCTGCATCAGCCCCTTATACATGTCCGGATTGTACTTTGCCACTACCTGGATGTGATCGTTGCTTTCGTTAAACTGCTTAACCAGCTCGTCTACCACCAATCCTCCCTGTGTTTCCGCGTTGCAGTGCCAGTATTCGATTACTGTCTTTTCTCCGGAGGAGCTTTCTCCCTCCGCCTTTGTTTCCGTATTGGTCTCTGCGCCGGCCTTTGCCCCGCTTCCTGTCTGGTTAACCGCCGCCCCGCTGGTCCGGGCATTGGTTGCGCCCCCGTTTTCCCGGGTGCCGCTTCCCGCCGCAGACGCACCGCAGCCGGATAATACAGCCATTGAAGCCGCCATGGCCAATGCCATCAAAGATTTTACACATCTTCTCATTCCTCTGTTTCCTCCTCATCATTCTGTGGTATGCTCTTATCTTAAAGATTGAATGTAAATTCCGGAAGGTGAAATCTGTAAAATCTTTGCAAGAAATTGGGAAAAAGCAAAAATAAAGCACGGACCCAGCTTTTGTCCGTGCTTTAATCTGCTCTATTCTTCTAAAGTGTGACTCCCTGCTTAAAGATAGCCAAATCATGAAAACCGGCTTCCTCGGACTTTACCTTTTCCCCTGAAGCCACCCTGAGAACATATTGGAACAATTCCATGGCCACCTGGTCCTTTGTCTTTGTCTCCACCATTTCTCCGGCGTTAAAATCAATCCAGCCCGCCTTGTATCCGGCCAGCTTTGAATTGGAGGCGATCTTCATGGTGGGTACCAGGGTTGCAAAGGGAGTGCCCCTTCCCGTTATAAACAGGACAATCTGGGCACCGCTCACCGCCAGGGCCGTGGCAGCTACCAGGTCATTGCCCGGAGCGGACAGCAGGTTAAGGCCCTTCTCCCTGACACGCTCACCGTATTCCAGCACACCGCACACAGGCGAGGTGCCGGACTTCTGGGTGCAGCCAAGAGACTTGTCCTCCAGGGTGGAGATGCCTCCCTTTTTATTGCCCGGGGAGGGATTTTCGTAGATGGTCTGGTTGTGGCTGGTGAAATATTCCTTGAAACCATTGATTAACTTCACGGTCCTGCAAAATGTCTCCTCATCCCTGCACCGGTTCATCAGAATGGTTTCAGCGCCAAACATCTCCGGCACCTCGGTCAGAATCGTGGTCCCTCCCTTGGATATGAGTATATCGGAAAACGCTCCCACCGCCGGGTTGGCCGTGATTCCCGACAGCCCGTCGGAGCCTCCGCACTTCATGCCGATGATCAGCTCAGACGCATCGCATTCCGCCCTGACATCCCCGGATGCCTTCTCATACAGCTGTCCCAGAAGCTCCATGGCAGCTTCCATTTCATCCTCACAGTCCTGGCATTGCAGGAATTTTACACGTTCCGGGTCATACTCCCCAATATAGTCCATCAGAACCGGTATATTGCAGTTTTCACAGCCCAGTCCCAGGACCAGCACACCGCCGGCGTTGGGATGATGGACGATATCAGTCAGCACCTTCCTGGTATTTTCCTGGTCCTCTCCCATCTGAGAACACCCGTACGGATGGGCAAATGCCACGATATCCTCCACGTTTCCCAGTGGAAAACGGCGTTTTGCCTCCTGCTCCATTGCCCTGGCCACTGAATTCACACAGCCC
>JAJQEA010000133.1 GCA_021201905.1 Clostridia bacterium
ATGGTCTGGTAGTGCACCCACTGGAACTCCTGGGGAAACATCTTCATGGGGATGCGGAACACCGCATTGCTGGTCTTGACAGACGCCAGAAGCATCCACCCGAAGGGAATGACCACTAGCACCGCCAGCGCGCTCAGCAGCACATAGATAAATATTT
The DNA here is from genome assembly GCA_021201905.1 of Clostridia bacterium. GTDB lineage: Bacteria > Bacillota > Clostridia > Lachnospirales > Lachnospiraceae > Enterocloster. Next base: position 158 of record JAJQEA010000133.1, read on the forward strand.
TACTTTTTAACGTTCTCGTCTCCATCCTCTGCCCCTTCTATATGTAATCCGTAAACTTCTTCTCGCCCTGGAACTGGATCAGGGTCACTACCAGCACAATGGCAAAGAGCACAAGGGCGCTGGCGCTGGCATAGCCGAACTTAAAGTCCACAAAGGCCGCGTTGTAGATATGGTTCACCAGTACATTGGTGGATCTTCCGGGTCCGCCGCCGGTCATGACATAGATCAGGTCAAACACCTTGAAGCACTGGATGGTCATCATGATGATGACGAAAAACGTGGTGGGCTTTAACATGGGAATGGTGATATAGCGGAATTTCTTGAAGCCCGTGGCGCCGTCGATGCTGGCAGCCTCGTACAAATCCTGGGAAATGCCCTGGAGAGCCGCCAGATACACTACCATGTAATACCCCATATACTTCCACACGCTGACAATGATAATAACCGTCATGGCCCAGTCTGTGGACGCGCACCACTTGGGCGGATTGGCGATGCCGATGAATTTGAGGAATTCATTGACAGGGCCGAATTCCGGCTGGAACAGCATGTTCCATACCGCGCCCACCGCCATCAGGGAGGCCACATATGGGAAGAAAAACGCGGTCCTGTACACCACAATGCCCTTTATCTTGGAATTTAACAGCACCGCGATGAGAAGGGCTGCCACCATGGTGAGAGGCACGGTAAACACCGCGTAATACAGGGTGCTTGTGACAGAAATCCGAAAGCCGCTGTCATGAAACAGCTTCACAAAATTCTTTAGCCCCACAAACTCCATGGGTGCGCTGGAGCCGTCCCATTTCATCACACATAAGACAAATGTCAATATTACCGGAATAAAGATGAAGATGAAATATCCGATAAAATTAGGAAGGATAAAAGAGTAACCGATGACGTTCCTCTTCAATTCTTTTTTCTGTTTTCCTGTCATTTTAATCACCATTTTCCTTATTTTAAGGCGCAAAAAGAGCGTCCAACCCTCGCTGCCACGTTAATCAGACGCTCTTTGCTTGTTATCCTAATACTCTTACTGTATCACAATCCTGTCTATGCTGTTAGTCTTCTCTGGCTTCCTGTGCCCTCTGGTTCATGTTGGCGATACCGGTATCCACATCCTCCTCGCCAATCATAATCAGGTCATGCTCTTCCTCCAGCACCTTTCTCACAGCTGCCATCTTGGCATCCAGCGGACGGTCCAGTACCCAGCTGGTGGTCTTAAGCGCGTCCTGTCCATCCTCCGGGAATCCGGGGATTGCCGCCAGCTTGTCGCTGATGGCCTGGGACTCTGCTGCCGGGAAGATTCCGTTGTCAGCCAGTACCTGGGCGCCCTCTTCGCCGGTCACAAACTTCACATACTCCCATGCCAGATCCGGCACATCGGATTTTGCGTTGATGGCAACCGGTGTAGTGGAGCCAACCGTAGCGCCTGCCTTGGTATCAGCCGGGTGAGGAATGGTGGTCACGCCCCAGTTAAAGTCAAACTTGCCTGCATCCTTATCCTGTGTCAGGGTTCCGATGAACCATGAACCCATGGGAATCATTGCACACTGCTGCTGCTCAAATACGCTGATATAGTGGATGCCGCCTGTCTTTAAGTTGGCATAGCTCTGTACCACGCCCTCGTCCTGCATCCTTAACGCCTGCTCATAATATGGCTTTAAGAAGCTGTAATCCTCGCTCATAAGGGTGTTCTTGCCGTCCTGTACGGCCCAGTTGGATACCAGCGCCTGCCAGGTATGGTTGTGGGTTCCGTATACCTTTGCGCTGCCCTCGCCGCTTGTCATCTTCTTAGCCAGCTCCTCATACTCATCCCATGTCATGTCTGCGGAAGGATAAGGAACCCCTGCCTTGTCAAATAAGTCCTTGTTAAAGTAAAGCATATACCAGTCCTTGCGGAAAGGAAGGGTGTAGCTGCTGCCATCCATCTTTAACTGGTCGGCAACACCGTTGTACATGGTCAGGTCGATTCCGTCCTTTGCAATATACTCATCCAGGTTCAGAATCTGTCCCTTGTCCTTCATGGTAACCTGGTTCTCTGTATCCTTTATGAAAATCACGTCCGGGTCAGCATCGCCGCCTGCCAGCATGACTGTTACTTTGTTTGCGTACTCATCGGAAGGAGCGTCAATGTATTCCACTTCCACATCCGGATATTTTTCCATGAATGCCTTTGTCACGGAAGTAAACTGGGGTGTTGCGTCGTTGTCCCACACGGATACGGTCAGTTTCTGCTTTTCTCCGGAAGCAGCCGCTTCCTTTGTCTCCTTGCTGTCAGCCTCGCCGCCTGCTGCCTGGCTGCCTGCCGCCGTGCTCTCAGGAGCCGCCGAGCCCTTGTCTGAGGATGAACTGCCGCATCCTGCCGCCATGGTTGCCGCCATTGCGGTCACCAAAGCCAATGCCACTGTTTTCTTTAATCTCATAATAAAACCCTCCTTAAAATTTGTTGTTTCAAATTCTGATATAACTATACCAGAATCGATTCCCAAACCGAATCCACCTATATCATACTTTTTGTAAAATTTTCAGATGGGTTTTATTCTTTTATATAATATTTTCATGTTTTTACAATTTTTTCTCCTTCAGGCACTGTGCCTCATACTCCTTCGGCGACATGCCCGTCACCTTCTTAAACACCTTGCTGAAATAAAAAGGCGTGTCAAAGCCCAGCAAATCCGACACCTCGTACATCATATACTGGTGGCTGGCTATCAGCTCCTTTGCCTTCTCGATCTTAATCGCGGACACATAGTTTGTAAAGGATTCCCCGGACTGCTTCTTAAAGGCAGTGCTCAGATAGCCCTGGCTTATATTAAGCGCCTCCGCCGCCTGTCCCAGGGTAATGCGCTCCTTATAATGCTCCATCACATACTCTCTGACCATCTCCGCAATCTTATCCACTCTGGTATCCCTGCGCCGCTCCAGAATCCGCGAAACCGCCTCCTTGAACCAGTTAATCCACTGGATGATCTGTCCCAGGGTCCCCAGCCGTCCCAGCTTTTCCATGATATTGACCTCATAGGGAAAATCCGGTTCCTCCTCATCCTCAAAGAAGGAGGACAGGAAAAAATACAGGTTTGCGCAGGCATTGACCGCCTGCTGTCTAGAAGGATTGTGCTCCCTTAACAGGCTTGCCACCTGGTCCAGTATCTCCTCCAGGCGTCCGCTGTCATTTAAGGCAACGGCCTGGGACAGGTCCTTTTTCAGGAATCCGATGTGGAAGCTTCCCGTATGCCTGGCGCTGGTCTCGCATTCCTCGGAATAGAATACCACCGGGTCCAGGGAGTGGTAAAAATAGTGGTTGGTGGCGCTCATGGCCTCGTACAGAAGGGATCCGAACTCTCCCAGGCTCTCCTTCCTGCTGCTGACAGCCACGGACACAGACACCTCAAAGTAGTCCTTTACCACGGATATAATCTTCTCCCCAAGGCTGCGTATCTGTTCTCTGTAGTCCTCTATTCCGTCCGTGGACATCACAAGCACCAGACTGTTCAGCTCCCGGCGCACCAGACAGCTGTGGTCAAAATACCCCTTCACCATCTGTCCTATGATATTTTCCGCAAAGGAAATGACCTTTTTCTGATCCTCCCTTGTAAAATCAGAGAAAAATCCCTCATACCCGTAATTAAAGCTGATAATGGCCAGCACCGGCCGCCTCAGGTAGGAATCATTTTCTTCCTCCTGTGCTTCCTCGCTGCATCCGTCTCCATTCCGGCCCCTGTCATCTGCTCCGGATCCCACGCTGCTTGTTCTGCCGTCCGCCAGCAGCCTTTCGATGTGTTCCCTGACCGCATCTTCCCTGGAAACAGTCACAGCCGTAACCGCTGCCTCTGCCTTGCGCTTCATCTCCCGGCGTTCCATGGCAAGCCTTAAGCTGTCCGCCAGTTTTTCCTCTGTCAGCTCCATCTTCACCAGATACTCCACTGCGCCCAGGGACAAGGCCTGTCTGGCCAGGCTGAATTCCTCCAGATTGGTCAGCAGGATAAAAATCACATCATCCCATCCCCGCTCCTTCACGGCCTTCATAAACCCGATCCCGTCCATTCCGGGCATCTTGATATCCGTTATCACAATATCCGGCTTCTGCTCCTCCATAAGCTTTAAAGCCTGCTGGCCGTTTGCGGCCTTTCCTGAAATCTCACATCCATACTCGTTCCAATCAAGAAGGGATGCGATTCCCGCCAGAATCAACGGCTCATCATCCACTATCATCACACGATACATCTGTCTCTTCCCCTTACCTGTTTTATCCGGATTCACCCTGGCATCCATACTCAAGCGGCATTTTTATGGTGATCTCCGTATATTTTCCTTCCTCACTCTCAATCGTAAGGCCGTATTCATCCCCGTAGTTAAGCTTGATACGCCGGTCCGCATTGGGAAGGCCAATTCCGCTCATGGAGCTGCCCTTCACCTTCTCCGTGTGGTTCAGAATGGAAGCTATTTTCTCCCGGGGTATGCCTACGCCGTCGTCCCTCACCTTGATGATGAACACATCTTCCTCCCTGAAAGCATGGATTAAGATGGTCCCGTGCTTTCCTCCCGGTTCAATGCCATTGAAAATAGCATTCTCCACCAGGGGCTGGAGGGTAAGCTTGATAACCAGGGCCTCATAAAGCTCCGGCTCATCCACCTGGACCACCAGGTCAAAGAGCTCCACATACTTCACCTTTTCAATGGTGACATAATCCCCCAGAAAATCCAGTTCCTTCTGAAAGGTCACCTTTTCATTGAACCCCTTGGCCATATTCTTAAGCAGCCCGGACAGGGCGGTAACCATCTTCACAATCCCGCTGTTCTTCTGTATGACGGCAATCCACCGGATGGAATCCAGGGTATTGTAGAGAAAATGGGGATTGATCTGGGCCTGGAGCATTTTCAGCTCCAAATCCCCCTTCTCCTTCTCATGCTCCAGCCGTTCCGCCATCAGGGTATCAATCCGGCCCGACATGTCATTGACAACCTTGCCCACGGTGCCGATTTCATCCTCACCCTCTATGTCCGGGTCCCTGGTAAAATCTCCCGCAGCCACATCGCCGATGTGCCTGACCAGCCGGTCAATGGGCTTCTTAATCTGATTGGTAATCAGCACCGACAGAATAAACCCGAAAATCAGGCAGGCCGCAAACATGATGATGACGGTCTGTATGATCATGAGCCTGTCATTGCTGAGGCTGTCCAGGGTAATGGTCTCATAGACCATTACGCCGCTGCGCCCGTAGGTTTCAAAGGCCACCAGGCTGTTCCTGCCGTGAATCTTCATCTCCAGCAGCCCCTTTTGCTGCCCCGACTGCTGCAGCTGCCTGATCACCCTGTCATTCTCCTCCTTATGTTCCTCTGGTTCATAGAGGGAGGCAATCCGCTTTCCCTCACTGGTCACCACCACGGCCTCCTGGCCTCCCGTGGTGTCCTTAAGCACATCCTGAAACAGATCCGTGGACAGGCAGAGCACCACCCATCCGCCCGGAACCAGCCTGCTTCCGGTCAGTGTCCTGGCAATGGGCAGAACCTGTCCGTCGTGCTGGAAAAAGGGGGATTCCACCAAATCCAGCTCGTAGCTGTCCATGGTCTTATCCAGCTCCCGGTCCAGCCATCCCCCATCCAGTATCCCTCTGGCGTCATCCGTGCTTCCAAAGGAAGAACCGGTCTGCACCATCCCTCCCTGGTCATCGAACACGGACAGCTTCACGATATAATCCCCGTACTCCGAAATAGCGCAGTAATCCTTGATCAGCTCCGCGTAATCCAGCCCCTTCTTCCTGGCTCCGGGCGTAAGTCCCCGCCCGATTTCCCCCAGGTTAAAGGTCTTTCTCTCCGTACAGTTGAGGACAATATTAATCATTTCCTCGTAGGCCAGCTGATACCGGTAGGAAATACTCTCCACATGATGCTGCAGCGAGTTCTTGGCTACCTCCAGCGTTTTCCTGCTGGCCGTAATATAGGTACAAACACTGACAAAAATGGCAATGACCCAGATAATGAAAAAGTTATACCGGATCAGCCGCGACCGCAGCGTCTTCCCACAAATCAGCTCTCTCATAAAACCTCCCGTAAATCACCGAATGATACTATTATAAACCATCTGGCTGCCAGGCACAATGCGCTGCGGCTATTTTCGCTTCAAAGCTGGTTGTGGGGTTGCGGATTCCCCTTGTACCAGGGCACTTTTAGGTACCCTGGTGAAAAAAATGTGCCTTCTTGTGCTTTCCATGCAATCCACTTATACTTGCAGTGTAAAGAAAACGCAAACAGTATCTGTTCACACACCATTTATCCAAAGAAGGGAAGCAGAACATGAACAATTTTCAGTATTACACGCCAACGAAGGTGGTTTTTGGCAGGGACACGGAAAAGCAGACCGGAGTCCTTGTAAAGGAGCAGGGAGGCAAAAAGGTCTTGATTCACTACGGAGGCGGAAGCGTGATACGTTCCGGTCTTCTTGACAGGGTAAAGGCTTCACTGGCTGCCGAACACATCGATTTTGTAGAATTGGGAGGGGCCGTGCCCAATCCCAGGCTGGGTCTGGTCTATGAAGGCATTGAATTATGTAAAAAAGAGGGCGTGGATTTCATTCTGGCCGTGGGCGGCGGAAGCGCCATCGACTCCGCAAAGGCAATCGGTTATGGGGCCGTCAACGAGGGGGATGTATGGAATTTTTATGACTATAAGCGCCAGCCCACCGGCTGCCTTCCCGTCGGCGTTGTCCTGACCATCGCCGCCACAGGCAGCGAGATGAGCGATTCCTCTGTCATTACCAAGGAGGACGGATGGGTCAAACGCGGCTACAGCAACGACCTGAGCCGCCCCAGATTTGCGGTCATGAATCCGGATCTCACAAAAACACTTCCCGATTACCAGACAGCCTGCGGGTGTACGGACATCCTCATGCACACCATGGAGCGGTATTTCACCAACGGCGGCAACATGGAAATTACGGACAGCATGGCGGAAGCACTGATGCGCACCGTCATAAAAAACGCAAAAATACTGGTGGAAGATCCCCTTGACTATGATGCCCGCGCAGAGATATTATGGGCCGGCAGCCTTTCCCACAATGGTCTTACGGGCTGCGGAAACACCGGAGGGGACTTTGCCTCCCATGGGTTGGAGCATGAAATCGGCGGCCTGTTCGATGTTGCCCATGGAGCCGGACTGGCTGCCATCTGGGGAAGCTGGGCAAGATACGTCTATCAGAACTGCCTGCCACGGTTCCACCGTTTTGCCGTCAATGTAATGGGAATTGAGGATTGCGGCGCACCTGAGGACATCGCTCTTAAGGGAATCCGCGCAATGGAGGACTTCTACCACGCCATCCATATGCCCACCTCTTTACGGGAGCTGGGAATCGTGCCCACAGACGCGCAGTTACAGACCATGGCCCGGAAATGCGCGGCGGCGGCCGGCGGACAGAAAGGCTCTGCAATGGTCCTCCACGAAGAGGATATGCTGGCAATATACAGGATGGCGGACCAGGGACCGGAAAAGGCTGACGCTCATTAGGCTGGAAAGGAGCAGCTCATGCATTATGTACAATTGAATCAGGGGAATAAAATCCCCCAGCTGGGCCTGGGTGTTTACCAGACTCCGGACGGTCAGCAGACTGTGGACGCAGTTGTCTGGGCGCTGGAAGCCGGATACAGGCACATCGACACCGCCAGGATATATGGCAATGAAAAAAGCGTGGGAGATGGAATACGCGCAGGCAAAATACCCCGGCAGCAGATATTTCTCACCACAAAGCTGTGGAATGATGACATACGGGCCGGACGGACGGAGGAAGCGTTCCATGAAAGCCTGGCCGCCCTTCAGACAGATTACATCGACCTTTATCTGATTCACTGGCCGGCCAGGGGCTTCACCGAGGCATGGACCGTTATGGAGAAGCTTTATAAACAGGGCAAAGTGCGGGCCATTGGGGTCAGCAATTTCCACAAGTGCCATCTGGATGAACTGGAAAAGACGGCTGACATCATGCCTGCCGTCAATCAGGTGGAATCCCATCCCTACTTTAATAATAATGAACTCATCGACTATTGCTTCAGCCGTGATATTGCCGTGGAAGTCTGGAGTCCCCTGGGCGGTACAGGCGGAAATCTGCTTCAGAATGAAACGCTGGTGAGGCTGGCAAAAAAATACGGCAGGACACCGGCACAGATTGTGCTGCGCTGGGATATCCAGAGAAATGTGGTAGTCATTCCCAAGTCCACACACCGGGATCGGATTATCTCCAACCAGGCTATTTTCGATTTTGAATTATCCGATGAGGATATGGAGGCCGTCACCCGGTTAAACCGCGGCGCGCGGGTTGGGGCGGATCCGGAGCATTTTAATTTCTAGAGCGTATTTGATAATTGTTTTCTGCTGTCTGACCTGAAAGGCTGACAAACACAAAAAAGGGGGAAATCCCGTACACGGGTTTCTCCCCCTGTTGCGGTTCATTGCGGTCCATTGAGGTTCATTGCATTCCACCGGCCCTCTCCCCCTTCCCTTCTCATCTCAGCGCTTCCATCCCACGGACAAGTATAGTGCATGCAGGCCAAAAATCTGATATAATAAACACAGTTCCTTAAAACACATAAAGGAGGCGTCACGAATGCCAGACATAAAAATTGTTTCCAGCGAAATAGAGGTGACACTTAAGGTCATCGGCGGGAAATGGAAGCCGCTGATTCTGCACTACCTGCAATACGGCGGCGTAAAGCGTTACAATGAAATCCTGCGTTATCTGGGAACCGCCCCCAAAAAGACACTGACCGCGTAGCTGAGGGAATTAGAGGAGGACGGAATCATTGACCGAACAGTCATCCTCACGCTTCCTGTTCAGGTTGAATACTCCATAACCGAGCACGGAAAGACGCTTTTTCCCATTCTCAGCCTTATGTGTGACTGGGGATATAAAAATATGGGGGACCGCTACCAGCTGACGCACCCTACCTGCGGCCATGAGGAGGAGAAAAAGAAACATTTGCTGTGACGAAAAGGCGCCTGAGGACATTGATATGATATCATTAAGTCCTTAAGCGCCGCTCTTTTTTCTATATATTTTTGTTATATACAGCTGTTCCTTTATAAAATGGTAAAGATAAGGAATCTTCCCACATCATACCAGTCATCTGAATGGAAGGTGATGGTATAAGGATCCTTCTGGGTTACGCCGGGATAATAGCTTCCTGCTTTTGCCAGCGTATGGTCCTTAAAGCACAGCTCCACATCGAAATGTCCGGGCAGTTCAATCCTGGCTTTTCCCAAATCCTGCTCCAATGCCTGCTTTGCAGCCTCCTCTATCTGTTTACACGCAAGTTCCCCGCTGATGCCTTTATTCCTGCCCCCGATGTCGTCCTTTACCGGTACAGTCACAAGACATGGGTGGTACTTCTTCCCCGTCTGGCACAGGCTTTTATCCCCGGTGAGAAGTACGCTGGGCACATTGCGGTAGGCTGCCATATAGCTGTAAATCATGAACTCAGATGCTGTCTCCCCATTCACTTTGATGGAATGTACCTTTGAATGTGAAATGGTATGGGCCAGATTATTGCCCTCAGAGCCTGCCGCGCTGTGATAGCCCACATAAAAGGCAGCGTCAAAGCTCTCGTCGATGCCCTCCACCATTACATCCGGAGCATATGTATAGCTTCTGATCAGTTCCACGTACTCCGGCATATATTCCGGCAGAATGTTATTTCCGTGGCCATGGGCATCCTTTATTACGACTTCATCAGCCCCGGCTGCGTGTGCCCCCCTAGCGGCCGCAACTGCTTCCTTTGTCATCTCCAGACGGTTGCGCTCGTAGTCCAATCCCCCTGGAGCCGTTGAGTCCCAGCCAACTGCGTTGGCGGTTCCTTCAATATCAACACTTATGTACACCTTCATCTTTTTACCTCCTGTGATTCTTACTCATGTATGGCCGCTTCCTTCTACCGGATAATAAGCGGCATCAATAGTACTCCTGCCAACAAACAAAATTTACTGCCCATGGAAGCCGCGATAATACAGGAAGGAGAAATCTTTTCCACAAGATAAAGCCTTTCTTCCTCATTCCTGGATAAACTTCTGGCAACCTCATTGATTACATTCCTCACCCCGGGAAACAGGTAAAACAGGCCGATGGTGGCCGATGCGCCTAACCACGGATCAAAACCAAATACTTTTGCTCCCAGCATTCCCCCAAGAACCAGTCCCACTCCGCTCAACAGGATGACAAGGAGCAGCGGAACGATTTTAGCCATGATTTCCTGTAGCGTCATATCGTTGAGCATCTGAAACAGCAGGGCATAGATGGCAGCCATGACAAAACCTCCTGTCTGGGTGCGGTCCAGCATGTTCATGCGGAACAGTCCGATGAAGGTGCCGCCAAAGCCCAGTAAAATCAGCACGATGGAGCAGCCAAGACCAGTGCCGCCTCCCAGCCACATGGCTAAGGCCGTAACCACAATCAGCTGTAAGAAGGCAACTGCCTCTGTCTCATACTTCGGAGGAATCCAGGCGCAAAACCGGGGACTTGGATTTTCAGCAGAATTAAAGGGCGCCCCCATTTGTTAAGCTTTCCCCCGTCGGCATGATCTACAATCTTGTCTGTCAGATAGGCGTCCGAGGCAATGAGCTTCCCCGCATATTTTCTTGTAATCAGCGAACCCACCGGCTGTCCGATTGCGTCGATGGTGCATGCCAGCAGAAGGGGTATGGTGACCATTTCCGTCAGACCGGTCCCCTTCAAACGGTCTAATACAATCAGCCCTCCTGTCAGGCCGGAACCACAGGTGGTCATGGCCGCCGCAAACATCTCTCTCGGGTCATAAAAAATGCCTCCGACTACAACGGTACATAAAAAGCCTGCCAACACTGCAATACAGCCTATGATAATAAATTTCCAGTTCTTTACAATTGATATTGGAAGGATACTTGTTGCAAGTCCTGCAACAAACACAGGGAACAATATATCCCCCAATGCCGCCAGCCCGGATACATCCGGATAGGTCTTGGGCATTCCACACCATATAGCGATAAGATACGCAACAATAGCAACTGCCAGGGATGGAAATTTTGCTTTCGTTTTCAACGATACAATATCCCCTAATGAAACAAAGGCAAAACAAATTACGATTGCAATAACAGGTGCCACTTTTACATCACTTCCCTTCATATTTTATGGTACTTATTTCTATTGTTATATTTTTTCCGGTTTGTTATAATGGAAAAAAATATGCAATAGTTCTCAATTCCTGCAGGAAATTAAGCCATACATATAAAAAATGTATGATTGTACTATAAACCATGAAGCGGCTTTAGAGTCAATACGTTTATCAATATAAAGGATAGTGTTATGGCGAAAAAAAATTATATTGGGAAAATAGTCGATTTATTCAGCGTATCAATCGCCACTCTGAGATACTGGGGTAAGGAAGGCCTGGTCAAATTTGACCACAGCGAGGAAAACGGCTACCGCGCCTGGTCCATGCACACACTGCGCACCCTGTGCGACATCACCTTGTACCGTCAGCTTTCCATACCCATTCAGGATTTAAAGCACATACACGAATTAAATGCTGAAGAAATCTTTTCCCTTCTCCAGTGCCACCGTGAATACATATGTGATATGATTGAGGATTTACAGGATAAGCTGAAACACATAGACATTAAATCAGGCCAGGTCAATACCGTAAGGGAAATGCTGCATTCTGAACCCAGCTTTTTATCCGCCTCCCTTCCGGCTATCTGTCCCTATGAGCTTTTAAATAAAGAAAACCTGTCCCACCTGTATGACCACGAAAGGGAGCTGGTCATTTTGATACAGCCGGAAACCCCGTCCAGATATGACTACGGCCGTTTTACCGCGGCCCCGCCCAATCCCGGTGCGCTCCTTCGTACCGGTGACGATGCGCCGCGTCTTTATTTACATGTCCTTATAAAAAGCTCCTATGAGGATCCGGCTGACAATGACCTGGCTGTCTACTACGATTATCTCAAAAGGAACCATTATCGCCCGGGCCCTGCCATCGGCAGGGTTCTGGTCTCTGCCTGTGAAGAAAGGCTGATTAACTATTACGATACATACATAGAAGCCATACCCTTCGATTGATTTTCTACTATATTCCAAAAGGACGGTATATCATGAGCCCAAATGAATCAGAACATGAACGGTACGAAATGCTGGTGAACGGGGACATCCGCAGGGTGATTCCACGGCTTGCCATCCCCACCATCATCAGCATGATGGTCAGCGCCATTTACAACATGGCAGACACCTTTTTTGTGAGCCAGCTTGGCACCAGCGCCTCCGGGGCAGTGGGCATCATCTTCTCAGCCATGGCCATCATCCAGGCCCTGTCCTTCACCATCGGCATGGGCAGCGGAAACTACATGGCCCGGTGTCTGGGCGCCGGGCGCCATGAGGACGGGGAACAGGCTGTCTCCGTCGCGTTCTTCACCGGCTTTATCCTGGGTACCTGCCTGGGCGTTTTCTGCCTGTTCCACATTGACCAGGTTGTCATGCTTTTGGGTGCCACGGAAACCATCAAGCCCTATGCAGTGGAATATGCCCGTTACATTTTCCTGGCCACGCCTTTCATGATGTGTTCCTTTATCATGAATAACCTGCTGCGGCTCCAGGGCCTGGCCGCCTTTGCCATGGTGGGAATCACCACAGGCGGCATCCTTAACATTGCTCTGGACCCCATCTTTATCTTCGGCCTGGGTCTGGGTATCTCCGGGGCCGCCATAGCCACCGGCCTGTCCCAGTTTATCAGCTTCTGCATTCTTCTGGCCCAGTGCAACCTGCGCAGGGAGTGTATCCATATCCGCATCGGCAATTTCCGTCCATCCCTTTTCCTTTACGGCAAAATCTTAAGCGGCGGCCTGCCCTCCCTGACCCGCCAGGGCATGGCCAGCATTGCCACCATTGTGTTAAATACCACGGCCCATCCCTTTGGCGACGCTGCCATCGCGGCCATGGCCATCGTAAACCGCCTGATCTACTTCGTCAACTCGGCTGTCATCGGCTTTGGCCAGGGATTCCAGCCCGTGTGCGGCTTTTCCTACGGCGCCAGGAAATACAGCCGGGTCCGCCAGGCCTACTGGTTCTGCGTGAAATTCACCACCTGCGTGCTGCTGGTGGTCTGCGCAGGCGGCTTCCTGGTCTCCGGCCATGTCATCAGCCTGTTCCGGAAAAATGATCCGGACGTCATTGCCATCGGCACCCTGGCTCTGCGCCTGCAGATAGCCACCATGTGGATGAACGGATTCCTCACCATGAGCAACATGATGTCCCAGTCCATCGGATACGGGTTCCGCGCCACCCTTCTGGCCATTTCGCGCCAGGGTCTGTTCCTCATTCCGGTGCTTCTCATCGCCACACATCACCTGGGCCTGTTGGGCATCCAGCTGGCCCAGCCCATTGCGGACATCGGCACCCTTGTTCTCACGCTGGTCATAATCCGGGGCATATTCAGGGAATTTAACAGGATGGAGCAGGTTCTACATCCTGGAATGAATCATATAAATTAAATAATTCCCATCTCCAGGAGCGTTTATGAATCACTCATTGACCGCATTCTCCCCTGTCTCCAAGCGTCTGTCACCCAGGAAAATGGCCTTCATCACCGGGACCTTACTCCTGACCTCCACCGGGCTCATATGCAGGATACTGGGATTCTTCTACCGAATCTTCATGTCCAGGACCATCGGCGCCGAGGGACTGGGTATTTACAATATGGTGCACCCCATATTCAGCATTTGTTTCGCTGTCTGCGCAGACTCCATCCAGACCGCCCTGTCGCAGTACGTGGCTGCCAACCAGACCAGGGGCAGGGCCGTATTCAGGACGGGTCTGGTTATTGCCATGGGCATGTCCTTCCTCCTGGCCTGGGGCATCTATGGAAATGCCGGTTTCCTGGCAGAAAAGCTTCTGCTGGAGCCCAGATGCGCCCCCTATCTGCCGGTGATGGCTGTGTCCGTTCCCTTCGCGGCCCTCCACGCCTGTATCAACGGTTACTACTACGGCATGCAGAAAGCCCGTGTCCCGGCCTTTTCCCAGGTGGCGGAGCAGGTTATACGCATGGGCGCCGTGTTCCTCATTGCCAGCATCTGGCTGGAATCAGGACGCCAGATCACCGTAAGCCTGGCTGTATACGGTCACCTGATTGGCGAGATGGCGTCTGCCGTGTTTACCGTGTTCTGTCTCGGATTCTTTCCGCCGTACAAAGACGGGGACTCCCGCCGCGCTCCTGCTATCCCCCTTTCCTTTGGCGCCACCGCGGCTCCTCTGATGGCCCTGGCCCTTCCCCTTATGGGAAACCGGCTGATTTTAAATGTGCTTGGAAGCGCGGAAGCCATATGGATTCCCAACAGGCTTATGAGCTCCGGCCTTACCAACTCCGAGGCCCTGTCCGTATACGGCGTGCTGACCAGCATGGCCCTGCCGTTCATTCTGTTTCCCTCCGCCATCACCAACTCCATGGCCGTGCTCCTGCTGCCCACGGTGGCCGAAGCCCAGGCCGACGGCAACGAGGCCCGTATTTCCTCCATGATATCCATGTCCCTGCATTACAGCTGCTATATGGGCGTGCTGTGCATCGGCATATTCACCATCTTTGGGAACCAGCTGGGCGTCAGCGTATTCCACGACCAGAACGCGGGTACATACATCACCATCCTGTCATGGCTGTGTCCCTTCATGTACCTGGCCACCACCATGGGCAGCATCTTAAACGGCCTCGGCAGGACCTCATCCACCTTTTTCCAGAATGTGTCTGCCATGGTCATACGGCTGGCCTTTGTGCTCTTTGCCATTCCCAGATACGGGATCCTGGGATACCTGTGGGGCATGCTGGTCAGTGAACTGGCCCTAGCTCTCATGAGCTTCCTGGCGGTGAAGCGTCTGGTACCCTTTTGCTGGGATACCGTCAACATGATCGTCAAGCCTGTGCTCCTTCTGCTGGTCTCCATCGGCATGTACCTGGCCTTTTCCCAGGCCTGCGTCTGGCTGAAAGAGCTTCCTCTCTTTATCATGACAACGGTACAGATTCTGTTCCTGAGCTTCAGCTACATGGGGCTTCTGCTCCTGTTCCACAAAAAGCGGCCCCTGCCTTAGAGCCAGGGACCGCTTTTTCCATCGCAGACATTTTTTCAGTAATTTTCTCATGTGTTATACTTTTCCACATAATAGCTGAGAATGTCCGTCAATATATACGACTCATATATCTCAAATACCGTCTCGTTATCGTGATACAGACAGAAGGAGGTGGCGTTGATTCTGAGCAACGGCTGGTTTTCCTCCGTCTCCAGATATCCGTAGATTTCACTGCTCCCCACTGTGGCGTTTAGTATCTGCCGCGCCTTTGTGAAGGAGAGCTGGTAAAAGGATTTCAGCACCTCATACAGGGAGTTGCGGTTGAAGTCAAATAACTCCAGCTTGGGAAATAGCTTCTTTGGAAGGATGGAGGTATTGATACAGTAGGGCCTGCCGTCCGCATAATAAATGCTCTTGATAACGTAGACCTCAGCCCCCTCCTTTAGGCCCATCCTGCGCCTTATGTCCGCGCCGGCTTCCTCCACCTTCAGGGACAGCAGCTTTTTGGACGGCGTCTTTCCCTGATGGAGGATGGCTTCGGTAAAGCTGTAGATGCGGGACAGTCCCTCCGACGCATGGTCCCTGACAAAGCTTCCTTTTCCCTTGATTCGGTAGAGCAGCCCCTCATGAACCAGCTCGTCTATGGCCTTTCTGACTGTAATCCTGCTCACCCCGTAGGATGCGCACAGCTCATTTTCCGATGGAATGACCTGGTTGGGCCTGTATTCCATGCTCTCGATTTTATGTATGATATCCTGCCTGATCTGCTCATATTTGGCTAATTTCTCTCTCATGATAACCTCAATCCGCACTTTTTCTGTTTTTATCATTATATACTGAGAGAGACATTCTTTCAACTTATTGAAGAGAGAAAAGGGGTTACTGCGCTGTTTTCTGCGATATTTTCTTCCAGTTCATGTACCCGTAGAGGGAATTCAGCAGATTCACGGTCTTCATCACAATGATGAGCAGGGCCGTGGTGTCCCCTGATACAAATACCATAATCCACATGATGATGGACAGAGCGTTGACAATGACCCACATAAGCCACTGCTCGGAATAGCGGAGCAGATAGAGCATACTGGCTATAACGGAAACAACGGTGGTCAGCGAATCCATGAATACAAAGGAACCTCCCATGTACTTTAACAGCTCTGAATATCCCCATACTCCCAGGGCCGTGGCCGCCGCCACCCCTGCCATAAGCTTGGGCGTCATGGTGCGGAACCAGACCTCGCCGTCGCTGGTTGCGTTCCTCCTCCACAGATAGATGGCCGTGGCGCTGACCGGGATGCTGTAGAGAACATTGTACATTACCTCGCCGTACAGCAGGATTCCCAGACACTGGTACGCGTACAGGGCGCTGTTGATGATGGCAAAGTAAAGCCCCGCCACCTTACCCTTGGCTCCCAGAACCAGGTTCAGGCTGCCTGTAAGGCTTAAGACCAGCATGAACGGCGTATCCCCGTTGATAAACCAGATAACGGTCATCAGTGAGCACACAAAAACCAGCCAGACTTTTTCAAATAAACTCCAATCATGAAAGAACTCTTTTATTTTATTCATTGAAACTTCCCCTCCACATTCGTATGTTATATGCAGCCATTCAGGATATAGGACGCAAAATCCTGCTGTTCAAACATTTCCCTGGTCATCACCGGCCCCTGGATGCTTACGATTCCCGATGCCACCCGGTTGGCCAGTCTCACACATTGTTCCGTATTCAGACCCTTGGAATACCCCGCAATCATGGCGGCCACATGGCTGTCTCCCGCCCCTATGGTATCCTTTACCCGTGTCTTACAGGCAGGAACCGTCTTGATCCCGCTGCCGTCATAGTACATGGTGCCGGAAGCCCCCATGGTGACCACCACCAGGTTATGGTTCAGGCCGTACAGGTACCTCAGGCAATCCTCCACAGACGGCTACCTGGCGTAATCAAAGGCCTCCTTCTCATTGAGATGGAGAATGGGCTCCACTGAAAGGATGCGCTCCATCACATCCCTGTCAATATCGGTTATGACGGGTCCCGGAGCAAAGAAAACACGCTTTCCCTTCATCCTGTCCTTCACGCCCTCCATCCAGCCGACTATGACCCTGCCGCTGTTACCGCACACCTGGTATCCGGCCACATAGATGCTGTCATAGGCATCCTGGGACAGCTGTTCAAACCAGGAGGGCTTAAAGCACCCTTCCGTGCCCTTGACCGTGATGAAGGTGCGCTCTCCATCCTCCTCCACCAGACACAGGCAGTAACCATTGTCCGACTCCTCCTCCCTGATAAGGATGGGGTATCCCAGTTTTTCCAGATCGGCTGCAATCATATTCCCGTACATGCCTGTTCCCACAGGCACGAAAAGGTCGTGGTCTACGCCAAAGCCCCGCAGCGTGCCTGCCACGTTGTAGGCACATCCGCCTACCGTTAACACGGTTTCACTGCACAGGATGTCCTCCCCGCTTTTGGGCAGGCGCTTTATTTTCATGATAATATCAATGATGGCTGCACCTATTACAAGGGTTTTCATGCAAGTCTCTCCCTTCCTTTTTCCAGTATCTGTATGTAATGGTCAAAGTCAGCGTCATTCTGCTGCCTCAGGGTTTCAATGTATTCCTGTTTTATCTGCCCAAGGCCTGTAAATGCCCCGCAGACAGCAGTTGCCATGGCTCCGATGGTGTCTGTGTCTCCTGCCATGTTGGCGCAGAGCAGGCAGGACCGGTTTGGGTCCTGGGCAAAGTATGCCACGGACAGGGCTGCCGGCACGGACTCAATGATACCCACCCCGGTGCCTACCACGTCGTAGAGCCTGCGGATGAACCCCTCATCATCCCCCTTGTGGGCTCTGGCAATGTCCAGGCCGATCTTCAGACGCTCTCCCAGCTTTGGGCTGAAGGTCTCGCAGCCCATGCTGTAACCAATCTCCTCAATCCCAAACACATCCTCCATGACCTCCCCGAAGTCATCCTTCACCATGGCCGAGCTCACTGCCTCCGCAACCATGGCAGCACCGGCTATGGTCACATCGCTGGTATGCGTGGCTCTTGACACCTGGTACACATACCTGGCAATGTCCTCCTTCTGCTCCGGCTGGAACAGGCAGCCGATGGGGGCAATCCTCATGGCGCTTCCGTTGGACAGCGCCTTGTCCGTAATCTTGGAATCCTGGATATTGTCCCTGAAATTCGCCAGGGCCACCTTGGAGGTGGGACCCAGGATATTGTTCTCAAAGGCATTCTCCTTTTCAGCCCAGGCTAACATCCTAAGGGCAATGTCCCTTGTGTCCGGCTCATAGTCAGTGGACGCAATGGAGTCCAGCAGAACCAGGGCCTGGCCCGTATCATCGGTGAACTGTCCCTTCTTATAATTAAAAGCCACGTCATTCTCAGCCGGACCGTCTAAAAATCCCTCAATCCGTCCGAAAAAGTCTTTCACTCTCTTCCTTCCCCACAACTCCGCAGGCATGCCCATGGCGTCGCCCAGGGCCATCCCGAAAAGGGCTCCGGCAATTTTGTCTCTCATACTGTTACCTCCTGGCAAGATTATTATTACATATTGTCATTACAACTTGTATTGTTATTTGCATTATAGTATCATCCGGCAATTCTGTCAATATAAAAATGTATCTTTATGCATTCAGCCATAAAATCCCACTGTTTTATTATTGTACCGCACTTGGTTTTGTACATTTTGTACATCCAGGACAAATTTTGTACGGTTCCTGTCTCTCCGGCAGGATTCATTTTTCGGCTTTTTGCCATCCGCCCATCCGGTTGACTTTCCCATTGTTTCGAGATATAGTAATTAAATGGCTATTTTTGAAATACGAAAGGATTGTGAGTTATATGGAGATATACTCAGAAGCAAAAG
>JAJQEA010000332.1 GCA_021201905.1 Clostridia bacterium
AAGAGTAAATCCTGCATGGGGGAGTCGAAGTAGGATTTCCAAAAATAATTCTGGTCCAATATTTGTTTTTTCTTTCATAGTACCCGCTTCATGGAATCTATGCTATAATGAATAGGCAAGTACCAGATACAGGAGAATTTTTATGAGCAGAGCAGATTTCAGACGCCGGCAGTCCCGCAGGCGCAGGCAGAAGCTTGCACGGATGTCACGGCATCTTCCTACATTTATTTTATTATTAGCAATCACTGTACTGGTAGGGGGCGGCATTTTCGCCCTCTACCGGTTTGTTTTAGCGAAACAGCCGGACGGAACGGTCCAGGTCATTGCCTCATCAGGAAACGGCTCCCCTAATCCGGATGGGGGCAGCGGTTCCCACGGCCCGGATTCCTCCGGCGGAGTTTCCGCGGATGGTTCCGGACACAATTCCGGAGATGGTTCCGGCGGCTATCCCGACGGCGGTTCCGGCCCCACTTCCGGCGGCGATTCACCAAACCAGCCTTCCGCCGAAGTTCCCCAGGATGACATTTCCCGGCTCATCGCCCAGGCTGACCGCATCGCCATGGGTTACGATTACGACAAGGCAGCAGAGCTTATCAACTCCAGCGGCCTGGACCTTAAGGACTCCCGCATGACGGAGGCGCTGGCGCGGTATGAATCAGAGAAGGCTGCCCTGGTTCCCGCCGACATGAACGCTGTCACACATATTTTCTTCCACTCCCTTATCATGGATACCTCCAAGGCCTTTGACGGGGACTCGGACAGCGCCAACTATAACTCGGTCATGACCACCAAGGATGAATTTCTCAAGATACTGGAGGATATGTACCAGAAGGGATATGTGCTGGTCCGCATCCACGACGTGGCCTACGAGGCCCCTGATGAGAATGGAAACGTCCGCTTTGTAAAGGGCAGCGTCATGCTCCCGGAGGGAAAGAAGCCCTTTGTCATGTCCCAGGATGATGTCTGCTACTATCCCTACATGGACGGGGACGGGTTTGCCAAACGGGTGGTGATTGGCGGGGATGGAAAGCCCACCTGCGAGATGGTTATGGACGACGGCACCATCTCCACCGGTTCCTATGATTTGATTCCCCTTTTGGAGGACTTCATACAGGAGCACCCGGACTTTTCCTACAAGGGGGCAAGGGCCATCATCGCGTTTACCGGCTATGAAGGCATACTTGGATATCGGACTGCCTCCTCCTACCAGGATAGCCCCACCTATGAGGCTGACCGTGAACAGGCAGCCAAAGTGGCCCAGTGTCTGAAGGATAACGGCTGGGAGCTGGCCTCCCACAGCTGGGGCCACCTGCACCTGGGCGTGGGGGATGACCCGGAGGCCGGATTTGCCATTGATGAGGAGCGTTTCCGGACCGATACGGACAAATGGGAGGCCGAGGTGGAATCCCTCATCGGTCCCACCGATATCATCCTCTATCCTTATGGCAACGACATTGCCGACTGGCGTCCTTACCATACGGACAATCCCCGCTTTGCCTACCTGGAATCCAAGGGGTTCCGCTATTTCTGCAATGTGGATGCCAGCAAGCCCTACTGGACCCAGATGGGTACCAACTACTTCCGCATGGCCAGAAGGAACCTGGATGGCTACCGCCTGTATGAGGACCTCATCCAGACAGACCCGTCCAAGAAATGCCTGACTGATTTGTTTGACGCCGCCCAGGTGTTTGACCCGGCCAGGCCCACGCCGGTAAGCTGGAGCTACCAGAAATAACGGCTTACGGTTTCCTCTCATATTGTTATCATGCAGGCTTCCTGCCGCGGTCAAGCGGCGGGGGCCTGTTTTCTTTTTCCCTGCTCCGGGCGAACGGATTCCCGTTGTCTACATATAATAAATCAAGGAATTGATTTCTAATTGAAAGGAGCTTCTTCATGATTCCCAAACTGGAAGTAGACGGGGTCAGCTATTCCTACCATTCACTGGATGGTGAGACGCTGGCCCTTGACCATATATCATTTGATGTGTCCCCCGGGGGAATTCCTGGCTATCGTGGGACCTTCCGGATGCGGCAAGTCCACCCTTCTGTCCATGCTGTGCGGACTGACACAGCCCGAGGGAGGCACCATCAACATAGACGGCGTCCCCCTGACCAAATCTCCTTCTGCCATTGGATACATGCTGCAGAAGGATCATTTATTTGAGTGGAGAAATATTTTCTCCAATATATCCCTTGGCCTTGAAATTCAAAAGCGGTTGGACGAACCTGCCAGGCAGGAACTGCTGGAAATGATGGCGGCCTACGGTCTGGCAGGCTTTGAATATGCAAAACCCTCGGAGCTGTCCGGCGGCATGCGCCAGAGGGCGGCCCTCATACGGACCCTGGCCCTTAAGCCGGACCTTCTTCTCCTGGACGAACCGTTTTCAGCCCTGGATTACCAGACCCGGCTGTCGGTGTGCGACGACATCAGCTCCATCATCCGCCAGACGCACAAGACCGCCATACTGGTGACCCACGATCTGTCTGAGGCCATTAGCGTGGCGGACCGCATTCTGGTCCTGTCCCCCCGCCCCGGCCGTGTCAAGAAAATCCTGTCCATTGATTTTCCGGAAACGTGCATCCGCTCCCTGGACCGCAGGAACTGCCCGGAATTTTCCACTTACTTTAATATGGTATGGAAGGAGTTAAAGACATATGAATAGAGATAAACAGCCTGTATCAGCCTGCAATATGTCCGTGGCCCAGCAGGAATATGTGGCCCGTGAAATACGGCGCCACCGCCAGGTGACCATATGCCGCGTCATGCTGCTGGTCCTTCTCCTGGCCCTGTGGGAGCTGGCGGCCGACATGCACTGGATTGACAGCTTCATTTTCAGCTCCCCTGTCATGATTGCCAAATGCCTGGTTTCCATGGCAAAGGACGGCAGCCTGTTCCTCCACACAGGGGTAACTCTTATGGAAACCCTGATCAGCTTTGCCCTGTGTACCGTCTTCGGCCTGGCATGCGCCCTGCTTCTGTGGTCCAGCAAAAGCGTGGCCCAGGTGCTGGAGCCCTTCCTGGTCCTGTTAAACAGCCTCCCCAAATCCGCCCTGGCCCCTCTCTTGATTGTGTGGCTGGGCAATAACATGCGGACCATTGTGGTGGCTGCCGTTTCCGTGGCTGTATTTGGTTCCATTCTAACCTTATACACAGGCTTTTCCCAGATGGATACGGAACAGATCAAGCTGATTTACTCCCTGGGAGGCGGACGGGGGGATGTGCTCTTAAAGGTTCTGCTGCCCGGTTCCCTTCCCCTTGTTATCAGCAATATGAAGGTGAACATCGGACTGTGTCTGGTGGGCGTAATTATAGGTGAATTCCTCAGCGCCAAGGCCGGGCTGGGATATCTGATCACCTATGGTTCCCAGACCTTTGCCATGACCATGGTGGTGACTTCTATTGTGATCCTCTGCATTGTGTCGGGGGTGTTGTACCAGATGATCGCGTACGCGGAGATGAAAATAAAAAAGAGACAGTGAGTAAAACCTGCCTCTGACCTGAACAAGCAAGGGACAGGAGGTTGCGGCAAACCTTCCTGTCCCTTACAGCTCACTGTTTCACTTCCATTTGCACTTCCCTGCCGTCCCAAACAGCCTATCCCGCGTTCTCCGCCGCAAACTGGCTGTTATACAGGGCCGCATAGTAGCCGCCCTTTGCCAGCAGCTCCCTGTGGTTTCCCACCTCCTTGATGTCTCCATGTTCCATGTACACAATCAGTTCCGCGTCCTTAATGGTGGACAGACGGTGGGCAATGACAAAGCTGGTCCGTCCCTCCATCAGTTTGTTCATGGCCTTCTGGATTGTCACCTCGGTCCTGGTGTCCACGGATGAGGTTGCCTCATCCAGTATCAGGATTTCCGGGTCTGACAGGAAGGCGCGGGCAATGGTCAGAAGCTGGCGCTGTCCCTGGGCGATGTTGGAGGCGCCCTCATGAAGCTGCATCTCGTAGCCTCCCGGCATGGCCATGATAAATCCGTTGGCATGGGCTGCCCTGGCAGCGTCCATGACCTCCTGGTCCGTGGCATCCAGCCGTCCGTACCGTATATTCTCTTTTATGGTGCCCGCGAAAAGCCATGTATCCTGCAGCACCATTCCTATCATGGATCGCAGGGCCTCCCGTTTCATGTCCCGCACATCCACGCCGTCTATGGTAATGCTACCTCCGTTTACATCGTAAAAACGGAGAATCAGATTTACCAGCGTTGTCTTTCCTGCCCCGGTGGGCCCTACTATGGCAATCTTGTCGCCTGCGTGCACATGCAGGTCCAAATCATGGATCAGGGTCCGGTCCTCCGTATAACCAAAGCGCACATGGCTGAAATCCACATTTCCTTCCCGGCTTTCCGGGAATTGAGGTTTCTCCGCTTCCGGCACCTCCTCCTTCGCGTCCAGAAACTCAAATACCCTTTGGGCCGCAGCCATGGTGGCCTGCATGATGTTGGCAATGTTGGATACCTGGTTGATGGGCTGGGAGAACTGGCGCAGATACTGGATGAAGGACTGAATCATGCCAATGCTCAGCCTGCCGTTGATGCAGAGCCATCCGCTGACAACCGCCACTCCCACATAGCCGATATTGGTCAATGCCTGCGTTAATGGCATGATGATACTGGACGAAAACTGCGCTTTCCAGCCGTTGTCGTAGAGGCGGCTGTTGATGCCCTCAAAGGTTCCGATGATGTCCTCCTCTTTTCCAAAGGCCGCAATCACGTTCTGTCCGTTGTACATCTCCTCCACATACCCTGTAAGATCCCCCAGGGCGGTCTGCTGCCCCTGGAAATACCGCTGGGAATGCCTTACCACCTTCATGCTCACCAGGCCGCAGACCGGGATAACGCAAATGCCAATCAGGGTCAGGACAGGGCTGACCACCAGCATCATTACAAATATGAATACCATGGTACAGACCGCTGTGATCACCTGGCTGATGCTCTGCTGAAGGGAGGTGTCTATGGTGTCCACATCATTGGTGACGCGGCTTAACACATCTCCGAATGTGTTGCTGTCAAAATAGGCCAGAGGCAGACGGCGGATTTTCTTGTCCACCGCCATTCGCAGATCATGCATTGTCCGCTCCGCCACCCCTGCCACGATGTATTGGCCGGAATAGTTGAAAAGAAAGGCCAGTATATACACACAGCCCAACTGCATCAGCACGGTGATAAACGCCTTCAATCCTTTCAGTCCCCCGGCTCCGTCCACCACCACAGCCACCAGCGCGTCCATGGCCCTGCCAAGGGTGTAGGGTCCCTGGGTGGTAAACACGGCTCCCATGACAAGACAGAACACCATGAGAATGATTCTGATTCTGTATGGTTTCATAAAACGGAACAGACGGCCCATGGTGCCTTTGGTATTGATCCTCTTACCGGTTACGTTCACATTGGTCTGCTTCATGCACTCATCTCCTCCTCTGATAACTGGCTCCGGACGATTTCCTGGTAGGTCCCGCAGGTATCCAAAAGCTCCCTGTGTGTCCCAATTCCCATGACCTTCCCTTCATCCATCACTATAATCCGGTCCGCGTTCATGATGGTGCTGACGCGCTGGGCCACGATTACCACGGTGGCGTTCCCCGTCTCTTTGGACAATGCCTGGCGCAGGGCTGAATCCGTCTTGAAATCCAGGGCGGAAAAGCTGTCGTCGAACACATAGATCTCCGGTTTCCTGACAATGGCCCTGGCGATTGCCAGACGCTGGCGCTGACCGCCTGAGACATTGCTTCCGCCCTGGGCAATGGATGAATCAAAGCCCTCCGACTTATCTTCGATAAAATCCGTGGATTGCGCTATGGCGGCCGCCTCCCTCACCCGCTCATCGCTGGCCGAATCATCCCCGAAGCGGATATTTTCCATGATGGTGCCCTTAAACAGCAGGGCTTTCTGGGGCACATAACCGATTTTTTTGCGCAGGGTCCGCCTGTCGTAGTCCTTTACATTGACTCCGTCCACCAGGACCTCCCCCTCCTGCACATCATAGAAGCGGGGAATCAAGCCCACCAGAGCCGTCTTGCCGCTGCCCGTACTTCCGATAATAGCCGTTGTCTCCCCCGGCTTTGCCTCAAAGCTGACATGGCTGACAGCCGGCTCTTTTGCTCCCGGAAAATAAAAGCTTACATCCCGGAAGGTGAGATAGCCCTTCTGTCCCTCCGGCGTTTTGGGGACTGCCGGGTCGCTGATGGAATTTTCAGTGTCCAGCACCTCGCAGATACGGTCCGCGGAAGCAGCGCATCTGGGATACATGACGAAAATCATGGAAAGCATGGTCACCGACATCATGATCTGCATGACATACTGGATGATTGCCAGGATATCTCCCGGCCTCACCGGCTCCACGGCGATTCCCTGGCCCGCGCGCCAGAGAAGGCCCACCACGGTCAGGTTTAATATCAGTATCAGGGACGGCCCCAGCAGTGACATGGCATGCATCATTTTCATGGCATTGTTCATCAGGTCCTTGTTGGCGCCGTCAAAACGCTTTTCTTCGTAATCCTCTGTCCCAAATGCCCGGATGACACGGATGCCGGAAAGCTTTTCCCGCATAATCAGGTTGATCCGGTCAATCCTGGTCTGCATCTTCCTGGAAAGCGGCATGGCCCTCCTGCCAATCAGGCTGATAATCAGCACCATCACCGGCATGGATACCACAAGTATGCTTGACATTTTCGGATTTTTGCTGTAAGCCAGCATGATGCCAACCACGCACATGATAGGCGCGGTCAGGATAACGCGCAGAAACATGACCATGAAATTCTGTACCTGGGTAATGTCGTTGTTGGTGCGCGTAATCAAAGACGCGGTTGAAAATGTGTCTATCTCCGCCTGGGAGAAATATTCCACCTTTGTAAAAATCCTGCTCCTCACATTCCGCCCCAAGCCTAGGGCGATTCTGGAGGCGAAAAAGCCTGTGGTAATATTGCATACCATTCCCAGAATGGCGATTCCCAGCATGATGACGCCGGTGTGAAGAATGTAATTCATATCCTTATCCGCGATTCCCTTGTTGATAATGTCTGACAGATAGGTGGGAAGCCCCAGCGTGGCTCCTACTCCGGCCGCCACACTGACCAGCACGCATAGAAGTTCCAGGCGGAACGCTTTCAGCTCTGCAAATATTTTTTTCATGTTATGCCTCCTTGTTCTTGCAAAATAAAAACATCCGGAAAAGCAGTTCAGCTCTGCAAATACTTTTCCAGACATTTTAGCCCTTTTAAAACAGTCTCCAGATCTTCTTTGCTCATGGAATCCTTCTCAGAACGGCTGCCCATCTGCTCCACCATGCCCTGAACCAACGCCCGCCCTTTTTCTGTAAGGACCACGTTTATGAAACGGGCGTCTCTGTCACTCCTGACCATGGTTATATGGCCGGCCCGTTCCAGACGCCGGCAAAACATGGAACAGTTTCCCTTTGTCACATGGAGACTCCTGCTCAGCTGAGTCAGGTTTATCTGTCCATCCGCCAGAAAGAGATAGTTGAGCACCCTTCCCTGCTCCGGGGTAATACCGAAGGGCCTGCACGTTTCCTCCACACATTCCCGGACAAGCCAGTTCACCTTGCGAAGCTCCTGAAACCACTGGTCCTTAAAATTAATAAACGCCATGACGAACCTTCCTCCCGAATCTTTATTTTTACTCAGCCCCATATAGTTAATATATAAACTATTATAGGATATCATTACAGCCGCTAAAAATAAAGTGGAGTTTTATTAAATAAATATAAAATTTCAATAAATTGATGGGACTTACCTTATATTTTTTGAAGTTGACTGCATAATTATTCTGAAAGCAACGAAAAAATTCAGGCCGCTGATACCTCTAAATCAAGGATATCAACGGCCTGATTTTCATCTTAATCTGCTCTGGAACACATGAATGACATTTCCCTGCCTGTCTAGTCCTCCGGGTCCATAAATCCCATCAGCCTGCACACGATAAAGCCGGCTGCGTAGGAAGCGAACAGACCTACGAAATACAGCGGGAACCGGGTGGTAATGAACGCCAGCGGGATTCCTGACAGCTCGGGGACCTTGGCAGCCACCTTCATCACTGCCATGACGCTGCCGCCGATTCCTCCGCCGATGCAGGATGCTATGAACGGCTTTCCAAGGGGAATGGTACAGCCCCACATCAGGGGTTCCCCTATACCCAGCATTCCCACGGGAAGGGCATTTTTAATGGTCTTTTTCAGTCTCTGGTTCTTTGTCTTTAAATATACGTAAAACGCAGCTCCCACCTGTCCGGCTCCGGCCATACAGGTAACAGGCAGCAGATAGGTGACGCCGAAATCCGCTATGAGCTGGGTGTTGACCGCTATGAGCCCATGGTGCATTCCCGTCATGACCAGGGGCAGATAGATGGCTGAGGCCAGACCGGCCAGCACAGGCGCCTTATAGATAATGAAGCTGACAAAGGCTCCGATGGTCTCCGATATAAAACCGCCGATGGGCTGGAATACCATCAGGCCCACAAAGGTCATGACGCAGACCGTAATCAGCGGCCGCAGGAACATGTCCAGGAAATCCGGTATGACTTTTTGGAGCTGTTTCTCCAGCAGCACCGCCACATAGGCAATAATCAGCACGGATATCACGCCGCCCCGTCCGGGGGTAATGGACACATGGAACAGCTGTACCCCTGCCAAGGATGAGCTGTTCAGTATGGAGGCCAGAACAGCACCGATAATGGGACTTCCGCCGAATTCCTTGGATGTATTATACCCCACGATGATGGGCAGGATGGTAAAGACCGAGTAGGCCAGCGCGCTCATTATTTTGCCGAAATCCGTATCCTGGAAGCCCGGGAAAAACACATAGGAGGATTCGTAGACAGCCACCACCAGTCCGCAGGCAATGAATGCTGGGATGATGGGAATAAAGATATTGGCTATCTTTTTCAGCATGTTCTTGTAGGGGACATTGTTTTTTGCCCTGTTTTCCTCTTTCAGGAGAACGGCTTCGTCCACCTCTTCACTTTTAATATGGGTCATGTCACTCATAAACTGGGCCACTGCCGCCGCAGTGCCGGGCCCCAGCACCAGCTGGACATTCCTGCCCTCCTCAATAACCCCCAGTACGCCTTCCAGCTTTTTAAGCTCCTCCCTCTTCATTTTTTCCGGGTCCTTTACGGTCAGCCTGACCCGTGTATAGCAGTTTGCAATGGTCCTGATATTGGCTTCGCCCACCAGATTGCAGATTGATTGTGCCAGCTCTTTCTTTATCATAAGATACCTTCCCCTTTCTTATCTCTTGCCTGTTATACCGTCTTTTTTAGTATCGTCCACTCCTGTACCACTGAAAAACCTGCCTTCTCATATATCCTTCTGGCAAAATTGGTTTCCGTCACAAAAATCGTCATGTATTCCGCCCCCATGCTCTTAAGCTCCCGGCACAGGCTGGAGAACAGTACATTGCCGATTCCCTTTCCCCCGTCGGCCGGGTCCACTGCCAGGGCCGAAAAGAATCCCCGTCCGTTTTTCTCAGGATACACGGTTCCGGCTGTTCCAATCACCCTGCCGTCCCTGTCCTCCACGATGAGAATTTTCTTATGCTCCCGGATTCCGTCCCGGAATTTTTTCAGGAACGACTGGTCCCCCAGACGCCCAAACATCTCCTCGTATCCGAAATTCCTGGTGCTGTCAAACCAGGCGACTCTGATTCCCTCCTTTTCTAACTCCGTGATATGCTTCTGTATATCTTCTGAAATGTAAAATTTTTCCAGTTGTAGATAATAAGAAACCTCTTTTTGAACCAGCTCATATCCTCTCCTCTGAAAAAACACATATCCGTGGGTATCTGTCCTGATTCCCGGCGCCTTGTTGTGCTCATGGCCCTCCCGGTCTATGTACCAGGACATTTTAATGGGGCATTTGTGGCTAATTCTTATTTTATGTTTTCCCTGGCCCTTCAGGAATGCTTCCGCCTTTTCCAAAAGGCTGCTTCCCACGCCTCTGCCCTCATATTCCTCCTTTACCACCAGGAGGAATATATATCCCGGCGTATTGTCCCGGTTCTGCCCCGGCAGGAATTCCTTCTGGCTCACAGCCACCGCAAACCCTGCCAGACTGCCGGAATCCGTAAAGGCCAGGATGCATCCCTCCGGGTCAAAATCCGGTTTGCCCAAGAGCTCTGCCTTCCATTCTTCCGGCGTATCATAGGCTTTATACCGGATACCCATTGCTTCCTCTTTCCACAGCCGCACCATCTGCGGCAGCATGGCTTCCTTATACGTCCTGTATTGCATTCCGAACATACCCCCCAGCTCCATTTAATCTTGTCTTTGCGGATTTGGCGCTGCAATGCAGCAGAATCATGGTAATGGCCAGCTTTACGCTTCCCTCCGCCTCCTCCAGACAGTTCCTGGCCTCTTCCCTGGTGCATTCTGTGGCTGTCATAACAATATTTTCCGCCCTTGTAATCAGCTTCATATTTGTCTGCACAACATCCACCATCAGGTTCTGGTAAACCTTGCCGATTCCCACCATGCTACCTGTGGATATCATGTTCAGAACCATCTTCTGGACCGTCCCGGCCTTCAGCCTGGTGGAGCCGGTAAGGACCTCAGGACCAGGCACCGGTTCAATGGCCAAATTCGCCTCCTTTCCTATCTCAGAATCCCGGTTGCAGGACACCGCCACGGTCCTGCAGCCAATTTTTTTTGCATACCGGAGGCCGTATATCACGTAAGGCGTCCTTCCGCTGGCAGCCAGGCCTATGACAATGTCCGCCGGGGACAGATGAATCTTTTTTAAGTCTTCCTCACCCATGGTCTGGCTGTCCTCGGCTCCCTCCACCGCCTTCACAAAGGCAGTGGATCCGCCGGCCATCAGGCCCACCACCACATCCGGCGACACCCCGAAGGTGGGCGGGCATTCCACCGCGTCCAGCACCCCCAGCCTTCCGCTGGTACCGGCTCCCATATAGATGATTCTCCCCTTTTGTTTCAGGCTGTCCGTACACCAGGCAATGGCCCGGGCAATCTGGGGCAGGACCTCCCCCACAGCGTCCACTGCCTTCCTGTCCTCCCGGTTCATGGCGGTGACAATTTCCAGGGGCGTCATCTGGTCCAGCCCCATGGTCTCCTTATTCCTGCTCTCCGTTACCAACACTGACAAATCTATCATGGTATTTCCTCCCCTTACAACGCGTTTTGGTTTTCATCCATCCCCCCGGATTTGGCTATATGTGTCTTTCTGAACTGTTCCATGCACTCGTCATACCGTTTATGCACGTAAGCCGTGTACAGAATGTCTATCATGTTCAGCTGGGATATCCTGGAGGACATGGCCCCGCTCCTGAATATCAGCTCCGTCGCAGCCACCGCCAGGTTATAATCAGCCAGGCGGACCAGGGGGGACTGCTCAAACCTGGATATGGTGATGACCGGAGCCTCCCTCAGCCTGGCCTCCCTGGCGCATGTTATCATTTCCTCCGTGAGGCCGGAATAGCTGACGATGAGGGCCAGGTCGCACCCCCGGATGTTTCTGGCCTGCAGGAGCTGGGCATGCCAGTCATCGCAAATCACGCATGGCTTGTTGACTCTGAGAAGCTTCAGATACATGTCCCTGGCCACCAGCAGGGAGGATCCGATTCCGAACAGGTACACGGTCTGGCTCCGGTCCAGCAGCTCCACACATTGATTCAGGATGTCCAGATCCACCAGCTTCCTGGTATTGTCAAGGGACACGATGTTCTTATAGGTCACCTTGTTCACCAGCTCCTCCAGGCTGTCGTCCTTCCTTATCTCCTGTTCCATGGGCCGTGTACTCTCCCTGCGCAGGGCTGACTCATACAGCAGCGATTTCTGCAGCTCCTTATAGCCCTCAAACCCCATCTTCCTGCACAGGCGGACAATGGTTGCCGCTGAGGAAAATGTTTTGTCTGCCAGCTGTTTTATGCTGTATCCGGCGGCTTCCTCAGGATTTTCCCTTAAAAATCTGAGGACCCCCTTCTCAGCCCCGCTGGCCTGCGCTGAATATTCCTGTATCCTGACAAGTACACTTTTCATATCGGTTCCTTTCTATGTCTTTATATTACTCTTTTAAACATTTTTGTCAATATTATCTGACTTTTATGAAAATCTGTTTCATATTTTGACTTTTTCGCCTTTTGTTGTGCGTAAATACTGAAAAGCCGCCGCTCAGTTAAAAGTGGCGGCCTTGACCGTACATAGCTGTAAACCGTTATTTGGAATGACTATTCACCGTCCGCCAATGCCTCCTTGGGCAGCCAGTCCGCCTTGACATAATACAGGAACATGCCGGCCGCACAGATGACCCAGGTAATGGGCCAGCCCGCCATGACCACCATGAGACTGTGGGTCATGGGAACTGCGATAATCAGGTAAATCTGTCTCAGCACCACGAAGCTGCCCAGCATGAAGAACATGGGGACCTTGGAAAGTCCCGCGCCCCGCAGGGCGCCGTTCAGTACCTGGACCACGGGCAGGGCGATGTAGGCGCTGGAGAAAACCCGGAGCATATTGCTTCCGTTCTCAATCACCTGGGGATCATTTGTAAACACGCTGATTAATAGGGGCGCTCCGAAATACATTCCCACAGAGCCTGCCAGGATAACCAGGGAGCTCATGACCCAGGCGGCAAATATCCCCTTCTTCACCCGCTTATACCTGCGGGCTCCGATGTTCTGCCCCACAAACGTGGTGATGGCCATATTAAAGCTCTGCAGGGGCAGCTGGAGGAACCCGTCAATCCGCAGGGTAGTGAAATACCCTGCCATGGCAGCCGTGCCGAACCAGTTGATGTAGGACTGCACCACCACGTTTGAAAAGGAGGTGATGCTCTGCTGGCAGGCCACCGGAAAGCCAAAGGAAATGATTTTCCGGATCATTTTCCTGTGAAACCGTATCTTGCGGATTTCCACCTTGTAGTCCTCCCTGGTATGCATCAGCTTGTACATGACCATGACCGAGCTCACGGCCTGGGCCATGATGGTGGCAATGGCCACGCCCGCAATGCCCATGTGGAACCCGCACACAAAGGTGAAATCCAGGATAATATTTACGATACTGGCCACCGCCAGATAAATCAGGGGATGCCTGGAATCCCCCACCGCGCGCAGTATGCCGGAACCCATATTGTAGAAAAGTGAAAATGTGATTCCACAGAAATAAATCATCAGATACAAAGAAGAATGGGGCAGGACGTCCTCCGGCACCCCGATTGCCCTGAGAAGAGGGCCTGTATACAACAGTCCCAGTCCAGTGAACACAATGCTTAACAGCCCGGTGAGAGCCATGGAGCTGTGGACCGCCCGGCTCATATCCTCTCCCCGTCTGGCCCGAAATACTGGGAAATCACCACCCCGGCGCCCGTGGACAGTCCCATGAAGAATCCCACCAGCATATTGATGACAGGGGTGGAAGCCCCCACCGCCGCCAGGGCGTTTGTATTGACAAAATTCCCTACCACATAGGAATCCACCGTATTATACAATTGTTGGAAAAAATTTCCTATCAAAAGAGGGATTGAAAACCAGAAAATAGACTTAAAGATACCGCCGTCAATCATATCCGTATTACTGCTCTGCAAGACAACACCCCATTCCCCAAACATTGTTGGCTGCCGTTCCCTGTATATCGTCACAAAAAAAGAGAAAGCAGTCCATAACGAAGCCGCTCTCTCTATCATACATGATTTTAACGGAATTATCTATCTGTTTCTCGTTTATTCCCTGCTACTGTTCCCTGATACACAGACTCTCACTCCGCTGTTCCGGCAAGCCTGCGCTCCTTCTTAATGCTCAGGGCGTACATGGCGCTTCCCGCGGCCAGCCAGAACACGGTATACAGGGCCGTTCCCGCCAGCTGGGGCCAGGCAGCGTCCCAGCCGATTCCCTTCAGGTTCACCGCCTTTAACTCCACTGCGATATTGGCGATGGGTGAAAATATCCTGGAAGCAATGCTGAGCCATTTGGGCATCAGATAGTAGGGGAAAATAAGCCCTGAGGTAAATATAATCAGGTTGCTGCACATCATATACAGCTGTGCAAAGCAGGCCAGCCTTCTGGTAAATGCCCCCAGCATCACGCCAAAGGCCACGGCAGCCAGCATGAAAAGGACGGTGCTGAACAGATAGAGCCCGATTTCCCCTCTCAGGGGAATATTCTTATACAATCCCACCACGCACAAGACTATGAACTGGGCCGCCACGGCGCCGCCTGCCACCACGGCTGTTCTGAGGATTCCGTCTTTTAATTCCTCCCTCCGTTTGTTTGGCGGGGCTGCAGCCAGGGCTTTTCTCTTCCGTATCATGAGAGGAATAAAAAACGAGATCAGAAAGGTCTGCATGGTGATGGAGGGAACCAGCAGATAGCTCATTTTCCTGATGTAATCGCCCTGGGGTTCATACAAGGTCCTGTCCACGTAAGAAAATGTACCCAGGCTGGTCTGGGCCGCCGATGGGTAAAAATTATTTCCCTCCAGCATCTTAAGCTGCATTCCCGCGCTCATGGTACCAAGCACAGAGGACGCGGCCCCCACTGCCCCTCCTCCGGTGATGATGTTGGAGCAGTCCGCAAAAATCACTGCCTGGGGGGATTTCTTCAGGGACATATCCCGGCTGAAATTCCCGGGTATCATGACTCCTGCCTCGATCTTCTTATCCAGGATGGCCTGTTTTAAATCCTGCTCCGAATCCGCATAATATACAATGTCCAGTGCGGGATTAATGCCAAACTGCTTCACAATGGACTGAGACAAAGAGGAACGGTCCTCATCCAGGATTCCAAAGGGAATATTCTCCGTGTAATCATTTTTCCAGATGGTAGTAATCAGAAGCATACCGGCCAGCACGGAGATAAACAGGCCGATGACCGTGTTTTTCTCTTCCTTCCATATCCTTCCTATCATATGCCGGCCACCCCGCTTTCCGTCAGTTGACTGTCCCCCGGCGGGCTTGCCGCCTCTGCCCTGGCATCCCTGAATTTCTTGGCCACCCCAAGCACCATCACCGCGCAGAAGCCCATGAGCCACAGAACATGATGGGCCTCGCTCAGAAAGCTGCGCTCCACCAGGGCCATGTCCCTCAGAGGCACGATATAATGGGTATTGGGCATAAACCAGGCAAGAAACTTACAGGGCCACGGCATGGAGATAACCGGAAATGTGTACCCGGCTAACAGCATGGTAAAACTTATGATGCCGCATTTCTGCACCGCCTCCTCGCAGTTTCCCCCGGTTCCCAGGTTCTGCAGTATCCCGAACAGGGTAATGCCGAAGCAGGTGAAAACAGTCATCAGAATGCCGGCCCAGGGCGAGCTCTTATATGGGAACCCAAAGCACAGGGTCTGGGTCACCATACAGCCCAGGGCCGAGACACAGGCAATGCCGGTGATGAATCCTGCCTTTTTCATCAGCCTTCCAAAGCTGGCCCTCTCGCACACGCAGGCCCCCACACATCCGGCTCCAATCTGCACAATGGTAAGGAGGATGCCCTCCATCATCATGTATGCCACGTTCTTGGAGGGATTGCTGATGGTCTTTGTCACATATCCCATGGGCGCAATCAGGTTCATGGCTGCCTGGGGCGGTATGCCCTTTCCCTCCGCCAGCTTCAGCATGTAGCCGCTCTTAATGGTTCCCAGGGCTTCAGCTATGGTTCCCCTCATGCCGCTGGCAACCGTGGACAGGGCGCCGTCGTTAAAAATCATGATTTTGGCTTCCCTGCCATTTAACAGGTCCTCTGAAAAATGCTCCGGAATCACGATTCCGGCCAGGGCCTTATTGTAGTAAAACGCTTCCTTCAGGTCATCCTCCTCATCCGTACACGCAATGACGTCAAATGTCCTGTTGTCCGAAATCATCTGAATCAGGCTCTGGACTGTTTCAGAGCGGTCATGGTTCACAATGACCGTGGGTACCCTCTGAAAAGGCAGGTGGACGAACTCCGCGCCCATGAGCAGGCTCAGGATAGTGGGTGCCAGAAGAAGAATCAGCATGGGAATCATTATGTACCGTTTTTTCACAGAAGATGCCAGGCTCCCTGCCCGTTTCATCCATTCTCTCATATGCCATCACATCACTTTCCAAAGTCAACATAGGCTGTCATACCGGAACGCAGCTCATCCTGCAGTCCCCCCAGGTCGTCGAAGGTCACTTTGATTCCGTAGGTCAGGATATCCCAGTCAGCTTCATTGGACGCTTTCTTGGTGGCAAAATCCGCTTCCTTATTGATCCGCACCACCTTTCCCTTGTACGTATCCTTTCCCAGCGCAGCCAGCGAGATATCCACCTCCTGGTCCAGCCTTACCCTGGGAAGCTTCATCTCATCCACATCACATGTGATATAAGGGGTATATATATCCGCAACCACCACGGAGGGAAGTCCTGAGGACACCACATCACCGGCCTTCACATTAACCGTTGTCACCAGGCCGTCCACAGGGGAGGTGAGAACGCATTTATCCAGGGTGGTGTCAATCTGTTTCAGGGCAGCCTTGGCCTGGTCCACCCCGGCCTGGGCCTGGGCAATCTGTTCCGGCGTGGCTCCGTTTTGGGCTTCGGAAAGCTTGCTCCTGGAAATCTCCAGATTGGAGCGTGAGCTGTCCAGGGATGCCCTGGCAGAAGCCAGGGCTGCCTTCTGCCCATCCACGGAGGACTGGGATACGGCCCCCGCCGGCACCAGCGCCAGGGTCCTCTCATAATCTGCCTCCATCCTGGTATAGGCTGCCTGGGCATTATCCAGGTTCGCCTGGGCAATCTGGACCGCCAGCTGCAGCTGCCTCATCTGTTCCTCTGTGGCGCCGTTTAACAGGCTTTGGAAGGCTGCCTGAGCCTGGGCCAGAGCGGCCTGGGCCTGTTCCCTCTGGGCCATCAGGGTATCACTGTCCAGACGGACCAGCTCCTGGCCTTTCTTCACCAGATCCCCTTCCTCCACCAGGACGTCCTTAATCTGCCCTCCTGTCAGAGCGTTGATGTTGCTCTCGTCCATGGTCACATAGGACTGCACCACCAGATTTTTCTTATTCTTAAATAACAGGTCATCCCCTGTAACATAGCTGAAGATGAGCACCAGGACAATGGCGCATAACATAACAGCCGCCGCTGCCCCTATGATTTTTTTCTTGGATTTTGCCAGTTTCATTGTTATTACAGTTTCTCCCTTCCGATATTTCTTTCATACTCCCTTACATTACCGACGATTTTGCACATAATCTGTTCCAGGGCCCGTTCCTCCTGGGCCGTGATTCCGGCAAAGATGATTTTCTCCCACTGGTCCATGATGTCCTTCAGTGTTTCAGCTGCCTCTTTTCCCTTTTCCGACAGGCAGACCAGCTTTTCACGCTTGTTCTCAGGGTTGATCTCCCTCCTGATATATCCCCGCTCCTCCATGGCCGCCAATACCTTGGCTGTCTGGTATTTATCGATTCCGGACAGGCTGGAAATGGTATCCTGGTTGCTGTATTTGCTGTAGCCTATGACCAGAAGCGCGATTCCCTCGGAAAAGGAAAGGCCGCAGTCCCTGAATTTAATGCACAGAAACCTTCGTTTGCTCTTTTCTATCATGGTGGCTATCTCCTGTATGGTACTCACCTCCCTGCCGCTGTCATATGTGTTTGACAACTGTTGTGTTTGACAAATATTATATGCATTTTGCAAATGAAAATCAACCCGTTTTTTTTTTAACAAAATTAGGGGGCTGTTTTTATTATTTCTCCGTTTAATTGACAGTTTCATCCCTCTGACAGGAGCGGAGAAAGAAAAATGCCGTGAAGAAGCTGGTTTCCTGGTTTGGAATCCGGCTCATTCACGGCGTTTTCACGATATTTTCATGATAGTCTCACAATATTTAACAATCTCATTCCATCATTTTCATAATCAGGTCCGCGCAGCCCTCATACCCCAATACAGAGGTATTGAGGCAGGCGTCATAATTTTCCATATCCCCCCAGTTTTTTCCTGTAAAATAGTGATAATAGTCACTTCGCTGGCTGTCCCTCTTCTGTAATTCTTCCTCCGCCTTCTCAAAGGCTATGTCATCCACCTCGCACACACGGCGTTTGCGCTTCTCCATGGAGGAAGCGTAGATAAACAGTTTAAGCACGTCCCATTCTCCCTCCAGGGCAAAACCAGCGCATCTTCCGATAAAGACACATGGTCCCTTCCGGGCCAGCTTGCGGATGGTGTCAGATACCTCCTTATTGATATCAAAGGGCTCCTGCATCTTGTTATAATTCTGGAACCGGAAGGCGTACAGCACCAAATCATGAAGCAGGCTTCCCGTCCGTTTTTCATCCAGCTTTTTCAGTTCCTCAATGCTGATTCCATTGTCCGCCGCCGTCACTGCCAGAAGCTCCCGCCCATAACAGGGAATCCCCAGGCGCTCCGACAGGATGCGGGCCACCTCCCTTCCCCCGCTTCCGTACTGGCGCTCAATGGTGATACAACAGTTCCTGCCCATACTCATTCCTTCTTTCCTATATGTCTTTCTCATACGTCTTGCCTGTATGTCTGCAAATGTCCTATTATTATGCAGGACATCCATATGCCTTATGATACCTCAATTGCATATTTTATCACATGGTCCCTCTTGTTCTCAAACACATCATAGGCTTTCATAATGTCCTCAAGCTTTGCCCTGTGGGTAATCAGACAGCTGGTATCCAGTTTTCCTGCCTTTATCAGTTTCATGATTTCCTCACAGCAGGAAGCGTCCACTCCGCCGGTCTTGAAAACCAGGTTCTTCCCGTACATATCCGGAAGCGGGAGCATCTGCGGTTCTTCATACAGGGCCACCACGCAGACCACCGCATTGGGCCTGGCAATTCTCCATGCCATCCGGAAGGTGTCCCTGCCTCCCGCCACCTCCAGTACGGCATCCGCGCCCCGTCCCTGGGTCAGCTTCCTGATCTCCTGCTCCACATCCTGCTCAAACGGGTTGAGAATGACATCCGCCAGTCCCTGCTCCTTCGCCAGCTCCAGCCGCTCATTGGATGTATCAATGGCAATGACCGTGCCGGGACCGTAGAGCTTTGCGCACATCAGGGTACAC
>JAJQEA010000403.1 GCA_021201905.1 Clostridia bacterium
CTGGCGCCCGGCAGGTGGATTGGGCCGGGAAATTTCCATGAGTCAGTGTCGTGAGTTGACATAAAAATTTTATGTCAACTTTTTGCAAAGATTTTACAAAATATGCCTCTCAGAATTTACAGAGATTTTATATAATGAAATCACAATATGAAATTCGGGAGGCGTGGGGTATGAAATCATTTAGTATGAAATCATTTAAAGTCATAAAGGAATATTGGCGTCTGGCAATGCTCGGACTGGCCTATACAGCCGTGTTCGCCGCCGCCGTCACAATCACAATCAGATAGACAAAAGCAGCCGGCTGAATCATAGCCGGCTGCTTTTGTCAAATCCTGTTCTGTTTATACCGCAAATTTAGCAAGTCTGTTTTTTATATCCCCGGATCCATCCTCATCAATGTGAAGAATCAGCTCCACTGTGCGGGACACCGCCAGGTAAAGAACTCCCAGAACGGACTTGGCGTCTACCATACGGCTGCCATATTTAATATCTGCATCACAGTCATAATGGCTCAGTGTATTCACAAAATCTACCACCTGTTCCGGCTGTTCAAACTTAACTAACATACTTGTCATAATCTTACACTCCTTTGCATATCACCGGCTTTTGTTTCCCGCCGGATTTGTCATATGGTGTTGTTATAAGTATAGGAGTCCTGCATGGATTTTTCCATGGTAAGATCTTTGGATTTCCTGTAATATTTCACGTTTTTTGTCTGATTTAAGGAAAAACAGGAAAAATATGCCAATATCTGAAAGCGGACATTATCATACATAGAGTGTAATATCGTATTGCTTGACAAAGTCAATGAATTCCTGCGTAGTTCCCTGAATCGAATCTTTTTTCCAGACAGCACCAAATTGAGTTGTTATTTCAGGATAAATCGGTATCTGTACAAAATCTCTTGGGTTTGTGGCCAGGGTTGAGTAAAGAAAAGCACCGCAATTTCCGCCTCGTATAAAGTTCAACGTCGTATAAAGCTGGCTGGAGTAAAGGAGCACATTGGGGGTTAAGCCTTCATTGCGGTATCGCAGATTGATTGTCTGATTTTGTACAGAGTCCGTATTCAAGAAGATGACGGACTCATCCTTTAACATATCAATTGTCACATTAGGCTCTTTGGCGTAAGGATGAGAGCGCGATACACAATAGATGGTTTTATCCTCCATGAGTACATGATAATTGAACTTATCTTTATCGTAGAAATCCAGATTCACAATAGCAAGGTCAAGTTCCCCGGATTTTACCATACTGCAGGCACGGACAGATCCAAATTCATACAATTGAATAGGAGTGTCACAGATTTCGTGAAAACTATCAATCATGCGTGGAAAGAAGACAGTGCTGATCATTGGTGGAATTCCGATTTTTATTGGCCGGATAGCCTGGCCAAGAAGTGAGAAGTCTGTGTATAAGGACTGTGTCTGATTTAATAGAGCCTGTGCCCGCAGATAGAACTGTTCGCCGTCACTTGTCAGACGGATTTTGTTCCTCGTATGGTTAAACAGCTGAAGTTGAAATTCTTTTTCCAGTTCCTTCAGTGCGAGAGAAATGGTTGGCTGGGAAACAAACAGTTCCTCTGCCGCGCGGGTAATACTGTGATATCTGCATACGGTGCAAAATATTCTAACTGATTCAGTGTCATAGGAAACCCCTTGTTTTTTATGAGATAACAATTACAAGTGTATAAAACCAGTATAGCATGATTTGCGAGGGAAAGAAACAGCAGTATTAAAAAAAGCAATACTGAACATTGATAATATAAAATTTACAAAAGTCATAGTATGAGGTAAAGTAAAGTTACAAGCTACAAAACACCCGGGGTTGTACAAAACGTAGCAAAAAACACTATATTACTAAGGGGGAAACATATGAATTCAGCAGCGGTAATCACATTGCTATTTCTCGCATTTGCCATCATCATGTTTGTGACAGAGAAAATTCCTTTGGGAGTCACATCCATGATTGTGTGTATCGGTTTGATCGTGACAGGAGTTTTGGAGCCCAAGGCTGCCTTCGCTGGTTTTGTTGATTCAAACGTGATTTTGTTTGTAGCAATGTTTGTTGTTGGCGGCGCGTTCTTTGAGACAGGGATGGCAAATGAAGTTGGAGGAATTGTAACGAAGTTTGCAAAAACAGAACGAAGCCTTATCGTAGCAATCATGCTGATTGTAGGCCTTATGAGCGGTGTACTTTCAAATACCGGCACAGCTGCAGTTTTGATTCCGGTTATTATCGGAATTGCAGCAAAATCAGGGTTTAAGAGATCAAGACTTCTGATGCCCCTTGTTTTTGCGGCAGCCATGGGAGGCAATTTATCACTCATTGGCGCGCCGGGAAACATGATTGCACAATCCACACTTGAACCACTGGGACTTGGATTTGGTTTCTTTGAATATGGGATTGTGGGTCTTCCCATACTGGCAGCTGGAATCATTTTTTATGCAACCATTGGATTTAAGCTATTACCAAATCATGATGTCGAAAATGATGGAGCTGCATTTGACACGACAAAGGATTTCTCCGGCGTGCCGAAATGGAAGAGAGTATTATCACTTGTCATTTTAGCAGGAACATTGCTCGCAATGATTTTTGAAAAGCAGATCGGTATTAAGCTTTATGTATCCGGATGTATCGGGGCGTTGCTCCTGATTCTGACAGGAGTAATTTCAGAGAACCAGGCACTCAAATCCATTGATTTAAAGACGATCTTCCTGTTTGGCGGGACACTTTCTCTCGCGGCAGCGCTGGACTCTTCAGGGGCCGGTGAAATGATTGCAAATGTAGTGATTGGAGCATTGGGAGCTAATCCATCCCCGTTTATACTCACTTTTGTGGTATTTATTCTCTGCTGTGTGATGACAAACTTCATGTCAAACACGGCAACAACGGCTCTGATGGCACCCATTTGTCTGGCGATTGCACAGGGAATGGGTGCAGATCCAAGGGCGGTACTTATGGCATGTGTGATTGGCGGATCTTGTGCTTACTGCACACCAATTGGAATGCCGGCCAATACAATGGTGGTCGGAGCAGGCGGATACAGGTTTAAAGATTATGCGAAAGCGGGAATTCCACTTGTTATAATCGCAACCATCGTAAGCATGATTATTTTACCAATCGCATTTCCGTTCTTTCCGTAAAGAAATATGGGTATCAGTAACTTAAAAAATGGTATGAATTATCAGGAGGATAAAAGACATGGCACAGGAAGTACAGATTAAAAGAGTACAGGATATTATGGCACAGTTTGTTGGTTTTACGGCTAAGAAGCTGCCGGACGATGTGATAGACAAGCTTAAGGAACTTCGTGATAAGGAAGATAATCCCATGGCTAAGACAATTTATGAGACCATGTTCCGCAATCAGGAGCTTGCGGTGAAATTAAACCGCCCATCCTGTCAGGATACCGGAGTATTACAATTCTGGGTAAAATGCGGAACGAATTTCCCTCTGATCAACGAGTTGGAATCCTTATTGAAGGATGCGGTTGTTCAGGCTACTTTTGAGGCACCGCTTCGCCACAATTCGGTTGAAACCTTTGATGAGTACAATACAGGTAAGAATGTAGGCAAGGGAACCCCTACCGTATGGTGGGATATCATTCCAAATTCGGATGCGTGCGAAATCTACACCTATATGGCTGGTGGAGGATGCACGCTTCCGGGAAACGCAACTGTCCTTATGCCGGGGAAGGATATGAAGGTATCACAAAATTCGTATTGGATCGAATGACAAGCTATGGACTGAATGCCTGCCCGCCCCTTCTTGTTGGTGTTGGTGTGGCAACCAGTGTGGAAACAGCTGCAATGCTTTCCAAGAAGGCTCTTTTGAGACCAGTTGGCTCACACAGTGAGAATGAACGTGCTGCCAGGATGGAACAGCTGCTTGAGGACGGAATCAATGCAATTGGCCTTGGACCCCAGGGAATGGGGGGACGCTATTCTGTTTTGGGCGTAAATATTGAAAATACGGCTCGTCATCCGTCTGCCATTGGTGTTGCAGTAAATGTTGGATGCTGGAGTCACAGAAGAGGACATATTGTATTTGATAAAGACCTTAATTTTAAAGTGACAACACATACAGGATTTGAATACAGGGAAGCATAGAATGAACTTGTTGCAAAGTGTATTCCCAAGACGGGAAAAAACGGATAAATAAAGGAGATTACCATGGTTGAAATCATTGATGGAAAGAAATTCTTAACAACACCTGTATCAGCAGAGGATTTAAAGGATATTCATATTGGAGATATTATCTATTTGAATGGACATATAACAACATGCAGAGATGTGGCGCACAGAAGAGTCGTGGAAGAAGGAAGGCAAATTCCGGTTGATGTGAGAAATGAAGCCATTCTTCATGCAGGTCCGATTATTCGTCCCCATGACGACGGAACCTATGAAATGGTATCCGTTGGACCAACTACTTCTGTGCGGATGGAGAAGTTTGAGTATGAATTTGTAAAAACAACAGGAGTCCGTGTTATTGTGGGAAAAGGCGGAATGAAGGAGGAAACAGCCAGGGCATGTAAAGATTTCGGAGCAATCCACTGTGTATTCCCGGCAGGAAATGCAGTGGTAGCAGCTGTAGAGGTGGAAGAAATCGAGCGTGCAGAGTGGCTGGATCTGGGAATGCCGGAGACACTGTGGAACTGCCGTGTGAAAGAATTCGGACCACTTATTGTATCCATTGACAGCCAGGGAAAAAATTACTTCGAGGAAAAGAAAGTGGAGTATAACAAGAAAAAAGAGGAACAGATAGAACGGATCAGTAAACAGGTTGGTTTTATTAAATAATCCAAATAT
Source organism: Clostridia bacterium (assembly GCA_021201905.1). GTDB lineage: Bacteria > Bacillota > Clostridia > Lachnospirales > Lachnospiraceae > Enterocloster. The sequence continues at coordinate 4,809 of JAJQEA010000403.1, forward strand.
TTTAGCACTCACCTCTTGACTTTGCTAGTAATGCGTGTTATATTACATATAGAACATGAAACACAGATTATCAAGCAAAGGAGAGATGATATATGTTGATGCCTAGTATTTTTGGAGAAAACTTATTGGATGACTTTTTTGATTACTCATTCGGCAGCCGCAAGACATTCGATATGATGAATACCGATATCAAGGATACGGAAAATGGCTATGAGATAACCATGAACATGCCCGGTGTCAAAAAAGAAGATGTAAAGGCAGAGCTCAAGGACGGATATCTGACCATAAAGGCCACAACAGATTCCAGCAAGAATGAGAAGGATTCCAACGGAACCTACATCCGCAGAGAGCGTTATACCGGTTCCTGCAGCAGAAGCTTCTATGTAGGTGACGCAGTGACCCAGGAGGACATCAAGGCTAAGTTTGAGGACGGCACCCTGAAGATGCTGGTTCCCAAGAAAGAAGCAAAACCGGCCGTGGAAGAGAAAAAGTATATTGCAATCGAAGGTTAAACATATAGGTGGCAGGACCTGAACCCTGACAAAATAAAACAGAACCCCGTAGCTTCAGTGATTGTGGCATCACATCATTGGGCTGCGGGGTTCTTTTTTATGTCCGGTCCTTTATTTTATGGTATAATAGGAATGATATTACAGACAGGCAGAGGACGGATGCGCCTTTTTCCAGATAAGCTGCCAGATATGCCGCCACATCAGACAGGAGGAACGAAACAATGAAAAAGAGAAAGAGATATAGGATTTTATGGATGCTTTTGGCAGAGGCTGTCCTGTTTATGTTCTGGCTTGTCATTGCTCCAAGGCTGAATGTGGAGGGCCTTCTGTACCGGTGGGCCAATCCCTTGACCCCAGAAGAAGTACTGTCAATAGACGAAAGCAGTGGTTACGGCTTAACATATGCGGCCGGTTATCCCTGCACAGAGCCAACCGGCGCCCTGACATCGGCATCGGATTTGCAAAAAAACTACATCGGCGCATGGGAGGCGGATGCCTCTCTCTTTAAAGCCACCGGCATCTATAAACAAATCAACCACAGAAGCCGGCCGTCTACGCAGCGCGGTTATTATGGCAGCCGCAGCCGAACATATGGAATCACTGCTCCCGCCATTACCCGGAGCCGGTGGACCATTTTCTGGATGAGGCCGTATGCTGATTATGCCCAATACTACCTGATTACATGTAAGGACGGTTCCAGAACCTGGGCCCTGGTGGACAACGCGATCACCCGGATACCCTCCAGAGGCAGGGTGACGCTTCCTGTGGGATATTACTGGGATGAGGGAGCAGCCCGTTTTCTGACTGACAAGGAAAAAAAGTACTACCACATATCAGACCGTGATGTGCTGGAGGACATATACCTGGGAAATGCCATCGACTTTTACAGCGGCTGGATAGAAGGAGACGAGATGGAACAATACCATGAGACCTTCTCCTTTATCCAATCCGCTGCCCTGGCAATAACCGGCTGTCTTTTTTCATCACCCTGATCCTGTGTGTGGTTCCGGTCAAAACCCATTCATAACTTCATCCAACGCCGCCTGCGCGGTCCTGGCCGCCTCATTGAGGGCATCTGCCGCCGGTACATTTTCAATTTCCACCTTGTCCGCCGCAATGGCCAATGCATCGAATATCTTACCCCCAGTGGGGTCTGCCGGGTCCGGGGACGCGTGCATGGCCTGGGCCAGAGGAACAAGGGCCTGGGGATGTTCCTCTGCATATGTCTGGTATTCCGGTATATCCAGGGCAGTCTGGCGGACCGGTATATATCCCGTTGCCATGGACCATCTGGCCTGACTGGACGCATCTGCAAAATACTTCATAAACTGGTAAGCCCCGTCCTTTGTCTTATCTTTTCCCGTCTCCACCATCACCAGCTGCAATACCCTGGCCACAGGAGCAGGCGGATTTTCCCCGAATCCGGGCTGCTCCATGGCGCCCACCTTCGTGAAATCCAGGTCAGCCTGGTCGCCGGAGGATCCGGTGTACCCGCCCGCCTTATCCTGCAGCACATCGTCCATGGTATCATACCAGTATTCCCAGCCCTGTCCGCCATAGTGGATTGCCATGATATCATCTTCGTGAATCCATTTCCGCGCTGCTTCCCATGCCTCAATCCACGGCTCCGAGTTAATGAGCACAGTGCGGTTGTCATCACTGAGCATGGCGCCTCCGTTGCTGAGGGCCATATCAATCAGATTGTCCTCCCCCCACATGGGCTCCCATCCATAGGCGCCGCCCTTTGCACCACCAGTACTCTGCCGTATGTTTTCAGCCGCTTCCGCCAAATCCTCCCATGTCCTTATGGAATCAGGCCGGATGCCGGCCTTCTCAAACAGGCTCATGTTATAGTACATGACCTGTGTGGTGCCGTATGCAGGCATTGCGTACATGGTGCCGTCATCCCCAAGGCACTGCTGATGGAATACGGGAATCAGACTTTCCTTATCAAAAGAAGCATCCTGGTCCGTATAGCTGTCCAGTGGGACTAATAATTCCTTTTTCATAAGATTGCGCGTCTTATCAGAGTCCAGAAGGGCTAAATCCGCCGCATTCTTTCCAGCGATACCGGCCTGAAGCTTGGTGTATGTCTCATCGTAATCCGCCTGCTGGATTCCGGTCACCGTGTATTGGGACTGGGACTGATTGAAGCTGTCAATGATCTCCTCCATGACCCCGGCTGCCGTCTTACCGCCTGAATACCAAAATGTAACCTGGACCCTGCCGTCAGAAGCGATGGTATCCTCCATAGCCCCGGCCCCGCAGCCGGTGAGAAGAAAAAGGCTGCCGGCCAGCAGTGCTGCCATTATCGTCTTTTTGTGGATGGTTGTCTGGTAATGATTGATTCGATTCATGTTCGATTCCTCCTTATTTCAATGCACAATTAACCTTTACAGCCGAAGTCAGTAATACCCCGGACAATGAACGGCCAGGCAGCCGCAAATAGAATCAGCAACGGCACCACGGTCACCGTGCCCGCGGCCATCACCAGGGACCACTGGGTTCCGTAGGCACCTCCCTCATACAGAAAGCGGCGGAGCCCCTGGGACACCAGGCTCAGTTTTGGTGTGTCGGTTATAAGAGACGGCCACATATAACTGTTATAGGTATTGATGAAAGACAACAGGATACATGTGACAAACGAGGGCCGGGTCATGGGAAAGACAATCCCTGTGAGAATTCTGAGATGACCGGCCCCGTCCATCCTGGCTGCCTCCATAGTTTCCATGGGAACACCCTCAAATGCCTGGCGGAGCAGGAAGATTCCCAGCACGCTGACGCCATTTGACAGGATAAGGCCCTGGTAGCTGTCTAAAAGCCCTAACCTGGACAGTATGATATAGCAGGGAATATAGGTCACGGCGGTTGGTACCATATAGGTAAACAAAACCAGCCGGAACAGAATATCCTTTCTCCTGATCTTCATGAACGTCACCCCATAAGCAAAGAGGGAGCCGCATACAACCTGAATCGCCACCACGCTGACCGCCACCAGCAAACTGTTGGACAGGTAACGCGGAATGGGAGAGCGGAACAGTATTTCAAGATAATTTCCATACTGGGGCACCAAGGGAAGGAAGGTGTCTGCCGCCATAACCTCTGCCTTTGTTTTAAGGGAGCTTACAGCCATCCACAAAAAAGGAAATACCGTAATGCAGCATGCGGCTGCCAGAATCATATGGACAGCGCCCAGGCGGACCATGCGAAGGGTGCGGGGAACAGACCTCATGAGTAAGCCTCCTTTTTCTTCATCTGAATCTGGAACAGAGACAGGCCCAGTCCTATGGCCATAAGGATGACCACTGCCGCGGCAGCACTTCCCATGTCAAATTGTTCAAATCCCAGCTGATAATACAGATAGAGAAGCGTTCTGGTGCTGCCTGCGGGACCGCCCTGGGTCAAAATTTGAATCTGGTCATAGGCCCGCAGGGAATCCGCGGTCATGATAATTCCTGTCAGCAAAATGACCGGGCGCAATAGTGGAAGGGTGATATAAAAAAGGCGCTGCATGTATCCCGCCCCGTCAACAGAAGCAGCCTCCGCCAGCTCGGCCGGCATTCTGGATAACGCGCCGGTAAAGAGCAGCATAACATACCCCAGGTTCTTCCACACCGTGACCAGGGCCACGCTGATTAAGGCCGTATCGGAGCTGTGCAGCCAGGCAGAACCGGGCAGGCCCAGCATATGTAACACCTGGTTGGCCAATCCCGCATCCGGTTCAAATATCCAGGTCCACACAATGGATACGGCCACAGCCGGTGTAATCCAGGGCGAGAAGAGGATGAGGGAGTACATGGTATATTTTCCGGCAGACCACACCAGAAGGGCCAGTATAAGTCCCAGAACCAGAACAGGCACCACAGTTTCCGCGGCAAACAAGAGCGTGTGGGTAAGGGCTTCCCAAAAAGCCTTATCCTTTAAGAGTCCCTGATAATTGGCCAATCCGGTTACATGGAATCCGGCGGTCATATAATCCCAGTCCGTAAAACTGATCCCAATGGACGCTGCGATGGGAAACAGCCAGAACAGCATAAGGAAAAGAAGGGCAGGGGTTACGAATGCCATGAATACAAATCTGGATTTCCATTGTTGATGAAGATGTGGAGCGCTCATAGACTATTCCTCCGTCATATGTTTGTTCATATGGGTGTTCAATTTTTTATTATATTTAACTTTATTGAACAAAAGTATGGTATCACAAATGCCAATTACTGTCAATATATTTGTTCAATAATATTTACTGTTTCAACAAAATGAACACCATGTGTGGGAGAAGGTTGATTTACAGGACAAACCGAACATAATTTAAAGAAATTGGAATAATTTGGGCTGGATTTTTTGAACCTGGAGTGAGATAATCAGACTATCCTTAAAAAAAACAGACTAACCTTTAAAAGAATCCGATTATCCTTTGAGAGAATCAGGATATCTTGATTGAAAGAAAAAGGGATGTATAACGACAAATGCCCGCTATGGGTAAGCGGACAATATCAGATAAAAGATAAGACAGAAGATTTGTATGGAAAAACATCCCCAATCCCGGCTGCCTCAAAGACGGCTGCCGGGACATACATAGAATGATTTCCGGTCTGCCGTCAATGCTTGGGCCTGTAAATGATTTCATTTACCGTATACACGGTGACAAACGCATTTTTATCTGTTTTCAGTACATAATTCATCAGGGTCACGTATTCGTTTTTATCCACAATGGTGATGATTTCTCTCCTGGGCTGGCCGTCGTAGGCACCGATGGCCTCGTAAATCGTAGCGCCGCTGTGGAGATGATGCAGGATGAACTCCCTGATTTCTTCTTCGCGCTGGAAAATGATGCACACCCTTTTTTTGATGTTAAAGCCAAAGATAAAATGGTCCAGAACGGTTCCGTTGAGATAGGTGCCAAGGACACTGAGCACCACGATTTTCTTGTCGTAGACCAAAGCGGCGGACAGTGCCACACACATGCCGGACATGGACATGGCCCGGCCCAGTTCCATATGCAGGTATGTGTTCAGAAGCTTTGCCACGATATCCAGACCGCCTGATGACGCGTTCCTGTTAAACAGCATGGCCAGCCCGATGCTTACCACAAAGATATAGCAAATCATATCCAGAAACGCGTCATTGGTGATGGAAGCATTTTCCGGAAATACCATCTCAAAAACAGCCAGAACCACAGGCAGCAGAAACGAGGTGTAGACAGTCTTTGCCCCGAATTCTTTTCCGATGAGCAGGAAGCCCAGAACCAGCAGGAACATATTCAGGATAAAGGTGATTGCCGAAATTTTAAGGGGAACAAAGTTTCCCAGAACAATTGCCAGACCGGAAATGCTTCCCACCGATACATGGCTTGGCATCAGGAAGAAAAAGACAGCTGCCGCCACAATGACGGTGGCAAAGGTAATCATGATGAACTCCCTGACCGTTTCCCACTTTTTCATAAAAACAAAGCCTCCCATACACACATTTTTATACATACCTTTTTAACATACACGGTTCCGGATAACGGTCCGTGAAAAGTCCCGTGTGGTATTGTAACACATCGCGGCCTTTCCTGCAATTCATAGAATCCGCGGAGGATGATTTTACCATACGTGGATATCATAAAAACTTACATGTGAGGAAATCAAATGACAAAAGAAGAATTTTTAAAACGCGTAAAAGAAGAGGAAGAGTGGTCGCCGGGCTGGGAAACCATTGAGCAGGAATTTGAACGGCTCTACCCGGGACAGGAGCCCAGGCACTACGGCACAAACATGATGGCCAGAGCCATATTCGGCGGTGACTGCTACCTGGACGGCTATTCCATCTATGAGTCTCCCAAAGGATATAAGCATATTGTGACCTTCGGAATGACGGAGCTCTATGCGGATGAGGCGTCCTTTGGCGGAGAATGGAATAAGTGGGGATATGAAATGACCATCAAGCTCAGGGAGAAGGAGCCGCAAGATTGTCTCTGGGCCATCGACATGCTCTCCAATCTTGCCCGCTATACCTATACCCGGAAACAGTTTTTTCTCCCCAACCAGTATATAGCCGGCAACGGCACATCCCTCCATGTGGGGACGGATTCAGCCATCACGGCACTGATAACCACCCCGGACACAGAGGCGGTGCCTCAGGATTCTGTCTATGGAAAGACGGAGTTTATCCAGCTGGTAGGCATCACGGAACAGGAATTTAAGAACATTCAGGGAAAAACTGCCAACATTGAACTTCTGCTGGAACGGATGAGACAAGATAATCCGGATTTGGTGACAGACATGACCAGGACCAAATCTTACCTGTAAACCAAAGCACATATGAAAACGAAGGTAAATAACATGAAGCATATCCCTAACAAACATATCCCTGACAAACTGGCCGCATCCCTGCTCTGCATGGCGCTGTGGGGCACACTGTCCGCCTGCGGACACAGGGAACCGCCCCGGAGGCAGTCCTCCCCGGAACAGACTGAAGCCCAAAACACTGAGGCGGAGCCGGAAATCAGGATTGACACGCAGACAGGCTCCCGGCCTGACCAGGCACCGGCGCAGCCGGAAGACAGCGCCGCCCCTCCGGCTGATTCGGAGCAGGGTCCGGCAGGATACCGGCTGATAAAAGACCAGACTTTCGATGTGACACTGGAACCGCTAGGCAGCGTCACATTTTCCTCCTATGCACCGGACAGCCCTCAAAATCCCTTGGCAGATGTCCTGTTTGAGATAAAGAAGGGCGGAAAAACGGTATGTCTTCTGGACGGCGTGTACGAGGACAATATAAGGAGCAATGAGACTTTTGATAAGGTGGAGGCCGTGTCCTTTCCCGACTATAACAGCGATGGTTTCAATGACATCATCATCATATGCAGCTACTCGCCGGCCTCCGGGCCGGAGACAGGCGCCGGATATCCTGAGGTGAGAATCTACAGCGGCAATGCAGACGGCGGCTTTACCCTTGAAGGGAGCCTGTCTGAGAATGCCAACGGGGCCCTTGCTGAAAAGACCATACAGTCTGTGCTGGGATTCCTGGGCGCGGGAAAGGACGGAGTCCCTGCATCTGCTTCCAGCTGGAAACAGGCCTATATCAGCCTTCTCCAATCCCAAGACAGCGGACGTTGGCATGGATATAATTTAATTTACATCAATGACGATGCCATCCCGGAATTGGTGGAAATCGGAATTGACGAGGCAATGGGCTGCAATATAGTTAGTTTTTCAGACGGGACTGTCCATGAAACGCAGTTGTCCAGACTCTCATTTTCTTATATTGAGCGGGGAAATCTTCTGTGCAATTCGGAGGGAAATATGGATTGCTACTACGATATCGTGTACAGCATGGAGTCCGGCCGTCTGGTTCCCATTGCATCCGGGTATTATGGGGCATGGGATAACTCCAATGTACAGTTTGATGATGAGGGCAATCCCATCTATCAATATGAATGGGAAGGTGCCGTGATGACCCGGGAGGAATACAATCAGGCGTTACGGGCTGTCTATGACACTTCCTCTGAGAAGCCTGGATATGAATGGGAGAAATGGTATTCCCTGGAAGAGGTGATCCAGGCCATTGGCGACATCCCATTTTCAGACATCCCATTCGGATGAATTGATGCTGTATTTATGCCCATGTCTTTGATATAATGGAATAAATCGGCTTATGCTGACAGTGATTCACACCTAACGAGGAGGAGACAAGAACATGCTTTTAGTGGCTAAAAGGGACGGGGAAGCCGTGGAATTCCAATTGGATAAGATAACGCTGGCCATCAAGAAGGCCTTTAAAGCAACAGGTAAATCATGCACGGCTGATATCATTGAGCTATTGTCGCTCCGGGTCACCTCTGATTTCCAGGAAAAGATAAAAGACAGCCGGATTAGCGTGGAGGATATCCAGGACAGCGTGGAAAAGGTCCTGGAGGAATCCGGATACACCGATGTGGCCAAGGCATACATACTGTACCGGAAGCAGAGGGAGAAAATCAGGAATTTGGATAAGATCATCCTGGACTATAAGGATGTGGTGGACAACTATGTAAAGGTGGAGGATTGGCGCGTCAAGGAAAATTCCACCATCACATATTCGGTTGGCGGGCTGATTCTGAACAATTCCGGCGCAGTGACTGCCGATTACTGGCTTACGGAAGTGTATGACAGGGAGATTTCCGATGCCCATGTAAACGGGGACATCCATATCCATGATTTATCCATGCTGACCAGCTACAGCTGCGGATGGTCCCTCAGGAAGCTTCTGTTAGACGGTCTGGGCGGCATCACCGGAAAAATCACCGCATCCCCGGCCAGGCACCTGGCCACCCTCTGCAACCAGATGGTAAACTTTCTGGGAATCATGCAGAATGAGTGGGCTGCCTCCCAGTCCTTCTCATCCTTTGACACCTACCTGGCTCCATTTGTGAAGGCGGATAACCTGTCCTACGATAAGGTGAAGAAATGCATGGAGGCGTTTGTATTCGGAGTCAACACCCCCAGCCGCTGGGGTACCCAGGCCCCATTTTCCCATATTTTCATGGACCTGAAGGTGCCTGGGGATATGGCTGATGAAAAGGCCATTGTGGGCGGCAGGAGAATGGAGTTTACATACGGTGACTGCCAGAAGGAAATGGATATGGTGAACAGGGCATTCCTGGAAACCATGCTGGAAGGCGATGCCAATGGTCTGGGATTCCAGTATCCCATTCCGGCTTATGGGATAGGAGCAGATTATGACTGGTCGGATACGGAGCAAAACAGGTTATTGTTTTCCCTGGCATCCCATTACGGCACCCCGTATTTCGTCAATTACATGGGAAACGGCATGAAACCGGAAGATATAAGGACTTCTTATGACGGAATCCGGCCGGATTTCCGTGTGCTGCGGAAAAAGTCAGGCGGCTTTTTCGGGTACGGGGAGCATACGGGTTCCGTGGGCGTGGTCACGGTCAACCTTCCCCGGATTGCGTACCGGTCAAAGGACGAGAAGGAGTTTTTCGCCCGGCTGGACCAGATGACGGATCTGGCTGCCCGTTCCCTGAGCATTAAGCGCAAGGTGATCTCCACCCTGTTAAAAAATGGGCTTTATCCCTATACGGCCTGTTACCTCACTGATTTTGACAATCACTTTTCGTCCATCGGCGTCATCGGCATGAATGAAGCAGGACTCAATGCACCGTGGCTGAAGGCCGGCCTGGAATCCCAGGAGACAGAGAAGTTCGCGGTCTCTGTCCTCAACCATATACGTGAAAAGCTGATTGGTTACCAGATGGAGTACGGCAATCTCTACGGCCTGGAAGCGACGCCGGCAGAGTCAGCTACCTTCCGCTTCGCCAGACTGGACCGGGAGCGTTTCCCAGGGATCCGGACAGCCGGCCATGATGGAGACAAGCCCTATTATACAAACAGCACCAAGCTGCCCGCAGATTATGACGGCCCACTGCGGGATGCGCTCATAAACCAGGATTCCCTGCAGCCGCTTTATACCACAGGCACTGTATTCCACGTGTACATGGAGCAGGAGCTGGAGGACTGGAGACAGGCAAGGGACCTGCTCTGCAGCATGATTACAGAGCATCAGATTCCCTGCTTCACACTGTCTCCTGTTTATACCATCTGCCAGACCTGCGGCTACCTGCCCGGCAGGCAGGAGACCTGTCCGAAATGCAAAGGAGCTGCGGATGTTTACAGCCGGATTGCGGGCTATTACAGGCCGGTCCATGACTGGAACGACGGAAAGGCACAGGAGTTTAAAAACAGGGTGATGTTCCATTTGAATGATGACAGAAGAGACAGCGAATAACCATGGATGTTTATGTGGCAAATGCGTTCAGCAAAGATAACAAGGGCGGAAATAAGGCGGGTGTGGTCCTGTACCAGGCCCGCCTGAATGAAGCAGATAAAACAAAAACAGCCTTTCTGATGGGGTATTCAGAGACAGCCTTTGTCTCTGAGTCAGAGCTGGCTGATTTTAAATTAGAATACTTTACCCCTGCCGGGGAAGTCCCTCTGTGCGGTCATGCCACAATCGGGACTTTTACTGTGCTGCGTCATTTAGGGTTGCTGGGAAAACAGGAGTACACCATTGAGACAAAATCCGGTATATTGCGAATACGCGCGGATGAAAGCGGCCTGATTTTCATGGAGCAGAACCTCCCGAAATTCTACGAAAGGCTGGATAAGGGGGATGTGCAGTCATGCTTTGATTCAGACGGCATCACGGATACCCTGCCTGTGCAAATCGTATCCACAGGTTTGAGGGATATCCTGGTTCCGGTAAGGGAGCCTGAGATTCTGGGCAGGATGACGCCTGATTTTGCCGCCATCACCAGGCTGAGCCGGGAGAAAAAATGCGTTGGCATCTATGCGTTTTCCCTTGCAGAAGAGAGGGGGCTGACCGCCATATGCAGGAATTTTGCCCCGCTTTACGGCATAGATGAGGAATCCGCCACCGGCACCTCCAACTGTGCGCTGGCCTGCTATTTATATGAGTACGCATCCAGGCAAGATCAGTATATCTTTGAACAGGGACATAATCTAAACAGCATTTCCAGAATATACGTGAATCTGGACACCGAGGATAACAGGATTACGGGGGTATGGGCGGGAGGATACGGGTATTTGTCTTGTGTGAGAAGTGCTGCGGTTTAAAAGTGCTGCATTTTAAAAGTGCCGCGGTTTAGTCATCCGCCGCAGGGCTTTTGCAGCAGCCCCAGCCGGTACCCGTCGCAGGCAGCAGAGAACAGCCTGCCTGTCTGCGGTCCACCGCTATATTCCATGAACCGGACGGCTTCCAGCAAATGCTCCGGACAGGCCAGGAAGATACCATACTGTACTTTCTGGCCTGTTTGTGCTTTGAACTGTTATATTAAATATCAATTATTAATTATCAACAAATTCTTTATAATTCTTTATACAAACTCTTATTATTTATCATTTCATTCTCCATGTGACGCACCTCTGTGTGTGACTTGACTTGACGACGATTATGTTTTATATAGTCATTGACTCTATATATTATATATTGTATAATATAGTTAAATTAAATATATATATGATTTTGATATGTAAGCTTAACAGCAGTCCATATACAAAATTCAGAGATACAAGATTCAGGAAAAGGGAGGGATGTATCATGGTATTTCCGTTAAACCCGGTGCTTTTAGAGGCGCTGGTACTGGCTGTGATTGACAGCGGGGATGCTTACGGTTATGTAATTGCCCAGAAGCTGAAGGCTTTGGCGAGCCAGAAGGAATCAGCCCTGTATCCGGTTTTAAAACGGCTTCAGACAGCCGGTTATCTGACCACATATGACCAGGCGTTTCAGGGCAGGAACCGGAGGTATTACAGGATTACAGAGGAGGGAAAACAGCAGCTTTCCTTTTACAAAAAAGAATGGCAGGATTTTAAGGCCATGACGGACCAGGTGTTTGATGGAGGTGAACAGTGATGGATAAAAAGACCTATATGGCAGAACTGGAAAGGGAGCTGCGGCGCCTGCCAAAGACAGACAGGGACGAGGCCCTTCTCTATTACGCAGAATACTTTGACGATGCCGGCCCGGAACACGAAGCCGAAGCACTGGAGGAACTGGGTTCTGCAAAGAATGCGGCAGAACAGATTCTGAGAAATGTTGCCATCCGGAGGCTGGATGAACCGAAAGATTCGGCCAAAAAGGGGGCTTTCTACTGTATGGATCGTGATTCTGGCCCTGTGCGCAGCCCCTGTGGGCCTTCCCATATCCTTAACCTTCCTGATTCTTGGACTTACCGTGGTTATTCTGGCCATGACAGTGTTTCTGGTTATCCTGATAACAGGCGGAACCTTTCTGGCGGGCGGTATCGTGGGTATATTTGCGGGAATCTATTTTCTGGTATCCTATACTGCGGACGGCCTCGCCGTACTGGGTTCCTGTCTGATGATAACAGGCATGGGAGCCCTGCTTTTGCTGGCAGGAGTTTTGTGCATCCGACTGGTCATAAAAGGGCTGGCCCGTGGGATGAAGCGGCTTCTGAAAGGAGGAAAAAAGGATGAGTAAAACAATCAGGCGGATACTGGTCATCTCCATTTCCTGTATTGTGGTGGGAGCGGTATTATTTGCAGCCGGAACATGGATGGGCGGCGAGACAGGCTTTTATATCAACCGCACAGGATTCCATTCCAGCCGGGAGCTCAGGGAAACATCCGGCAAACAGCTTGCCGTGCTGGAAAAAACAGAGCTGGATTCATTTCGTTCCATGGATATTGAAACGGATTACAATGATATAGAAATCCTGCCCTCTGAGGACGGCCGGTATTATCTGGAGTACCGTCTGTATACCTATGGCTCTGAGCCGCAGTATCATGTCAGCCAGGATACCCTGACCTTCCAGTGTATCCAGAATCCCCAAACTCAGATGAATGTAGCGGGTTTCATGGTATGGAACACAAACAGCAGCCGGGAGCAGGGCGTTGTGAGAGTCTATGTGCCTAATGATCTGCCGCTGAAAGCCGTGTCTTTAACGAATTCAGACGGCAATCTCCAGTACAATGGCCCGGATGCAGATATATTCCAAATCACATCCTCCTATGGAAACGTAAACCTGACAGGAAGGAAAGCAAAGCAGATAACCATTAGCGCATCTGACGGAACCATTATCTGCCATTCGGTGGAATGTGACCGTCTCCAGCTGGAGAATCATTATGGCGACACGGATTTAGGGGATATCACGGCATCTGAGCTAAAGATAGATATCTCAGACGGGGCCGTTACCATGAAACAGATGGATACAGGTATTGTGGATATCGTTAACCAGTACGGAAGCGTGGACGGCAAGGCGGTGATTGCTGACGTATTTTCCCTTAAAATGTCGGATGGCAGCTGCAGCCTGAAACAGGCAGATTTAAAACAGGCTGACTTAGAAAATTCCTATGGGTCCCTTGACATAGAGCTGACAGGAGCGGAAGAGGATTACAACTATGATCTGAAAAACACCTACGGCTCTATCACAGTTGGAAAAAGAGAGCAGGAAGAAAAGTACGAAAAGGATCATGGTTCCAAGCGGAATATAAATGCTTCTGCCTCTGACGGAGATATGGTCCTTTCCTTTACAGCAGGAAAATAAGTTGTTGGTCCATGAAGTATATGGTACAATCTGTTTATGAATGAATTTATGAATGACAGAAAATGACAGGAAGGTAACTGACAGATTATGATAAACAGAGAAGACATGCTGGAGCTTACAAGACGGATGACCCTTTCCCGCACCTCCTTTACCAGGATTGCGGGATGTTATGTGGACAGGGACGGGGATTTTGACGGAAGTTTTAATATTAATTTTCTGAAATTATCAGCAGCAGAACGGACAAAGAAACTGAAGCTGGCTAAGGAAATCCCCTTTGCAGCCACAAATGTGAACCTGAAAAAGTACGAATATACACAGAGCGTCCGGAAACCCGGAAGTATGTGGCAGCTGCTCATGGCCATGAACGAATGCGGCCTGAAAAATGATGCCCTGATGGATACCTTTTATGATGTTGTCATGGAGCATTACTGCGCGGACAGGGAGTATGCCATCCTTGTGTTCCATGACCGTTATGATATCCCGGCAAAAGGTTCTGACAGGGAACGCCAGTGGGAATCAGAGGAGGTATTTGAATATATGATTTGCGCCGTCTGCCCCCTGAGCGGAGAGTATGAGCCGGGTAAACCCGTTTG
>JAJQEA010000388.1 GCA_021201905.1 Clostridia bacterium
CTGTTTCTGCTCCTCTTTGGAGGTGGCTATCTGATTCTGCTCTTCCTTGGCGGTATCAGTCTGCTTCTGCTCTTCCTTGGCGGTATCAGTCTGCTTCTGCTCTTCCTTGGCAGTACCAGTCTGCTTCTGTTCTTCCTTGGCAGTACTTACCTTCCCCTGCCCTGCCCCCGACACAGCCATATGTTTCTGTCCATCCTTTGCAGTTACAGCCATCTCTGCTTCCTGTGCCACAGCACCCGCCTTCTTTTGGGATGCAGTTTTACCGGCCAACGTTTTGCCGGTCACCGCTTTCCTGGCCGCAGGCTTTTTGTCCACAGGCTTTCTATCTGCAGGCTTTTTATCCGCCGCCTTTTTAACCCCAGCCTTCTTTGCCTCAGGTTTCACGGTTTCTTCCACCTGTGTGCATGTGTAGATGCTGACACTCATTGGCGGTATATAGACTTCAATGGAATCGTCCTTTTCATCCCACTCCAGCTTCCGGGATGTCTTGGCACGACTGTTGACCCTGCCTTCCCCGCCAAAATCCCTGGAATCGGTGTTGAATATCTCCTTATACTTGCCGTGGAAGGGAACGCCCACCCGGAATTTCTCATGCTCCATGTTGTCAAAATTGCAGATAAAGAGAAGGGTTTCCTCATTCTTCCTGCTCTTTCGCAGAAACATAATCATGCTCTCATTCTGATAGCTGCAATTAATCCACTCAAACCCATCGGGATCATAATCCATCTCATACAGGGCCGGGTGCTCGCGGTACAGCCTGTTAAGCGCTTTCACGTAATCCTGCATATTCTTGTGGACAGGGTACTCCAACAGTCCCCACTCCAGGGACGCGCCCTCATTCCACTCCGCCGTCTGGGCGTATTCCTGGCTCATGAACAGCAGCTTCTTTCCGGGATGTCCCATCATAAAGGCATAGGCTGCCCTCAGGTTTTCGGCCTTCTTTTCCAGGGTTTCGCCCGGCATCTTGCCAATCATGGAACCCTTGCCGTGAACCACCTCGTCGTGTGAGAATACCAGCACAAAGTCCTCGCTGTAGGCATACAGCATGGAAAATGTCAACTCCCCATAATTGTTTTTCCTGAACAGGGGATCGCATCTCATATAGTTGGTGAAATCATTCATCCAGCCCATGTTCCACTTATAATTAAATCCCAGGCCGCCCTCTTTGGGATCGCCTGTAATCATCGGCCACGCAGTGGACTCCTCCGCTATGATGACCGTTCCGTCCTTCCGGCCCTTGAATACAGAGTTCAGATGCTTCAGGAACTCCATTGCCTCCAGATTTTCATTGCCGCCATACAGGTTGGGCACCCACTCGCCGTCGTTCTTTCCATAGTCCAGATAGAGCATGGAGGCAACCGCATCCATCCTGATTCCGTCCGCATGGTACTTGTCCGCCCAGAACAGCGCATTGGCAATCAGGAAATTGGACACGCCAGGACGGCCGTAATTGTATATCAAGGTGCCCCAATGGGGATGGGAACCCTTCCTGGGGTCCATGTGCTCATAGACGCAGGTGCCGTCAAACGCAGCCATTCCATAGGCATCCCTGGGGAAATGGGCCGGCACCCAGTCCAGTATGACGCCGATTTCCTGTCCGTGCATATAGTCCATAAAGTACATGAAATCCTCAGGAGCGCCGTAACGGCTGGTTGGGGCATAATACCCTGTAACCTGGTAGCCCCAGGATTCATCCAGAGGATGCTCCATCACAGGCATGAGCTCCACATGGGTGTATCCCATGTCCTTGACGTACTCCGCCAGCCTTGGGGCCAGCTCCCTGTAATTATAGAATTCGGAACCCACCAGGTCCTTTCCTGTCTCATCCCTGGCCGTCTCCTTGCGGATCCAGGAGCCCAGATGGACCTCATATATGTTCATGGGCTTGTCCTTTGTATCTGTCTTTGCCCTCTGATCCATCCATGACTTGTCGTTCCATTTATATTTATCAATATCCCATACAATAGACGCATTGTTGGGGCGCAGCTCCGCATAATTTGCATAGGGATCCGCCTTCAGCATAGGCTCCCCTGCTCTTGTCTTTATCTCGTATTTATATATCTCACCTTCATACAGGCCGGGAATGAACAGCTCGAACACACTGCCGTCCCCTTCTCCCAGGCGGCGCATCTGATGGCGTCTTCCATCCCAAAGGTTGAAATCTCCCACCACGCTGACGCGCATGGCGCACGGCGCCCACACGGAAAAGTACACGCCGGACACCCCGTCAATGGTCATGGGATGGGCGCCCATCTTCTCATAAATCGTATAGTGGATGCCCGCCGCAAATTTCTTCAGATCTTCTTCCCGGTACTGGGGAGCAAATGAATAGGGATCATAGAGTTCCTCCGTCACCCCGTTGTCATAGGTGACCACCAGGGTATAGATTGTCTTGCTCTTGCGCGGTATCAGCGCCGCGAAAAAACCAGCCTCGTCCGCCAGCTCCATGGGATACTTCTTCCCGGTTGAGGAAATCTTCACACTGATTTCAGCCGCGGTGGGTATTAACGCCTGAATCAGAAGTCCCTCCTCAGTCAGGTGGGGTCCCAGCATGGCATGGGGATTGGATGCTTCCGAATATACCAGCTCTTCAATCCCTGCCCAATCCATCAAATCATATAATTTCTGTTCCATATTATTGCCCCCTTGTAAGTTTATTCATTCTTCGGTCTGATATCAGCATGCCTGCCGTATATCCTACTCCTAAAGGGTATTTGCCCTGTCAGCAATATTCTGTCTGAAATTAACCACGTCATGCTCGTACTCTTCATCCATAAGGGGAGAAGTAATCATGAAATCCGCGCTGGCCTTGTTATTTGCAATGGGGATGTCATAGACCTGGGCAATCCTCAGCAACGCCTTAACGTCGGGATCGTGGGGCTGGGCTGTCAGCGGATCGGAAAAGAAAATCACAAGATCAATTTTTCCCTCCACAATCTTGGCCCCAATCTGCTGGTCGCCGCCCAGCGGACCGCTGTTATATCCCTTTACAGGCAGGTCGGTGGCATCTGTAATCATACGTGCCGTTGTGCCGGTCCCGCACAGGAAATGCCTGGACAGTATATCCTTATGCTCCCCGCACCACTGTATCAGTTCCCGCTTCTTCTGGTCATGGGCAATCAGGGCAATGTTCTTCTGTTTGCGTATTGTCATAGGTAAATAATCCATTTTCATCTGTCTCCTTTCAGTCTGTCACTTTGTTGGCGATGGTTCCTATCCCCTCTATGGTACACTCCACCACATCCCCCGGAACCAGGAATTTAGGCGGGTTAAAGCCCATGCCCACTCCTGCCGGGGTTCCCGTGGCAATGATTGTTCCGGGCTTTAAGGTCATGCCCTGGGAAAGTTCGCTTACAATGTGGTTTATATCAAATATGAGCAGTTCCGTATTGCTGTCCTGGCGAAGCTCGCCGTTCACCCTGGACTGTACCTGCACCTTGGGCGGATAAGACAATTCATCCACAGTGGCTATGCATGGTCCCATAGGCAGAAAGCCGTCCAGCCCCTTGCCGAAATACCACTGCTTATGCCGTGTCTGCAGGGTCCTGGCACTGACGTCATTGATGATGGTATATCCGAATATATAGTCCTTTACATCTTCCTCCCTGACATGGGATGCCTCGCGTCCGATGATGACGGCCAGCTCCGCCTCGTAATCCAAATCCGTCACAATATCCCTGTGGCTGGGGATACCTGCCCCGGGATCCGTGGCCCGGTTCACCCGCTTGGAAAAATAGATGGCATAGGGCCGTTCCCCGTCAAATGCTTCCTTCTTAAATCTGGCTGATTCCTCTGCGTGAGCCATGTAATTGATTCCCAGGCAGATGACATCCTGCCGCGGGTGGGGAATCGGAGCTAAAAGGCTTACCTCCCCAATGGGGGCAGCCCCCCTGACCTTATACGGGTCCTGGCCGGACGCGTATTCCAGCAGCTGCTTCTCCGAATCGCTGATGTTCTCTATCAGCTCCTGCATGGTCTTATAATCCATATCCAGGGAAGCAAGGGGATAGACCCAGCTTCCGTCCCTGCTGATGACTCCAAGTCCGGATTTGTGTTCGATTTCATATGTAACTAGTCTCATAATGCCCTCCTGCTCATACCATTACGTGTATCTCATGTTTACTCTATCACATTTTTCCGAATTTTTCTACGATTTTGCCATTATTTCAGAAATCGCCCTTCCCCCTGTCAGGGGTATTCTTCCTAATAAATGGATTCCCGGAGTATCTTATGGATCTGGATTACCAGGGTAGGCAGAAATGCGGCCGCCGCCAGGGTGGTGAGCTGGCTCAGGCTTAAGTCAGCTGCGGCAAACATGATCTGGAGGCCCGGCACAAAGAGCACCGCTGCCAGCAGAACCACTCCCAGCTGGAATGCCATGACGCTGTACAGATTGCTTCCCAGCCCCAGACGTATGATGGAATGGCTGCTGCGGCAGTTGAATCCGTGGAACAGCCGGGCCAGGGTGAGGGTGGAAAATGCCATGGTACAGGCCCTTCCAGCGCCGCCCTCATGAAGTCCGGTGGTATAGGCCCACATGGTGGCTGCCGCTATCAGGGCTCCCTGGACCAGGATATCCCGTATAAAGGAGGCTGTGAGGATGCCCTCCTTTGGATTTCTGGGCGGCTCCTTTAAAAGCCCTTCCTCCGGGGGCTCCATTCCTATGGCTATGGCCGGCAGGGAGTCCGTTATAAGGTTGATAAACAGCAGATGCACCGGCTTAAAGGGCAGCGGCAGGGACAGCAGAGACGTATATAACACACAGAAAATCCCCGCCATGTTTCCCGACAGAAGGAACTGGATGGAATTCTTTATGTTCCTGTATACATTCCTGCCGTTGGAAACCGCTTTTATGATGGTGGCAAAGTTGTCGTCCGCCAGTATCATGGATGCCGCGTCCTTGGACACCTCGGTTCCCGTGATGCCCATGGCCACGCCGATATCTGCCTTTTTAAGGGCCGGGGCGTCATTGACGCCGTCTCCGGTCATTGCCACGATATGCCCCCGGTTCTGCCACGCATTCACAATGCGTATCTTGTGCTCCGGCGACACCCTGGCATAGACCGAAATATGCTCCAGGTTCCGGTTCAAATCCTCCTCTTCCATGCGGTCCAGCTCAGCTCCTGTCACCGCCATATTTCCCGGCGTAAAGATACCGATCCTCTCTGCTATGGACATGGCCGTCACTTTGTGGTCCCCTGTAATCATCACAGGACGTATACCGGCCTGCCTGGCGCTGGCCACTGCCTGGCGTGATTCCGGCCTGGGCGGGTCCATCATGGCGGTGAGTCCCAGAAATACCAGGTTATCCTCCAGCCTGCCTGACAGGGATGCGTGTTCCCGGCTGTCCCCTGCCTTCGCCCCTCCTATGCCGGAACTGCCGCTCCCCTTTCCTTCCTCATTTAAAGGGCGGCATGCAAAGGCCAGTACCCGGAGGCCCCTGGCAGACCAGCGGCTGTTCTGGTCCAGTATCCTCTGGCGGTCCGAGGACGACAAGGCCCGGCTGGGTATGGCTGCGCCGGCCCCCGAACTGGACTGGACTGTCTCCCGGCTGCCTGTGCCGGCCCCCGGCCCGGCCTGGACTGTCTCCCGGCTGCCTGCCCCGGCCTCCCGGCCGTCCGTCCCAGGATTCTGGCTGGCAGCCGGATTGGCCAGACGGGTGCATTTTCTCAGCAGCACATCCACGGCGCCTTTGACAAGGACGATGTCGTGACCATCTATCTCATTTACGGTGGTCATGAGCTTGCGGCGGGAGTCAAAGGGGATCTCCCCCTTTCTCGGACTCTGGAGCCGTACCTGTTCCGGGATAAGCCCCGCCTCCCTGGCCATGTTGAACAATGCTGTCTCCATGGGGTCCCCGTCCTGGCCGGAGGCGTTGTTATTGAGAACCGCAGCCATAAGAAAGAGCCTGACATCGCTCCTTCTTGTTTCATTTTCCAGCCATGAGGGCTCCTGCTGGGTATGGTTGATATACACCTGCTCCACATCCATGCGGTTCTGGGTCAGAGTTCCTGTCTTATCCGAACAGATCACGGAGACGCACCCCAGACTCTCCACCGCCTTCAGATCTTTTATGATGGCCTGTTCCCTGGCCATCTTCTGGGTGCCCATGGCCTGGACAATGGTGACGATGGAGCTCAGCGCCTCAGGAATGGCGGCCACAGCCAGGGCCACGGCAAACATCAGTGCATCTAACACCGGTTCCCGGCGGTACAGACTGAGCAAAAACACCAGGCCGCAGATGGCTATAATAGCGATGGCCAGATGGCCGGAGAACCGGTCCAGGCTCACCTGCAGCGGGGTTTTCTGTTCCTTGGTGCCGTTCATCAGGACGGCTATCTTTCCGATTTCCGTGTTCATTCCCGTGGCTGTAACCACTGCCACGGCGCGGCCTGAAGTCACCAGGGAGCCGGAAAATACCATGTTGGTCCTGTCGGCCAAGGCCACGGTTCCCTCCCGCGCCTTCACTGCCCCGGTGTGTTTCTCCACCCCCAGGGATTCCCCTGTGAGAGAGCTCTCATTGACGGTCAGGCCGTACACCTCCAACAGCCTTCCGTCTGCGGCCACCATATCGCCGGTCTCCAGAAGCAGGATATCCCCAGGTACCACCAGGGCGGACGGTATGGTCATGCTGTGCCCGTCCCTGAGAACCCTGGCTTCAGGCGAGGAAAGCCACTTTAAGCTGTCCAGGGATTTTTCCGCCTTCTGGTGCTGGACCGTTCCCAGCACCGCGTTCAGCAGCAGAACCGCAAATATGACCATGGCGCTCTCCGGATCCCCTGTGAGCATGGACACAGCGGCTGCACCGATCAGGATAATCACCAAAAGATCCTTGAACTGCGCCAGAAATACCTGCCACCACTGGAGCCGCCCGGCCTCCTCCAATACATTTTCCCCATATTCCTTAAGACGCCGCTCCGCTTCCCCGCTGTCAATTCCCTGCCTGCCGGAGTCCAGTCCGGCCAGCACCTCTGCTTCCGGCTGTTCAAACCAATCTGCCATCTGTCTCTCCCCTCTTCCCGAATTCATGGTTCTTATGGGTCTGCACCAGGGCGTGTTTGAAAACTGCTTTCCGCCATATGTGCTTCCCCGGCATCCCCCGGACGCCGCGTAAACAGATATAAAAATGCTCCCGGAAGCGCATTCACACGCTGGTTCCGGGAGCACTCCATAAGAGTACCCACTCTAAATCTATGAATTAGTAAGAATCATTATGACCGGCCATACCCGGCCGGGGTGAGAAAGCTTTACAGCCAGTCCCTAAAATCCATTCCGGCTGCCGAAAATCATGCCGAATGCCACCTTATAGCCCTCCTCCAGGGAATCTGCCTCCACATATTCCTCCCTGGTGTGGGCTCCTGCACCGCGGAAGCTTCCCACGCACACGCTGGAAATTCCCAAAGACAGCGGGATATTGCAGTCCGTGGAACCGGCGCTGTGTTTCGGCGCCTGTCCGGTTATCTCCTCCACCACCCTGTGAGCCCGGTCTGACAGGGCCTGTTTCCGTTCCGGGTCCACCGGCCCTTCACAGAGTCTGATTCCGATAACCTCCAGAGACACATCCATCCCACCTGATTTTGCCCGGTCAATCACCTCCATGAACCGACCTTCCATATATTCCAGGTTCTCCCTCCGGTCGGAACGGAACTCATACAGCATCTCGGCTTCCTGGGCAATGGTATTGACCGATGTCCTTCCTGATATCATGCCTACATTATAGGTAGTCTTTCCGCCCTCCGGCACCTGGATTCCATACAGCTCTCCCACCAGGGACGCCAGACACGCAATGGCATTATCATTTCCAAAGTTATTGTAGGAATGACCGCCCCGTGTGCGGACCCTTACCCGGAAGCGCTTGGAACCCACCGCCCTGTCCACGATACTTAAAAGAGAGCTGTCAAAGGTACAAAAGCACTCCATCCTGTCACCGTAGTCCTCACAGATTTTGCGCACTCCCTTCAGGTTTCCCAGGCCTTCTTCCCCTGCATTACACACCAGCAGAAGTCCCGGGGCGTCCTCACCCCGGATATCCCTCCACCGGGGGGAATCCACATGTTCGGCTATATATTTACCTGCCAGCAGAAGACATACCAGACACGCCGTGTCGTCCCCCACGCCGGGACAATAGATGCGTCCGCCCTCCACCCTTAAGGGAAGTTCGGTCTCGTCGGAAAACACCACATCCATATGGGCCATGAACACCTCCACCGGCCTGTCCTGCCTCACATCCGCCGGATACACCACATTGAGGGCCTGGTCAATGTATACGCCCCTGGCGCCCTGGGCCTTAAGCCAGTTTGCGCAAAATTCAGCCCGCCTCTCCTCATGGTTGGAGGGCGCCGGTATCCTGGCCAGCTCCAGAAGAAGGCTGTACGCCTCCTGTCTGTGGTTCTCTATATACCGTATCATTTCCTCTGACAGTATCATTTGCTTCCTCTTCCTTTCTTTCCCCTTTTCCCGCCGCCTTTCCCCTGGCGGCTTTCTTCTGTGGAGGGACCTCCTTTCCCATGAGAACCACAATGGTCCTTGCCATGATCATCATGGATTTCTGGTTCTCCAGAACCGGTTCGCCGCCCCGGGGATACATGCCGTTCACCTGGTCCTCGTCCGTATTAAAGGCTGTATGCCACTTAAAATCCTTTGGCAGGTTGGGAAGGGCGAACTCATGGGGTTCCCAGTGCATGTTAAAGGCAACGTAGAAGTAATTGTCCTCCCTTCCGTCCGGCTTCCTGCCGTATTTTCCGCAGTATAATATGCCCAGCTGGCGGAGGAAACGGTCAAACATGGGACACCATGTCTTAAGGCCGTGGTAGGACACGTCCGGCAGGCCCACGGATCGGTAATCCATGAGAGCCGGCTCCTTCTCCATATGGAACACCGAATGCTCCTTTCTGAACTGGATCACATGCTTTACAAATTCATGGATGCCGCTGTTGGACTTTAACAGGCTCCAGTTAAGCCATGATATATCGTTGTCCTGGCAGTAGGAGTTGTTGTTTCCCTTTTTGGTCTGGCCGAATTCGTCCCCCATCATGAGCAGAGGGGTTCCCTGGCTCAAAAACAGCATGAGCAGGGCGTTGCGTATCTGCTTCCTGCGCATCTGCATGATTCGTTTCTTTCTGCTGGGGCCCTCCACTCCGCAGTTCCAGGACTGGTTGTAGTCAGTTCCGTCCCGGTTATCCTCCCCGTTGGCCTCATTGTGCTTTGTGTCATAGGATACCATGTCCATCAGGGTAAAACCATTGGTGTTGGCCATGTAGTTGACAACGCCCACCTGCCGGGGATTATGCCGGATGTGGTATACCAGACGGTTCAGCTGGTCCTCATCCCCCTTCAGAAAGCTGCGCATATCCATCATGAACCCGTCATTATATTCCGCCAGATGCTTTACCTGTCCCGGCTCCACACCGTCCCACCCTGGCGCCAGCAGCTTCAGCCTGCTGAGGTAAGGGTCCTCTCCCAAAAGCTTCACAGGCGCGTATCCCACCAGACGTACGCCGTCCACGTGGTATTCCTGGGCCCAGAAGCGGACCACGTCCAGCACATAGGAGGGAGCTTCCTTCCCGTCAAAGAACAATTCCAGGACCAGTTCCAGTCCTGCCCTGTGCAGGGCCTTCACCATATCCTTAAACTCCCGCTCAGGCTGCCTTGCCGGTCCGCTGCTGTAGGCACACTTGGGCGCAAAATAATAGCCCCCGGTATATCCCCAGTAATTCAGCTTTCCGTCCGGCTTTTCAGCTGCAAAGGGGCTTCCGTCCACACGCTCCGGTATGATTAGCTCCTCAAACTCCACAGAGGGCATCATTTCCACCGTGGTGATCCCCAGGTCTTTGAGGTAAGGTATCTTCTCCGCCACGCCCTTAAACGTTCCCCGGCTGTCTGTCTCCACGCTGGAGGAAACATGTTTGGTAAATCCCCTGGGATGGATGTGGTAAATCACGCACTGGTCATATGGGATGCAAGGAAGGACGTCATCCTCCCAGTCATACGCGCTCCCCTCTGTATCCACCGGTGTGCGCACCGGCTTGTCCAGACGCGCCAGGCTTCCCCAGCGCTCCATACCCGTAAACCGCCTACCATAAGGGTCCGGCACCTGCTGTCCGTCCACCTCGTACACATACTCCAGACCGGAAAAGTCGCCCAGCACAGTCATGCTCCAGACATCCCCGGTTCTGGAATTTGCCGGAAACCCGATTCTTCCCTTGGGACTTCCGGCCCCTTTCCTATAAATAACAACGGCACAGTCCTCCCCCTTGGAGGCAAAAGAAAAATGCACCCCTCCAGAGACAGCAGTCGCTCCCATCGCATATATCCTTCCATCATTCCTGTCTATCCGGAATCCCTTTATCATCGCTGTTACCGCCTTTCCTAAGATAATCATTACATGATAAGAAAAGTATATAGTTAGTTCGATATTTTGTCAATAAATCAACACTTTTTGCCAGAAATCGTCACCTTATTTCACACAAAAAAACTGGTTATCAGAAAAATGTAACTCATCTGATAACCAGCCTCCATCCTGTGCCTGCTGTTATTTCTGCGCCTCTATCTGCTCCACCAGCTCGTTAAGATACATCCAGCGCTCCATTTTCTCCTCCAGCTGTGCTTCCCTGGCGGACTTTTCCTCCATCAGCTCATTGAGCCTGGTATAGTTGGTGGCGGATTTTCCAATCTCCTGCTCCAGATCCCCGATGGACTGTTCCAGGTCTGCGATGTCAGCCTCAATGGTTTCCCATTCCCGCTGCTCCTTAAAGGAAAGCTTGCGCTTCTTTTCGCCGCCGGACGACTGCTTCCAGTTATTCCGGTTCACGGACAGGCCGGACCCGCTGTCATCGCCGTCCCCGCCTCTGCCGACCTTCTGATCCCCTGTCTCCTGGGGATGTCTGGCGGACCAGGCAATCTGATAATCCGTGAATCCGCCCTCATACTGGCTCACCTTTCCCTGTCCCTCAAAGGCAAAGATACGGTTCACCACGCGGTCCAGGAAATACCGGTCATGGGATACGGCTATGACAATCCCCGGAAATGTATCCAGGTAATCCTCCAGAATGGTCAGAGTCTGGATGTCCAGGTCATTGGTGGGCTCGTCGAGCAGTATTACATTGGGCGCCTCCATAAGGATGCGCAGCAGGTAAAGCCTCCGCCTCTCCCCGCCTGACAGGCGGCCTATGGTGGTGTACTGCATACCGGAGGGGAACAGAAACCGCTCCAACATCTGACTGGCGCTGGTGCTGCCGTCCTTTGTCTTGACGTATTCCGCCACATTCTTTATATAGTCAATGACCTTAAGGCTCTCATCCATGGCCTCATTTTCCTGGGAGAAATACCCCATCTTCACGGTCTGTCCTATCTGAATGGTGCCGGAATCCGGTTCCACCCAGCCTGCCAGCATCTTCATCAGGGTGGACTTTCCGCTTCCGTTGGGACCGATGATGCCCACACGGTCATTTTTCAGGAAAATGTAGGTAAAGTCCTTCATCAGCACCTTGTCCCCGTAAGCCTTGCACAGATCCTTCACCTCCACCGTGGTCCTGCCCAACCGGCTGGCTATGGACTCCAGTTCCACGTTGCGGTCATATTCCGGCCCCTTCTGGTCCCTCAGCTCCTCATAGCGCTGTATATGGGCCTTCTGCTTGGTGGAACGCGCCCTGGCGCCCCGCTGCATCCAGGCAATCTCGTTGCGCAGAATGGTCTGCCGTTTGCGCTCCGATGCCTCGGCCATTTCCATGCGCTCCGCCTTCAGGGACAGAAAGCCCGCATAATTTGCCTGGTAGCTGTAAAGCTTTCCCTTGTCCAGCTCCACAATACGTCCCACCACGCTGTCCAGGAAATACCGGTCATGGGTAATCATCAGAAGGGCGCCGCGGAAGGCCTTCAGATATTCCTCCAGCCAGTCAGCCATACCGCTGTCCAGGTGGTTGGTGGGCTCGTCCAGAATCAGAAGGTCCGCCGTACTCATCAGCACGCTGGCCAGGGCCACCCTCTTTCTCTGACCGCCTAAAAGGGTGGAGGTCAGGGCATCGTGTTCCGTGATATCCAGCTTGTTGAGCATGCTCCTGGCCGTGGCCTGCATCTCATCAAGAGAACTGTAATGGGTTTCCCCGGCATTTTCCCGCATAACGCTTTCCAGCACCGTATCCCCCTCTGTGAATTCCGGAATCTGGGGCAGATAGCGTATGTAGAGGCTGCGGCCCCTCACCACGCTGCCGCTGTCCGCATCTTCCAGGCCCGCAACAATCTTAAGGAGAGTGGACTTGCCTGTGCCGTTGACGCCGATCAGTCCTATCTTCTCCCCCTCGTTGATGGAGAAGGATGTGTCGTCAAACAGCAGCCTCTCCGTATATGATTTTGTCAAATGTTCAATGGTAACCAGATTCATCATCTTTTCCTCTTATTCAATCACCAGCTCCACCGGACAGTGGTCTGAACCCATGACCGTATTGTGGATGGACGCGCTTACCAGTCTGTCCTTAAGGCCTTCTGATACACAAAAATAGTCAATACGCCACCCCGCGTTCTTGGCCCTGGCGCTGAAACGGTAGGACCACCAGGAGTATACCCCCTCCAGGTCCGGATAGAAATAGCGGAACGTGTCCACGAAGCCCGCCGCCAGAAGGTCGGTGAACTTTCCCCTCTCCTCGTCGGTGAACCCGGCATTTTTCCTGTTTGTCTTAGGGTTCTTAAGGTCTATCTCCTTGTGGGCCACATTCAGATCCCCGCAGAATACCACCGGCTTGTTCTCCTCCAGCTTCTTAAGGTATGCCAGGAAATCGTCCTCCCACTTCATCCTGTAATCCAGCCTTGCCAGGCCGTCCTGTGAATTGGGGGTATAGCAGGTCACCACATAATATTCAGGAAACTCTGCCGTAATCACGCGCCCCTCCGTATCGTGCTCCTCCATGCCGATGCCATAGGACACGGACATGGGTTCCTCCTTTGTGAACATGGCTGTGCCGGAATATCCCTTTTTCCTGGCATAGTTCCAGTACTGGTGATAGCCGGGCAGGTCCAGCTCAATCTGGCCCTCCTGAAGCTTACTTTCCTGTATACAGAATACATCTGCCTCCGCCTCCCTGAAAAAATCCAGGAAGCCCTTACCCACGCAGGCCCTGAGGCCGTTTACATTCCATGAAATCAACTTTGTCATTTCTTAATGGCTCCTCTCCGGAACATGGTCCGGGAATGGGTTTCCCGGTGTGTTCCTGTGTCATTTTCAAAGGGCTGTCTACTCCGGATACACAAGCCTGGATTCCGGGAACTGGTCCACATGGTACAGCACCTCCAGGTACTTGCGGGCCAGGAATCTGGCCATACCCAGATTCAAATCCAGATAATTGCCGCAGTCCTTTGGCGACGCCCCGGGCACCTCCCCCTCAAAATCCCTGATAAACTCATACATTTCCACCATCAGGGGCAGGATATCCGCGGACTCGTAGTCTCCCGCCAGCAGCAGGTAGAAACCGGTCCTGCACCCCATTGGGCCAAAGTAAATGCACTTTTTGCCATAGGTGCCGTGATTCCTTAAAAAGGTTGCCCCCAGATGCTCGATGGTATGCATTTCCGCGGTGTTCATCACCGGCTCCTCATTGGGCAAGGTCATCCTCAGGTCGAAGGTGGTCACCACGCCTCCTTCCACAGGGTCCTTCTTGGATACATAGACTCCAGGCTGCAGCTTATTGTGGTCAATGGTAAAACTTGTTATCTTTTCCATTTCTGTTCTCCTCTCTCAATCTGTTCTGTAATATCCGTTCAGAAATTTGGCGCACGCCTCATCCCTGTAATTGTAAAAATAGAAGTACGGGCCGTTCCATCTGGTGTAAAAATACTCGCCTATGGTGCTCACATCTCCCTTTTCATTGGAGAAAAGCTCCTTCACAGGTTTTCCATTCCGGGAAATGATATACCTGGACTGGTATGAATCCGGGTCCGTGACGCAGATATATGCCGTGTTTGCGCCCACCCGGACCACATAGCGGTAGGGCAGTTCATCTTCTGCCTTTCCCTCTGTGTCATAGTCCAGCAGATGGTTTCCGTACACGTCATAATAGTGCTCCAGATTTCCCTGCTTCATCCGGATGACCGGAAGCGCACTGTCTGAGTAATACATGGTTTCCACATCATTCTCCGTAATGCCGTACATCTGCAGAAGCTCCCGGTGATCCTCCTTAAAGGTTTCCTCCAGCCGGTATGCAGTCTCCCATTTGTTATCCTCAACCCGGTCTGCCCACCGATTCTTTGCAATGGAGTAATGACCGTATTGCCCCGTGAGGGTATCCATGGCCGGGATGGCTGTATCCCTGCTGCATTCCACATAGGGGGACACGTCACTGGCCTCCACATGGCTGATGAACTGGAGCAGGCGCATGTTGGAGTCAAACACGGCAATTCCCGCCTCTCCGAACAGGGAACGCCCGGAGGCCAGAATCACGTAGCCCTCCGGAAGGGGGATGGTTCCCTCAAAGGTCTCATCCGGCGCAGCCAGCTCCCCGGGCAGCTCCTTTGCCCCCTCTCCCACGCCCACATATCCCAGGCCGTTAACCAGGGACTGTCCATCCTCGGATGTAAGCCATTCAAAGAGCTGGTATGCCTCTGAATCCTTTGGCTCATCCGCCCGGACGGCCGCGTAAAAATCATTGACAAAGGGGTAACTCCCGTCCCGCATGGTGCCGCTGTCCGGCGCCACGCCGTCCACTGCCATGAAGGTCAGTTCCGGTTTCCGGTACATGTTCCTGGCATAGTAGTACACCGAATATCCCAGGGCATCCCCGGTATCGTCATAGGCGGAAACATGTTCAATCAGCTCCCCCATCTCCCCGGATACCAGCTCCTTTGGAGCCTCTGCCATAGCGGTTCCCTTCATAACCAGCTTCTCCATCAGATTCTGGCTCCCGGAATCCCGGGCCCGCTGGAATGCCTGAATGGTACGGTCCCTGCCGCCCACATCCTTCCAGTTTTTGATGGTACCCGAGTAGATGTCCACAATCTGCCGACTGGTCAGGGACTTAACTGGATTGGAGCGGTTGGCCAGGAACACCAGGGCGTCCCTGCCGATTGGCTTCATAAGGATTTCCCTGCCTGACTCCTTTATGGCATTTTCCACCTGCTCCCCTGGTTCATAGGCAATCACCAGGTCGCATGCTCCGTACCAGCTCTCATCCCCCTGAATCAGGGACAGCCAGGCCCCTGTGGTCTTATTGTGGGTCACTGCGGCCTCCGCCTCCATGGCCGAAGCCCCTGTTGATATGCGGTACAATGCCTGCATAAGGGGCAGGGTGGCTGTAGAGCCGTCCATGGCCGGGAAATCCTCCACTCCGATTCTGGGGGCGGTGCAAACACTGCGGCTTTCCTCCATCTGTTGGATGATTTTCAGATTGTCCCTCTCATACTGGTTCAGTATGCTGCTGTCAAAGGCATCCGGCTCCACAGACGGTTCATACCAGGATTTCTTCCGGAAATACTGATTCAGGTCTTCGCTCTTAAATATCCGTCCATGTCGTGCATAAATCTCATTCCTGGCTATTCTCAGCTCCTCCGGGGTCAGCCCTGACAGCTCCCCTTCCGAGTATGCGTGTTCCGCTCCGCCGGGAAGAATGTAGTCATCCCCCAGCTTCCCCGCCTTGAAGGCGCTGTCCTCCCCGCCGGCTTCTCCGGATGAAATCTCCGTGTTATCCTGTCCGGCCATGCCCCCGGTCACTTCTGTCTGCTGGGCCTGCCTATCTGTGGGTACGGATGCCCCTGCCTGTTCCAGACGGTTTCTTCCCGGCGCGCACCCCGACAGTGTCAGGGCCACACAGGCGGCCAGAGCCTGGATATACGCTTTCCTCAACCTTACATCCCCTTTCGGTACGACTGAAAAGGGGCAGGATTTATCCATCCTGCCGCCCGTCACTGCCACTATATTAATCGTCTGCCTCTTCACTTTCAGTCAGTGTGAAGGTAAATCTCTTCCGTGCCATCTCGTCGCTTTCCAGGTACTCGTCGTAGGTGGTAATCTTATCAACCAGCTTGCCGTTAATGATTTCCATGATACGGTTTGCGGTAGTCTGCACAATCTGGTGGTCACGGGAGGAGAAAATCATCACACCCGGGAACTTAATCATACCGCGGTTCAGAGCGTCGATGGACTCCATGTCCAGGTGGTCCGTGGGCTCATCCAACATCAGCACGTTGGCCCCGGATATCATCATCTTGGACAGCATGCAGCGCACCTTCTCGCCTCCGGAAAGGACCTTCACCTTCTTCACGCCGTCCTCGCCGGCGAACAGCATACGTCCCAGGAAACCGCGGACATAGGTCACGTCCTTCTCAGGCGAATACTGGGTCAGCCACTCTACGATGGTGTCGTCGTTGTCAAACTCGGCGCTGTTGTCCTTGGGGAAATATGCCTGTGAGGTGGTAAGGCCCCACTTATAGCTTCCCTCATCCGGCTCCATCTCACCGGACAGAATCTTAAAGAGCACTGTCTTGGCCCTCTCATTCGGACCTACCAGGGCAACCTTGTCCTCCCAGCCCAGGATGAAAGAGATATCGTCCAGTATCTTTTCGCCGTCAATGGTCTTGCTTAAGTGCTCCACGGTCAGAACCTCGTTGCCGATCTCGCGGAAAGGACGGAAATCAATGTATGGATACTTACGGCTGGATGGACGGATGTCGTCCAGCTCAATCTTCTCAAGGGCCCTCTTACGGGAGGTGGCCTGCTTGGACTTGGAAGCATTGGCGGAGAAGCGCTGGATAAATTCCTGCAGCTCCTTAATCTTCTCTTCCTTCTTGCGGTTGGCTTCCTTCATCTGCTTGACAATCAGCTGGCTGGACTCCATCCAGAAGTCGTAGTTTCCTGCGAACAGCTGGATTTTCCCATAGTCAATGTCGGCTATCTGGGTGCAGACCTTATTCAGGAAATAACGGTCATGGGACACCACGATAACGGTGTTCTCAAAGTTAATCAAAAACTCCTCCAGCCACGCAATGGCGTCCAGGTCCAGGTGGTTGGTAGGCTCATCCAGAAGCAGGATATCCGGGTTGCCGAACAGGGCCTGGGCCAGAAGTACCTTTACCTTCTGGGCGCCCAGAAGGGATCCCATCTGCGCATAGTGCAGGTCCGGCTCAATGCCAAGTCCGTTTAAAAGGCTTTCGGCATCCGACTCAGCCTCCCATCCGTTCATGTTGGCGAATTCACCCTCTAACTCAGCGGCCTTGATGCCGTCCTCGTCCGTGAAGTCCTCCTTCATGTAGATGGCTTCCTTTTCCTTCATTATCTCATACAGTCTCTTGTTTCCCATGATGACCGTATCCAGGACCGTGTACTGGTCATACTTAAAGTGGTCCTGCTGCAGGAAGGACAGCCTCTGTCCGGGGGTGATGATGACATCGCCGCTGGTAGGCTCCAACTGGCCTGACAGGATCTTAAGGAATGTGGACTTTCCGGCACCGTTTGCGCCGATGAGTCCGTAGCAGTTGCCCTCGGTGAATTTGATATTCACCTCCTCAAACAATGCCTTCTTGCCCACGCGAAGAGATATGTTGCTTGTACTAATCATGTTCGTTACCTTTCTCTCAATCTGTTCTGTTGATATTTCTAGTAAAAGAGGGGTTATGCCGGGCCCCTCTCACGCTGTTTACTCAATATCAGATTGTACAGGGAAAACACTTATTTTGCAAGGGTTTTTCGCAAAATTGTGGCGGCTTCCCGTCTATTTCGTTCCTTTAATCTCCACCGGATAGTTCACTCCCTGGGAATTCACATAGGTCACGGTCACCTTATCCCCGCTGTCCCCTGCCAGGGCCCCTTCCTCTATGGGGCAGTTATCCTTTAAGAAGCTTAACTCCTGTCCGTCGTCTGTCTTCATGGTAAAGCTGCTCATGGCGTTCGCCGTGGTGGTGCCTTTCTCCGTAAGGATACTCCACTCCTCCTGCTCCGGAAGCGCCACCACCAGGGTCACATCCTCCAGCTTGCCCAGGGGCTCCCCTATATACGCAATGGCTATCTGCACGTCCTCCCCGATCTCCACCTCCACGTCCCGGATATCCGACTGATTGATGTCATAGTCCCTGCCGTCGTCCGCCTGAAGGGTGAACACCGAGCCATCCTCTGTCACCTTTGTGACGGTGCCCTGAAGCATATGGTATACTTCCTTTGCCTCAGCGGCCTGCTCCGTTGTCTCCGGGGCCTTGGCCGTTGTCTCCGGCGCTTTGGTGGTCTCCTTCTCCTCAGCTGAAGCCTGGCTGGTAACGGTCTCAGATGTCTCCACCGCCGGTTTTTTGGCACAGCCGGTTCCCAGCACCATCGCCGCAGCCAGTGCGGCGGCTGTTATTATCAATGAATGTCTCTTCATCATTAAGATTCCTCCCGTCTTATAGCAAATTACCTCAGATTACCTATGAAGCTTACCATCATATCCTGTTAATTTCAATAAAGATTCCCTTAATTTTCCCGGTACCATAACCAGTACCCCGGACAACCTCATGCCCAGAATCCCCGGCAGATGCCGGAGACACAGGAGAATGACCAGACGTCTGGCCGCGGGCGACAGTTCCATGGCGGTTCCTTCCTTTTTTCTAAGTATGCCCTGGACCTGCGCAGCCCAAACTTCCATGCCCGTCTTTCGAAGTTAGCACCATATTCTTTAGGAGCATATTTCATCTATTACCT
>JAJQEA010000092.1 GCA_021201905.1 Clostridia bacterium
TTTTTTATGTCC
Organism: Clostridia bacterium; assembly: GCA_021201905.1. Lineage (GTDB taxonomy): Bacteria > Bacillota > Clostridia > Lachnospirales > Lachnospiraceae > Enterocloster. The sequence continues at coordinate 13 of JAJQEA010000092.1, forward strand.
AACTTTACGGACATTTGGTCGATTTTAATTCGGACGTTGACAAATAAATTACATTCCCATCTGCTTAGCTACCTCAGCAGCAAAGTCCTCGTTCTTCTTCTCCAGACCTTCGCCGGTCTCAAAACGTATGAACTTCTTTACCTTGATAGAAGCGCCGTTAGCCTTTGCTACAGATGCAACATACTGGTTAACGCTCTGCTTGCCGTCTTCTGCCTTTACATAAACCTGATCTAACAGACAGGTTTCTTTCAGCTCTTTGTTGATACGGCCCTTTACCATGCCCTCGATGATCTTGTCGTTGGCATCTGGCTTCTCATTCTTAGCTGCAGCTGTGAGGATTTCTGTCTCTTTTGCAATATATTCAGCGCTTACTTCGTCTCTGCTGGTGAACATTGGCTTTAAGGCTGCTGCCTGCATAGCCACGTTCTTAGCCATATCCTTGATGTCATCGTTGACAACATCTGTCTCTACGTCTACCAATACGCCAATCTTTCCGCCTGCATGGATGTAGGATGCAACAAAACCATTTGCCTCCTCAACCTGCTCAAAACGACGGATGTTCATGTTCTCGCCGATAATGGCAATCTGGGAAGCAAGTGCCTCTTTTACGGACAATGTCTCATCCTTGGCCCATCTCTCCTCCATGAATGCATCTAAATCCTTAGCGGAAGTGGTAAGTGCCTGTGCTGCAACATCTGCAACATATGTCTGGAACTTCTCGTTCTTGGCAACAAAGTCAGTCTCAGCGTTAACCTCTACGATTACAGCCTTCTTCTCATCAGCAGATACTGTTGTAGCCACGATGCCTTCTGCTGCAATACGTCCGGCCTTCTTGGCTGCTCCGGCAAGTCCCTTTTCTCTTAAGAACTCTACTGCCTTATCCATATCGCCGTCGGTAGCTGCAAGAGCTTTCTTGCAGTCCATCATTCCGGCACCGGTCATCTCTCTTAACTCTTTTACCATTGCTGCGGTTACTGCTGCCATTTCATCTTCCTCCAATTTTAAAGTTTTAATTAAGCCTCAACAGCCTCTGTCTCGAAAGCCTGGGCAGGAATCTCGATTTCCATTGCGCCCTCTAAAACTTCGCCCTGCTTTGCTTCGATAACAGCATCAGCCATCTTGGAAACAATCAGCTTAACGGCTCTGATGGCATCATCATTGCCAGGAATTACATAATCCAGTTCTTCCGGATCACAGTTAGTATCAACAATACCGATTAACGGTATACCCAGTATGTGAGCTTCCTGTACGCAGATGTGCTCCTTCTTCGGGTCAACGATGAAGATTGCATCTGGCAGTCTCTTCATATCCTTGATTCCGCCAAGGTTTCTCTCTAACTTGTCCCACTCCTTCTTCAGGGCGATTACTTCCTTCTTAGGAAGAACATCGAATGTTCCGTCCTGGGACATGGTCTCGATTTCTTTCAGTCTGTCAATACGGCTCTGGATGGTCTTGAAGTTGGTCAGCATGCCGCCCAGCCATCTCTCATTTACAAAGTACATTCCGCAGCGCTCTGCCTCAGCCTTGATGGCTTCCTGAGCCTGCTTCTTGGTACCTACGAACAGGATGGTGCCGCCGTCTGCAGCAATGTCGGATACAGCCTTGTAAGCCTCATCTACCTTGCCTACGGACTTCTGTAAGTCAATGATATAGATACCGTTTCTCTCGGTATAGATGTATGGAGCCATCTTAGGGTTCCATCTCCTTGTCTGGTGACCGAAATGTACACCAGCTTCCAATAACTGCTTCATAGAAATTACGCTCATGTTATTTACCTCCGTTTGGTTTTTAGCCTGCTCCGTCGCGTATGGGAGTTCAGGCTCTTCCGCCTGCTTCTGACACTTCCCGGAAGACCTGCCAAATTACTGGTCAGGCACCGTCCCGCAGAATCCACAGACGTGTTTTTTGTCAACCTTTCAAATATATCACAAAATATGGCAGCTTGCAAGCACTTTTAATAAGTTTTCCTGCAAACTGCCATATATTTATCTGACTCTAATTTTATCCGGCTATCCGCCATCTGCCTTATCCGGCCGCCTGATATCTACTTTAAATTTGAGTTGGATGCCTTGATTGCCTTCAGTTCATCAAAGACCACGTCATTCAGGACCTTGATATAGGTTCCCTTCATGCCTGAGGACCGGGATTCAATGACACCGGCGCTCTCAAACTTGCGGAGAGCATTGACAATCACGGAACGGGTAATACCCACGCGGTCGGCAATCTTACTGGCTACCAAGATGCCTTCGTTTCCGTCCAGCTCCTCAAATATGTGGATGATGGCCTCCAGCTCGGAGAAGGATAATGTGCTGATGGCTGATTTTACAATCTGCACCTTCCTGGTCTCCTCTGCATTCTCCTCATTGACAGAACGCATCATCTCCAGCCCTACCACGGTGGTTCCGTATTCACTTAATATGATATCGTCAATATCATACTGGGAATCTGATTTGTAAATGAAAAGGGTGCCAAGCCTCTCTCCCGCTATATCGATAGGGGTAATGATGGCCTGATACTTTCTTACATTCTCCTCGGCAAAGCCAAGGGTGGCAAGATTTACGTTCTCCTTGGTGGACAAAACGCTTAAAAGACGTTCGTTCAGCATCTTATCCACGTAACCTCCGACCTGGTCTTCGATAAGTTCCTCTATCTCATCTACCCCAGAACAGATGCTCACCCCCAGAACCTTGCCCTTCTTGCTGATTACCAGGATATTAGATAACAATATCTCACTTAAAACTTTACAGATGTCATTGAAAACAACTTTATGAGAATTATTGTTATGCAATAGCTTGTTGATTTTTCTTGTTTTGTCCAACAATTGAACACTCATCTCCGAAAGCCTCCTTATCCAAATTGTATATCACCCAAAAATACTCTACTAATAATAGAATTTTAACACAATTTTTAAGCAATAACAAGAGTTTTTTGAAGTTTTCAATTATTTTAAGATTTTGATATTTTTCCTTTTTGTTTTTACAAATTTTTCTATTTTTCAGTCTTATCCATGCGGTAACCGCAGGTCTCACCGGCACACAAAAGCTTATTTCCCTTCTCTACCATGTAAGAACCGCAGACAGGGCATTTCTGGGTGGATGGCTTCTGCCAGGACATGAAATCGCAGTCAGGACTGGCCTCGCAACCATAGTAGAGACGTCCTTTCTTTGTCTTTCTGCGCACCAGCTCCTTACCGCACTTCGGACATGGAATCCCGATTTTTTCAAGGTAAGGCTTGGTGTTCTTACACTCCGGAAAGCCCGGGCATGCCAGGAACTTGCCGTGAGGACCGTACTTAATCACCATCTGGCGCCCGCACAGGTCGCAGACCACATCCGATACCTCATCCGCTATCTTTACGGATTCCAGCTCCTTCTCGGCTGTCTTAACCGCTTCGTCCAGGTCCGGATAGAAGTTGCTGACAACGGTTTTCCAGGCAACGGTGCCGTCTGCCACTTTATCCAGCAGGGATTCCATATTGGCTGTAAAGTTAGGGTCTACGATGCTTGGAAAGGAATTCTTCATGATGCGGTTTACCACATCCCCCAGCTCCGTCACATAGAGGTTCTTATTCTCCTTTACCACATATCTTCTGGCAATGATGGTGGTTATGGTGGGCGCATAGGTACTCGGACGTCCTATGCCCTGCTCCTCCAGAGCCTTTACCAGGGATGCCTCCGTGTAATGGGCCGGAGGCTGGGTGAAATGCTGGCTTGGGTCCAGCTGCTCCAGCTTAAGGATGGTCCCCTTTTCCAGGTTGCCAAGGACCTGATTTTTCTCTTCCTCGTCGTCCGCTTCCACATAAACAGACATAAAGCCTTCAAAATCCAGCTTGGAGGCTGATGTGGTGAACAGGTGGCTGCCCGCCCCAATCTTTACAGAGGTGGTCTCATATACGGCCGGAGCCATACGGCTGGCTGTAAACCGCTTCCAAATTAACTGGTACAGCCGGAACAGGTCTCTTTGCAGCGATTCTTTTACAATGGTAGGAGTCAAGGTTATGTCAGTGGGATGGATGGCCTCATGGGCATCCTGTATCTTAACGCCCTCCTTCTTAGCCTGGCTTCCCTGGGCAACATATTTCTCTCCGTAATGCTCCTTTACAAATGCCCTGGCCGCTGTGTCCGCCTCGTCTGCGATTCTGGTGGAATCCGTACGCAGATAGGTGATAAGACCAAGGGTTCCCTTGCCTTTTACCTCCACGCCTTCATAGAGCTGCTGGGCCAGTCGCATGGTCTTTTGTGTGGAAAAGTTAAGTACCTTGGAGGCTTCCTGCTGCAGGGTGCTGGTCGTAAACGGGATGGGAGCCTTCTTAACCCGCTCTCCTCTCTTTACCTCCTCCACCTCATAACTGCATCCCTCCAACTGGCTCAGAATCCGGTCCAGCTCCTCCTTGTTGCGGATAACCGCCTTACCTCCCTTGGAATCCCTGGCACCATAATACTTTGCCACCAGGGGCTTCTTACTCCCCTTCAGGAGAAGATCCGCCTCCAGATTCCAATATTCCTCGGGAATGAATGCGTTGATTTCATCCTCCCGGTCGCAAATCATCCGAAGTGCAACGGACTGTACACGGCCGGCGCTTAATCCTCTCTTGACCTTTGCCCACAAAAGAGGACTAATCCGGTAACCCACCATACGGTCCAGCATTCTTCTGGTCTGCTGGGCATTCACCAGGTTCATGTCAAGCTCCCTTGGAGCCTTGAAGGATGCCTTGACCGCGTTCTTCGTAATTTCATTAAAACTGATGCGGTAAACATCCTTGCTCTTAAGCTCATCCAGCTTAAGGGCCTTCATCAGGTGCCATGAGATGGCCTCTCCCTCGCGGTCAGGGTCCGTTGCCAGATAAATCTTGTCTGCCTTCTTCACTTCCTTGCGCAACTTGGCCAGAACGTCACCCTTTCCTCTGATTGTAATGTACTTGGGCTCATAGTCATGTTCCACATCAAATCCCAACTGACTCTTCGGAAGATCCCTGACATGGCCTCCCGATGCATCCACCTCATAGTTGGCGCCCAGAAACTTCTTGATGGTTTTCACTTTTGCTGGTGACTCCACAATTACCAGATAATTCGCCATTGTAAAACTCCTTACTCGCTGATCATTTATTTTCACAAAATGGAATCACACACCGGCGAATGCCGGAGGATATCCAAAATACTGACACTTATGTGATTGTTTTCATATAGTTCTGCCCTGATGTTCTCACCGCAAATCCTTCCAATTCCAGCTCCAGAAGGGCGCTCATACAGCGTCCCGCCGAAAGTCCTGTCTGTACCATAATCTGTTCCAGGTACCTGGGTTCGGAATCTAGGCAACTATACACCATTTTTTCAATCTTGGCAAGTCCCTTCTCGTCTTTTTCACGGTTAATACACCTTTTTTCGTGAAAAATACCCATATAGTCCAGCACATCCTCAGGGCTGGTCAATATCCCCGCGCCTGACTGTATGAGCTCATTGCATCCTTCGCTCAGGGCGTCCGTGATCCGGCCCGGCAGTGCAAATATCTCCTTTCCCTGCTCCAGCCCCAGGCTGGCGGTTATGAGGGAACCACTTTTCTTTCGGGCCTCCATAATCAAAATCACATCGGAAAGGCCGCTTATGATACGGTTGCGCATGGGAAAATTTCTGGCCAGGGGTTCCTCGTCCGGCCCAAACTCTGAGAGAAGTCCTCCCTGGGACGGAATGGCTTCATACAGATAATAATTGCTCCTGGGATAACAGATATTCACACCGCACCCAAGGACTCCATATGTCTTTCCTTTTCCCTTAAGGGCTCCCTCATGACCGGCCCCGTTTATGCCCAGCGCCAGACCGCTGACAATCTGCACACCAGCTTTTGCCAGCTCTCTCCCCATGAATTCGGCGGCCTGTCTCCCATACTCTGTACAGTTCCTGGCCCCTATGATGGCGGCGGTGGGGCATTCCTCATCCGGCAGATCTCCCTTTACATAAAGTCCCATTGGATAGTCATAAATATGCAGAAGCCGTTTCGGATATTCCCTGTCAAGGGGCGTTATGAAACGGATTCCCTTCTCCTGTAAATGGTCATACTCACGGACCATACAGGAAAACTGTTCCTTCCACCGGTCATACGTACGGCATTTTTCCCGCTTTGTAAGATTCCCAGTTTCTTTAATTCCATTCCTTCTATATAATATGCCTTCTCAAAGCTTCCCACGGTCTCCCATATGCGCCGTATGGTCACTGCCCCAAAGCCTGGAATACGGGTGAGCCAGTAGAGATATTTTTTTTCGAGTGTTTGGAGCCGGGCTATCTCCGGGCCTGAATCAGCGTTCCTGTTTGAATCCTGTTCCGTCCTGTTTTCTATCCCCATATCTTTTCCTCCAGTCCCCCGTATCCCAATACCTCTGCCAGATGTTCCTTTTTTATATCCCTGCTGTCCTCCAAGTCGGCAATAGTCCTGGCAACTTTCAGCGCCTTATGGTACCTTCTGGCACTGAAGCCTCCTGATTCGTAGATCCGTTGGGCAAAAGACTTCTCCTCAGGTCCTAGGTTGCAATGCTGTTCCACCTCTTTCATGCCCATGCAGCTGTTAAAGCGTATCTTGGTGCCTGAAAACCGGTGTTCCTGTTGTTTTCTGGCAAACTCCACCCGCTGCCGTATGGATGCCGAATCCTCATTTTCTCCCTGAGCCGGGTTCAGCTCCCCAAAGGTAACAGGAGACGCCTGGGCGCAGATATCGAACCGTTCCAGTAAGGGCCTGGATATATGACCCAGATACCGCCTGATCTGGTTCTCCGAACAATTACAGCGGCTCCTGTCCGGGTAAAATCCGCATGGGCACAGATTCATGGCGGCAACCATCATGAAATCCGCCGGAAATTCATAGTTTCCCGATACCCTTGTCACTGTGATTTTCCGTTCCTCCAAAGGCTGTCTCAGTATTTCCACAGCGGAACGGCCAAAATGAGGCAGCTCATCCAAAAAAAGGACACCGCCTGATGCCAGAGACAGTTCTCCGGGCCTGGGAGGAACACCTCCCCCTGCCAGCGCCCTGGCTGTTATGGTGTGGTGAGGACTTCTGAAGGGCCGCTCAGACAAAAGGGGACGTCCCGCGGGCAGAAGTCCGCAGATACTGTAGATTCTGGATATCTCTATGTCCTCCTCCCGTGTCAGGGCCGGCAGTATGGTGGGAATTCTTCTGGCAATCATGGTCTTACCGGTTCCGGCGCTTCCGGTCAGAAGCAGTCCGTGCATACCGGCTGCCGCCACCTCCGCTGCCCTCCGCAATATAGCCTGTCCGTTGACCTCCCTGTAGTCCAGTCCCCTTTCCATCTGGCGGCAGTCCTTTGGACGGTGAACCGGCGCACGGCACGGCTCCATGGAAACCGCGCCCTTAAGAATACCTGCCATATGGCTCAGAGACCCCACTCCCACCATGTCCACGCCCTCCATCACCAGGCCCTCCTCCACATTTTCCAATGGCAGAAAGCATCTTATGATACCCTTTTCCCTGGCCATGGCTACAAGGGAGAGCACACCGCTAACAGGTTTCACCCTGCCGTCCAGGCCCAGCTCCCCAATTACCATGCTGTCCTTCAGCCCGTCCGTATCCACCATCTGAAACGCGCCTAATATGGCAACCGCAATGGGAAGATCATAGGCAGTACCGCCCTTTCGTATACCTGCCGGAGACAGGTTTACAGTTATCTTTTTAGCCGGGAGGCGAAATCCCGAATTTTTAAGGGCTGTCCTGACCCGTTCCTGGGACTCCCTTACCTCTGAAGCCAGCTGTCCTGATATGGAAAATCCCGGAAGTCCGTCGGACACATCCGCCTTCACCGAAACCGGGACTCCTTCCACAGCCCATATACCGCCACTGTTGATTTGCGTAAACATCCATCCGCCCCTTTCACCTTGCTGGTAATTATAATATGCTTTCATGAATCATTGGAACTTTGGCACGATACCGTACCGGAATTAAATATAAGACAGGACAGGCAGAACCCTATCCCCTTGAATGAAAGATATAATTACTATACTAAAGGGGACACAAAATTACAAGGGGCAATATAGACGGTTTTTCATGACGGTTTCACATGACTGCTTTTCATGGCTGCTTTTCATAATTGTATTTCAGGAATCTGTCCAGGAAATATTCCCCCTCACTATTCCCTCCCTCTCCATCTTACTTTTGGAACTCCGTCATATATGGCCGGAAACGCAGGGGAAGATGGGTTCTCTGGCATACCGGATTATGGCGTTCCTTTATGGCAATGGTGTCGCAGAACATGCGCCACATGTCCTCATACGTTTCCTCGTCTGTCCTCTCCTTAAGCCAGTGGCTCCACCCCTGGTCGCTGCCATCCTGTTCCGGTTCAAGGGGCTGGTTTACAAGAAACCAGGAGCGGCCGGCGGGATGGACTGCTGCCCTTTTATGGTTCTCATCATAAATGACCCAGTTTTCCTCCGGCAGCCGGTCTGCAAAGTGAGGGGCCAAAAGCGTCATAATATCGTTCTTCGGACCGATACGTGACACCAGTATGCCTCCCGGAGTCTCTGAAAAGCGCAGAAACTCAGTCAGAAGATGATTTTCATTGTAAACATTCCGGCACAGCCCGAATATCTCATAGCAGGCCGGAAGCTGGAGCATGTCCAGCACCGACGGGCCGTGGCGAAATGCCTGTATCAAGAACCGGTATATCTTATCTGCCCGTCCTCCGTCCTGGCTCAGAGAGGCAGTATACACCTTCCTGTATACCTCCTGGGAAAGCTTGGCGCACACAGATCGGATGACCTTCTCCGCCTTCTCAGGGCAAATCTGCACATCCCTGTACTCCGCAAAAAGCTCCATTTCTTCATATTCTCCCTTTACGGCCAGACGGACATTCCCATGGCCGGCCGGATCCGCCCAGGCATCATATACGCCGCAGAGAATCCCCTCCAGCCAGGGCTCACACATATAAACCGTCATATCCTCCACCTCCTGTATCCTTACAAGCTTCCCGTCACCGAGGCATAATGGTCATCGCCTGTCACCGGCATCTCCAGGTGCATGTCATCAAACAGGCTCAGCTGGCGGAAGGTATCCCTGTTCTCAATATCCCAGGCTTTGCGCCGTTCGTCACCCACAAGGCATGCTGTGATATAGTCCTGGTCCAGCCTGGCGCCTTCCATCATGCGCCCTTTGCAGGTGATGAAATACCTGGCGCGCTTCAGGACCACCCCCATTTTCTTTAAGTCACCGAACTGAAGTCCGCCCTGCTTTCTGGCATTCACAATCCTCTGTGCTGACTTTACCCCCATGCCGGGGACCCTGAGAAGTTCTCCATAGGAAGCCCTGTTGATTTCCACTGGAAACTGCTCCAGGTGGCGCAGCGCCCAATCGCACTTGGGATCCAGGAATACATTGAAATTCGGCTGCTCCTCTGACAGCAGCTCCTCTGCCTTAAATCCATAGAACCGGAGCAGCCAGTCCGCCTGATACAGCCTGTGTTCCCTTAACAGCGGAGGTCTGGCTGTCACGGCAGGCAGGCAGCTGTCGTCGTTGACAGGCACATAGGCGGAATAAAAGACCCTCTTAAGGCCGTAATTCTCATACAGAGCCTGTGTGACAGCCATCATCTGGTAATCATTTTCCGGGGTGGCCCCCACAATCATCTGGGTACTCTGACCCGCGGGCACAAAGGGCGTTTTGGCATACTGAGAGTCGGGAAGGCTCCTTCCTCCCCCGGTTCTCTGGCCTTCCTTCTGCCCATCCCCCGGACAATCCCGGCTACCGCCGGATAAACCCCTGTTTCCCAATAAAAGGGCGCCGGACTGTGCCAGCTCCGGACGAATCAGAGCAGCGCCGCCTGCAAAACCAGCCCGCTCCGTGGCATAGGGCTTCTTAAATTCCCTGTCATATCCCAGAAGGTGGCCGGACACCGCAATCCCCTGCTGCACCTGACGCATGGGCTTTAATATCTTATCCCTGGTCTTGCCGGGAGCCAGATTCTTAAGTCCCTCGGCCGTGGGAAGCTCCAGATTGATGCTCATACGGTCAGCTAAAAAGCCCATCCGCTCCACCAGCTCAGGGTCAGCCCCCGGTATGGTCTTCACATGGATGTATCCGTTAAAATGCCACTGGTTCCTGAGCTTATGCAGGGTCTCGTAAATCTGTTCCATGGTGTGATTGGGATTATATAAAATGCCAGAACTCAGAAACAGGCCCTCAATGTAATTTCTGCGGTAAAATTCGATGGTGAGCTTACACACCTCATCCGGGGTAAAGGCAGTCCGCACCACATCATTGGAACAGCGGTTCACACAATATTTACAATCATAGATACACTGGTTGGTAAACAGAATCTTGAGAAGGGAAATGCATCTGCCGTCCGCTGAAAAGCTGTGGCAGATTCCGGCCTCTGAAGTGTTTCCTATGCTGCCCGCCTTTCCCTTTCTCCTGACCCCGCTGGATGTGCAGGCCACATCATACTTGGCCGCATCCGTAAGTATCTTTAACTTTTCCTGTACGCTTAAATTCTCCTGTATCAATATGATATCACCATCCAGAACATATGTTTGTTCTCATAGTATAACGCAGAACAAAGGTAAACGCAACCGCAAATCAGAACATTTGTTCGCATTGCTTAACATAACAAAAAGAGACCCGGGGCCGTCCCCGCCATATCGTATGGCGGGAATCCATCCCCAGGCCTCTTACATATGGAAAAAATCAATGAAACATCCTTCTGTCCGGAATTTAGCTTTAATCCCTGTACCCGTTGGGATTCATGGACTGCCATTTCCAGGAATCAGCACACATCTCCTCAATTCCCTTCTCAGCCACCCAGCCCAGCTCACGCTTTGCCTTGGCTGAATCGGAATAGCAGGTTGCCACGTCGCCTTCACGGCGGGGCTGAATCTCGTACTTCAGCGTCTTGCCGCAGGCTTTCTCATATGCATGGAGCACATCCAGCACACTGTAGCCTGTTCCGGTTCCCAGGTTGTAGATGCTGACACCCTCTTTATCCTGAAGCTTCTGCACTGCCTTTACATGGCCCTTTGCCAGGTCCACCACATGGATGTAATCCCTGACCCCGGTGCCGTCCGGCGTGTCATAATCATCGCCAAATACATTCAGATGGTCCAGCTTTCCCACTGCCACCTGGGCAATATAGGGAACCAGGTTGTTGGGAATTCCCTTGGGATCCTCCCCAATCAGGCCGCTCTCATGGGTGCCGATGGGATTGAAATAGCGCAGCAGCACTACGTTCCACTCCGGATCCGCTGTATGTAAATCCGTCAGAATCTGCTCCAGCATCCCCTTGGTCCGTCCGTAAGGATTGGTAATCTCTCCCTTGGGGCAGTTCTCAGTGATAGGGATTTCAGCCGGGTCCCCGTACACGGTAGCGGAAGAACTGAACACGATATTCCTGACACCATGGCTGCGCATTTCATCGCAGAGAATCAGGGTGCCTGTGATATTATTGTGATAATACTCCAAAGGCTTGCGCACGGATTCTCCCACCGCCTTAAGACCTGCAAAATGGATGACCGAGTCAATGTTCTCCTTGTCAAACACTTCCTTAAGGGCCGGCTGGTCCAAAAGGTCTGCCTCGTAGAATTTTACCTTTTTGCCTGTTATCTTCTCCACTCTCTCCAGTGCCTTCTCGCTGGAGTTATAAAGGTTGTCTACTACCACCACATCATAACCCGCTGTCAGCAGTTCCACACAGGTATGGCTTCCGATATAGCCGGCGCCACCAGTCACTAAAATAGCCATGGTATCTCCTCCTTACGAACAATTGATTGCTGCAAAAAGGCGGAACAGGTTAATCTGTCTGACCGTTCCGCCTGTTATGACTAGTATAAAGGGAAAGCTGTCATAAAACAATGCACAATTCTTCTATCTTTTTACAATATTTTTTGAATGACACCCCTTAACCGTGTTTTGCAAACTCCGCCCGTATCTTCTCTATGGCCTTTTTCTCAATCCGGCTTACATAAGAACGGGAGATGCCCAGCTTGCCGGCGATCTCCCGCTGGGTATGCTCCTTCCCGCGGTACAGTCCGTAGCGCATCCCCAGAACCGTCTTCTCTGTCTCTGTCAGACAGGACTCAAAGGCCTCATAAAGCTCCTTTACATCCTGTTTTAAAATCATGGTATCCAGTGTCTCTTTATTGTCCATCTCTATCACATCCACCAGACTGACGGTCTCGCCGTCCTTGTCTACTCCGATGGGCTCAAAAAGGGACACTTCCTTGGAATACTTTCTGCTGGCACGCAGAAGCATCAGTATCTCATTTTCCACGCATCTGGCTGCATAGGTGGCCAGTCGTGAGCCTTTATCTACGTTAAATGTATTCACTGCCTTAATAAGGCCTATGGTTCCCACGGACAGCAGGTCCTCCATGTCGTAATCAGAGCCCTGATACTTTTTTACCACATGGGCCACCAGACGCATATTATGCTCAATCAGCATATCCCTGGCAGACTGGTCGCCCTCTTTGCAGCGTTCCAGATACTCTTTTTCCTCTCCTGCTGATAATGGTTTCGGAAAAGTCTTCAAAGAAAGCCACCCTGCATATTCTTAATCTTATTCTATGCGAGGGCAGCTTGCCAAGTGCTTTTACAAGTTTTTATTGGCTGGTACTATTTTCAGAGGCTATGACGAACAGCTCTTTTAGCTTCTTCCGGTCCAGGCTGTGGTTGTACACAAGGGCCTCATAATCCAGTATTGTGTCCTGATAGGGGCAGCGCTCCGACTCTGCCTTGGCCCAGTAGTAATAGGTTCCCTCCCTGTCATAGCAGCCCAGAGGATGGATCACCGGAAGCTCCTCCCTCATGGCAAGCAGGAACCGGTTGTAGGGCGTCATTTCAAGGTTGGCCCTCCACAGGACCTCGGAGGACAAATAAACCGCCCCGAGACGCCCCATGTCCCCGGAAGGCATGCTGTAGTTGGTCCATATAAGGAAGGGGGTCTCGTACCACATGAGATGGTCTTGGGCCGGAACCTCGGAACTGGGCATTCCGGCTATGTCATCGTAAAATTCATCCTCCACGCTGGGCTGGTGGTCACCAAACATGACAATCATGGTGGGCTCATCCAGCCGGCTGAAATAATCCACCAGATACTGGAAGGCCTCATCCGACCGCTTCATGAGGGACAGATACTGGTCCGTCTTTGGATACTTTCCCTCATACTCGCCGGTAAGCCATACCTCCTGTTCAAAATTATCGTATGTCCCCTCATATCCGCCGTGATTCTGCATGGTTACATTGAAAATAAACAGCCTGTCCTCAGGACGCTCCTTGGCTTCCACCATCTGGATCAGTTTCTCGTAATCCGCCTGGTCGCTTACATAGTTGCGCAGCTCCCCGCTGCCCTCGTAGTAATCCTGGTCCAGGAACTCATCAAATCCCATATTCTGATAGCATTCCACCCGGTTCCAGTTTTCCCCGGGATAAGGATGCATTGCCACGCTGTAATACCCCTGGTCCTTCAGGGTGCTGACCATGGAATAGGTGTCCGGTTTTACATTGAACTGGTAGGCAATGGAGTTGGCAGGCAGCAGGGCCATGGAGTCCCCGGTGAGAAACTCAAACTCAGTGTTGCTTGTCATGGAACCGAACACGGGCACGCAAAGGCTTCCCCTGACCGTATTTTCCACAAGGCTGTCCATGAAGGGGAAATATTCTGTATTGGTGGTAAAATCTCCTACCGTCTTAAGTTTTGACAGACTCTCGTTCATTATGCATATCAAATTGACCGGCGTCACAGGCTGCCCAACCCGGGACCGGCTTTCCGAGCTCTCTGGATTCTCCAGGCTCTCCGGATAGGACCAGCCATTTACCGGTTCTGTATATCTGTGATCCTCCTCCAAGCGGTGATAAATCTCCTTAAGCCTGGCGCTGCTGTAGCCCTGGGGCGGCTTTTTGACCACATACTGGAGGGAGACTGCGGTGGACAGCACATAGCCGTACTCCTGGTATGTCCCGTTGATGGCCCACATGTTGATGCCAAGCCCCCAGGAGGGGACCAGGCAGGCGAAGAACCAGGCCCCATAGCCCGCTATGGACGCAGCGATGCCCCCTCCCACTGCCAGCCGAAGCTTCCATCCCCTGACCCGGCGGGGCGCAAACCACAGAATCACATTCATGAGCACCAGCAGTAAAAAGGCTGTTTTCATGTGACGGGTGATGAAAAATTCATAATTGCCGGATACGGTCATGGCTGTCTTGAATGCCATCACATCCCACAGCATAATAGGGCGTCCCCTGAAGGCCACCACAAAGGTCTCTGCCAAGGAAATGACATAGAGCAGGCAGGAGGCCGCGGGCACAGTGATTCTGCTCCTGCCCGTAACGGCAAACAGAGCCAGGTACAGCACATAAATCCATCCTATGTTCAAAGCCGCCATATAATAGGGAACCGTGTCCAGGTTCCCCGTGACGTACTCAAACATAAAGTATGACACCACTGGGGCCATTAACAGACTCACGGTTCCTACTATATACCATATATTTTTTATTGTTTTTATCTTATTTTCCTTTGTCACCATTGTCGCCTTTTTGTTAGAATTTTGTTAATAAATTTTAATAAACTTATCCTAACATAAAGGATTTAATGATTCAAGAGTCAAATGCTTCCATGAAAGACATTTCACAAAACCTTCACATTTTCCATCCTAATATTCATTCATGATATATTTGAGCCTGGGTACGATTAGATGGGTCTGGACCTGTGTAATGCGGGTTCCTTCTATCAGGGAAACATTTAGTACATAATAGGAATCCTCATGGTAAAACAGCCGGAATGTATATACCTTTCCGCCTATTTCTTTAAACCAGAGCTGGACCGGCCTGCCCAAGCTCTCTCCCCCTGTTTCATCATATTCCAGTCCTGCGATGCCCTTGCCGGTAAACTGATATATGCCCGCATATATATGGTTGTAACTCTTTCCTTTTGAAATAAACTCGTCCTTCCGGTCATTATTAAAGTCAATTTTATAAAAGGTTTCATAGGGCGAAACCACTGAACCCAGCCTCAAAAACCGGTTCGGATCAATTTCCGGATCCTCGTCTCCTGTATAGACCTCCTCATCTTTGGAGCGGTATGACAGGTCCGCCAGATCTGTTTTTATCTCTTCCAGGTAATCGGTGACGGCCCCTCCGTAAGATGCGCGGTTATCATATATTTTCTGCCACTTATATGATTCAGGCACCACCTCTATCACGGCGTTTTGTCCGCCTTCCGGTATCAGGCGGTGTATCATTACATTGTCCAGATAGCGCGGATGTTCAAACCACGGAAATGGCCGCTCCACGATATATAACCCGTCGGAATGCTGGATTATCTTTCCGCCCAGATACGCAGGCTGGTAGGTGCTTACATAAGCCAGACCGCCCGTGGTCCCGCGGTAGATATGCAGATCCCCCAGTTTTCCTGTGACGCTGTACTGGAGCAGGAGAAAATAATCCGTGCGTCCAAGGGTAATCTGGTAGGCATACTGAGTGCCGCCGTCAAGCTCACGAAGGGCATGGCTTAAATACGTTCTATATTTGCTGCAAAAAGCCCTCTCGTCTATCTGGTACAATTCCATTCCCAGCCCGCTGTCCAGACGATCCAAACCCCCGTCAGCCAGCAGACCGGACAGAATTTCCGTGAAATCACCTGGTATGTCCCCACAATTATTTTCAATCGGAAAATCCGTTCCCTGTGCTTTTAACAAACATACCTCTGCCATATCCGGCAGGTTATAAGGAAAGGCGCTGTCCCGGTCCGGATCCTGGTATACCAGCGGTTTATATATGGAGACATCCGTTCCCACGCCAAACTCCGTTATCCGGATATCTTCCGGCTCCAATACGGCCATGTAATCCATCAAAACCGTGGCTTCTCCATCCTCCTGTATCCTGGCGTCAACCAGATACCGCTGGCCGGACTGAATCTCCTGGTACAGTGTAAAAGCAGCCACTTTCCCGTTGAACTTCTTAAACCACATATCAACCAGCCTGTAATGGCTGTCCCTCCAGAACTCCACGGCTGCCGGACATTGCTTATAATCCTCATCATACCATTTGATACTGTGTTCAAATGGCTGCATATATCCCGGAGGTGATTTTGTAAATATTTCATCTCTGCCGTCATTGTCTATATCCATGATAAACATATGGCTCCAGTTTATGGCATCGGCGTCCTCCTCATTCTCCCAATAAGCCGTATCATCATTCTGGAAAGGTCGCTCCTCGTTCCGATATCTCCATTCATCCCCGTAAAACGTATTTTTCACCCTGTTTGCATAGATAATGTCATTTATGGCATCATCGAGATAATCCTGGACCATACGGATATCGGGATGCTGCTCATTGCGGTACAGGATGGACGGTTCGGAAATACGGAATGTCCGGTTAAAGCATATGCTGTCTGTGATGTTGGCCAGATGGAAGATGGTCCGGTCAAGCATGTATATCTGCAAATTCACGGTTCCTGTGGAATCATCAAAACAGCTTGCCCCATAATAAAAAGCAGACTCATACTGGAATAATGTGAAATATCGGACATCGTCCATATACTGGCTGTTTAAAAAAACATACCCCGTCTCCCCCTCAACCATCATATGGACATAGGATACGGTTCCTCTTCCGTCTTTTTCAAAGACAATCAGCTCATCTGTCCCATCGCCATCCGTATCACAGCGGTAATATGAACATTCCGCCTCATGCTCTTTGAAATCATATTGAGCCATTTCATTTGTTGTTTCATCCGTCCTGTCAAGCAGAGACAGGAATTCCTGGTTTGTAATCCGAAAATCCTGTTGGTTCAGTCCATCCAGATAAGCAATACAGGCATCCGCGCCCCTCTGGTTCATTCTGTATTTCAAATCGCTGACTAATTCCACAGGAAAACCATAACAAGATTCTGCCGGTTCTAAATCCTCCGGCACTCCGGGGGAATATGTATAATCTTTAACCAGCATTGATAGGCCGCTGTCTGTTAATGGCGTCACAGGCGCCTCCGGCTGCTCCACAGACTGGGCGGCATCCCTTCCGTGCAGTCCGTCCGTTCCCTTCGGTCCCTTTGGTCCCTCCGATGCCGCAAAACAGGCAGTTAACAAAAGAGTGATGATGCTTAAGCTTACGATCAATCTATACCGCATGGATACCTCCTGGTATTACTGCCAGCGAGTCACAGGTGTGTGGCAGATTTGGTTCTAATCGTATATGAGCCGTTGTTCGGTCAGCACAAATGACGTCCCATCCCATAGATAAATATCCTCCAGGGCGGCTGCATTCCGTATATCACCGTCTGTCTCTCCCATAAAATAAATACCTGAATCACTGCCTCTGCTGAATGGTTCCTCTGTCCTGACCAAAAAACCATGTTCAATCTGCTCCAAATCCGCAGACCCTTCTGTATGACGGTATGGAATTAAAAACACACCAGTTTCCCTGTCATGGATACCGATTAAACCAAACCCGCTTACATAGCGTCTGTCATTTTTGATGGGAATTTCCGTCACCGTTCCGTCCTTTTGAAGGGCGAACATTCTTCCGGTATCACCTGCGCTGGCTGATTCTGTCTGGGTGATTGCAAATTCCATCAGGCCGTCCCCGTTATAATCCTTTACATATAGCTGAAAAGGTCCCGCAAAAGCCTGCTGAAGCTCACAGCTCACAACACCTTCCTGGTATGGTTCCAGGTTCACCCCTAATTCTGATTGTATCAGACGGAAGCGAAAGGTCCTCGACCACTGGCGGTTCCACAGGCTATTGCTGCTGTCGTAGGTCCCGTTGATGCACTCGAACAGCAATGTATAATAGGAATCCCCTTCATCAAAGGTATAGGACGCAAAAACAATGGGATTTCTTATATCAAATTCCAGCATTTCCCCTTTATCATCACCAGACATATCCTGTTTTTCCTCCCCCGCACCGGAAACTGTCTGCTCATTTTCATAAGGAGCCCGGCAGCCTGTGACAGCAAGGCATGCTAAACATAAGGCTGTCCATTTCAACATGTGCCCATTTACTATAAATTTCTTTAATGAAATTCTTATTAACATAAATTTTTTTAATATATTTCCACCCGATTTATACCACCTCAATATATACTTCAAAATAACCAATATACCCCATCCTCATTGACACTTCATAATGCTACATTTAACATACCGTTACACTTTATCACATCGCTGCATTTAACATACCGCTGCACTTTATCACATCGCTGCATTTTACGTACCGCTGCACTTTATCATATCACAACATTTCCCCGTCAGATACGTATACGGAATTTTCCCGTGACAATCCTTCTGTAGAATATCACGGTCAGCAGGGTCGCCGCAATCCATCCAAAGGGCCAGGCCATCCAGATACCCGTGCTTGCAAAATATCCCGTAAGGATGTTTGCCACGATAATGCGGAGAATCAAATCCGGCACAGTGGCCAGCACAAAGTAGGGCATGGCTCCGGAGCCCCGGATAATGCCGTCTGTCATGAGTTTAATGGAAATCATGAAATACATGGGGCTTACAATGCGCAGAAACTCCATGCCGGACTGTATGGCCCTGGTGCTTTCC
>JAJQEA010000178.1:0-11735 GCA_021201905.1 Clostridia bacterium
ACTACCGACATCTCTCCCCTTAAAATATTAAAGACTTCAGGTAATTCATCTAAACTACTTGCCCTCAAAACCCTGCCGAATTTTGTTAAACGAACCTCGTCCGGTAACAGCCTGCCATTGTCGTCCCGTCTATCTGTCATGGTTCGGAACTTATAAAGCTTAAATATCTTTTCATCCTTGCCCAGACGTTCCTGTGTAAACAGAACTGGACTTCCTAATTTCACCTTAACCAAAACAGCAACGATGATATAGAGCCACCAAAAGGCAATTAATGCAGCAATGCCACAAAATAAATCCAATGGTCTTTTGAAGTATTTCTCATATGGTCCATACGCCTTATGCTCATTTTTCATAACCTATCCTCTTTTACTCAAAACATCTATTTAATAATTTCAATCATAACCTCCTAAAGTGCATATACCGCAATTCAGGGATAACACGACAAATGGCCGAGAATGGTAAAAATCTACCACTCCTCGGCTAAGTCAACCTCCTTTTCCTGTTTTGTACGCTTATAAGATTTGGTCATAATAAGCAATCAAGAAACCCTTTTGACTTTCAAACATCGTCAATCGTGTTCTACCAAATCCGAACAAATAACAGTAATGGGATTGGCTCAAGCCGTAACAACGCTTGAAAAATAAAGTTTTTTCTTGGTTGTCTCTATTATATCTCTATCCCCAATAATGCTCATCGCATTATTTAGGATATTGAACACCTCAACAAGCTCATATTCTCCGTTTTCATCTATAAGTCTCGAGCTGTCCTGCTGAAAAATCACAGGTGATCCAAGCTTAATCTCATAGAAACTCGTTTTCCGAACTTTTACAGATTCCATTGTTTCATTCTTTACCACAATTTCATTCCTCGCATTACTCTATTCAAAACAGGATCTGATTACTTCAATAATTCTATCCTGCTGCTCGACAGTCATCTTATTATCGCTTGGTAGACATAAACCTCTCTGAAAGATATCCATACTGATATCAAGCGGTTTTCCATCTTGCCCAACCACACCATCTGCTATATATGCATTTGTTTTCGCACGCCCATTTCCTTCTCTGGTCACAAATCCATTCATGCGGTAGATTGGCTGCATATGCATCGGCTTCCATATTGGCCGACCTTCTACATTATATTTCGCAAGTGTCTCCAAGATTTCTGTCGGACAGCTTTTTCCTTGCTCGCTGATGTATAATGCTTCCTGCTCTCCACGAACCTGCTTGCACATTGCTTCCTTATTGATCAAAAGACAAGACAGCCAGAAGTTAGGTTTACTATTTTTTACGTCGTATGGATTCATAGTTACCGGTAAATCCTTAAAGCCGTCTTTATATCTTTCATAGATAGCCCTTTTCTGAGCAATATGTTCTTCAAGGTATGGAATCTGTCCACGAACCACACCGGCTATTACATTACTCATCCGATAATTGTAGCCCAGTTCTTCATGCTGATACCATGGTGCATTTTCCCGGGACTGAGTAGCCCATTTTCTTACTTTGTCTGCAACCTCTTTATTGTCTGTCAAAAGCATTCCTCCGGCTGAACCGGTTATAATTTTATTTCCATTAAAACTAATACAATTATATAAACCAAAGGCTCCTGTTTGTCTCCCTTTATAAGTCGCTCCCAATGACTCGGCAGCATCTTCGATAATCATTGCATGATGTTTTTCACAAACAGCTATAATCTCGTCAATTTTCCCAGGTGTTCCATATAAATGTGCTACTACAACCACTTTAACATCTTTATAAATTTCAAATGCCTTTTCCAGTGCCACCGGATCCATATTCCAGGTATCATATTCTGTATCAATAAAAATTGGTACACCGCCTTCATACACAATCGGGTTTGCGGTAGCATCGAAAGTTAAGTCACTCGAAAAAACTTTTTGGCCAAATTTAACTCCTGCTAACTTTACAGCCATATGTAATGAAGCAGTTCCTGCCGATAAAGCTACTGCATATTTGCAACCAATTTTATTGCAGAGCATTTTTTCAATTTCGTTGATATTGGCTCCGACCGTAGACATCCAGTTGGTTTTGTATGCTACTTTTATATATTCAATTTCCAATCCATGCATCGTAGGGCTACTCAACCAGATTTTTGGTTCAAACTTTTTAAATTTTCTTTTTCCTGTGAACATGTTTTACCTCTTTTACGTAAATATGAACATCCTATACAGCACCATTCTGGTTGCCTATTGCATCGATACAACTCTGGTCTACAGTGTTTTTTAAAGTCAGTACTACTTTCCTCAGTACTCTCTTATACATAATAGAGCAGATTTCAATATACAAATTTTCTTTGCTGTTTTAAACAACGTTAGTTTCTTTTCTCTCCCACTACGGTTTTATTATTCTTTCAGTTCGTCTCCTGCATCGCTTACCCCACCACAAACATCCTAACTTTTCATCTTTAATACGACACCGTAGCCTCCGGCACCTCCAGCTCCGCAACCTCATCCGACCCGTAAACCTTAATACTCCCGCCGGCCCCGGTCTCCCATTTCTGGCCATTGCCGTCGGTCACCTTTGTATTCTTCATCACTTTCCCGGAGGCATTTACCAGGTATTTTCCTTCTCCCGGAATGTCGAACACCTCATAGCGGGCAGCCTTATCCGCCTTTTGCATCTTCCCCTTGTAGTATGCATAACCGTCCTTGATACCTGTAATACCCTTGCCCTTGATATCAAAATAATATTGTGAACGGGAGGCACTGACACCGTCATCCACCATGGCTTTACCCACCACGCATTTTCTGTCCCCATCCTCTGCGCCGCAGTAATAAAAGTCGCCCTTTACCTCAACCAGGCCGTACTGGGCCGCGCCGAACATATCGAAAATGTAATACCCGTCACCGATTTTCTTTATCTCATAGCTATTCTCGCCACCACATACCGGTTTTCCTGTATTATCGAAGTAATACCACTCCTTCTGCCCTGAGCCGCTGGCATCCGGAGCCCCCTCCAACTTCAGTCAGGCGCTTTCCACCTTTTCTCCGAGAAAATACTTCTTGTCCTTTTCTGTCTCTGGCTGGTAAAAATAGCGGTATCCCTTGATTTCAGGCACAGTACTGCTCATCTTCACCCAGCCGGGATACATGATGCCGTAGCTGTCAAAACAATAGGTAATGCCGTCCACATCCTTTTCCTGCTTACCGCTGCTGGAACGTTTCTTCTTTCCCGAGGTCGTACTGAAATAAAAGTAAGCATACTGTCCGTGTTCCTGGACATAATCCGCCACATCGGTATTATCCATCCAGGTTTCCGGTATCTCCAGCCATTGCCATCCCGCTGCCCTGGCGCCGTCCTCTGCGCAGTAGTAATAGGAACTCTCCTTATCGTCATCCTCCGGAGTCTCTGTAAGCCAGCCCTTACGCATAACGCCGGAGGTGTTAAAGCAGTAGTACTTCCCGTCAATCTTATGCCACTTGTCCACGATGACCTTTCCGTCGCTCTCAGCATAGTACCAGTTATTATAATCCGCATTCCTGGAATCCAGGCCGCTGATGACAAACCATTCTTTTTTCTTCATGGCTCCATCATCTCCCATATAACGCTTGTCACCGTTATTATCCGTTATCCAGCGTTTCCGGTAGTTCAGCCCGTTTGCATCGAAATAATACGTCCTTTCCGTTGCTGTCGTATTCTCTGCTGCCCCATCTCCTGCTGCTCTATCCCCAATTGTCTTATATCCGCCCTTTAACACAGCCCCGTTTTCCCCGGCATAATACCAGCTCTCTGTCACCGCCTTGGTAACGCTGTTGACATTCTCAATCTTGAACCATCCTTTATCCTGAAGCACGCCGTTTTCATCCAGGTAATACCGTTCCCCTTTGACATTGTCGATATACCAGCGCTTCCTGTAATTCAGGCCGTTTGGATCAAAGTAATACCATGTTCCATCAATGGCTCCCCATCCTCCCCGCCACAGCACGCCGTTTGAATCTCCATAGTACCAATTGGTGTATTCCTGGCCGTTGGAGGATGTTCCGGTGATGGAAAACCAGCCCTTCATAAGCTCACCTGTGTCGTCCACATAGTAACGGTTGTCCTCCAGGTTGACCCAGCGCTTCCTGGGAGAATTGCCGTTTTTGTCAAAATAGTAGGTTACGCCGTCCAGCTCATGCCAGCCGTCCGTCAAAAGGGAACCATCCGGCTGGACGTAGTACCAGTTCACATAGGGATTCCCCTTGCTGTCCACGTTCTCAGTGGAAAACCAGCCGGGCTCTGGTCTGGCTCCCTCCTCATCCACGTAATAGTGCTTATCCTCTGCCGTAAAAAAAGACTTTCTGGGTGAATTGCCTCCCGGATAGAAGTAATAATACCTTCCTCCCAGCTCATGCCAGCCGTTTACCAGGATTTTCCCGTCAGCTCCGGCATAATACCAGGCCATGGTTGGCTTTCCCGAAGGCAGGCTTGGATTGGATGTGACGCTGAACCATTCATTTTCATAGCGGGAACCGTCCTCCTTTACGCGGTAACGATCTCCCCCTGCATTCACCCAGTTGGTGGTGACAATCAGGCCGTTCCCGCCCAGATACCGTGGAGCGCCGTCCTCCCAGGTAACCCACCTGTTTACTGCCTTCTTATCATGCTCCATATAAAACCATTGCTGCTCATTATCCTGCTGCCATCCGTCAGCCCCATATACAGGCATGGCAGATATAACAAGGGCCGCCGATGTGCATGTAACCATCTGCATCAGTGTCTTCATCTTCATCCAATCCATTCCTCGCTGTAAACTTCCCTACGGGTTTTATCGCTATCATTCATCCTGGCATAAATCTTGTCCAGATATGGTATGGTGGCAGAGGCCCAGGGGTATTCCGCCATATATGTTCCTGTATAAGCGGTCATATAGATTTCATTTCCCTTCACGAACTCATATAAATCACATTCATACCATTCTGTATGAATAGAAAATATACCTCTTTTATGTATCAGCATTTCTTCACATCCATATTCCTCCAGCGTCTTTCGCAGCCGGTGATAAACCACTCTGATATTTTTCTTGGCCGTGCTCTCCTTAAGGTTTTCATATAAAATATGTACCACCTGCACCAAAGACACGCTTCCTCCTCTTTGATTGATAAGGATAGCCAGAAGTTCCTTGGATTTTTTGCTTGGAAAATAGATTATGCGGCCGTTGACGAATACGTCAAAACCATAAAATGTCTGTATATATACTTTGGGCTTTTCCGGCACACCGGCACCCTCCTTTGCGTGATGTGTTTCAGGAAACTAAATCCTGGTATTTTCCTTTTTTGTCATAGTTATTTTCTGTTCCGTGCTGTATACTGCCATTGCATTATGAAGCGCCATCCTGCTCCTTACCGGAGATCCCCCTCCGGCCTTTGTATCATATCCGGGCTCCGGCCCGGTTCCTTCTCCGCATCCAGGCTCCATTCCGGCGGCAGCCTGTGCCAAAACCTCGTCCTGGTCTGTCATTACCCCACCGGCATCCTCTTTTTCCCTATAATGGTACTCCGGCACCAGCTCATGAACCAGCTCCCTGATATTGTCTTTTTCCAGCCATGCGGCTTCATCCAGCCGCCCCAGTCCCCTCTCAAACCGTTGGTAATCCATATCAATAGGCTTCCCAACAAATATCCTTTCATTTCCGGTCCTCTGAAGTCCCTCTTCATCCATGAGAAGCTCCTCGTAAAGCTTTTCTCCCGGTCTCAGCCCTGTAAATTGGATGTCGATATCTTTGTAGGGTTCATAACCGGACAGCCGGATCAGATTCTCGGCCATGTCCAGAATACGTACCGGTTTTCCCATGTTCAGCACAAATATTTCCCCTCCCATGGCATAGGATCCGGCCTGCAGCACCAGGCTTACCGCCTCGGGTATGGTCATGAAATACCGTATGATATCCCTATGGGTCACGGTCACAGGCCCCCCGTTTTCTATCTGTTTCTTAAACAGGGGAATCACGCTTCCATTGCTGCCCAGCACATTTCCAAAGCGAACCGCCACAAACTCAGTGCCGCTCTTTTGGTTGCACATCTGTATGACCATCTCACAGAGGCGCTTGCTGGCCCCCATGATGTTGGCGGGATTCACTGCCTTATCCGTGGATATCAGAATGAAACGCCCGGTTCCGTACTGCATGGCTGCCCTGGCAGTCTTATAGGTGCCCAGCACATTGTTCTTGATGGCTTCGTTGGGGCTGTCCTCCATCAGGGGCACATGCTTGTGGGCCGCTGCGTGGTATACAATATCCGGCCTGTATGTTCGAAACAGGTAATCTAAACGGTTGGTGTTGCGGACGGAGCCGATTAGCACCACCAGATCCAGATCCGGAACATTACGTTTCAACTCCTGCTGGATTTCATAGGCATTGTTTTCATACATGTCAAATATAATGAGCTGCCTGACCCCATGGCCTGCCAGCTGCCTGCACAGCTCGCTTCCTATGGAGCCTCCACCTCCTGTGACAAGGACCACTTTATCCCTTACATAGCCCATGATTTCGTTCAGATTGACCTGTACCGGTTCCCTTCCCAACAGGTCCTCTATCTCCACCTCTTTAAGCCTGGATATATTTACCTCGCCATTCATCAGCTGATAGACACCGGGCAGATACTTAACCTGACATCCTGTTTTCTGGCATATGCCCAGAATGTCTTTGATATCATCCACCGGCGCTGAGGGCAGCGCCACATATATGGCGTCAATACTCTTTTTCCTCACAAGCTCAGGTATATCGTCCCTTGTACCGGCTACCACCACGCCGTCGATGAACCGTCCCTGCTTGTCCTTGTCATCATCCACGATACACGCCGGAAATCCATGGATTTTCTGGCTGGCCTTCATTTCCCGGATAATGAGGATTCCTGCCTGGCCTGCGCCTACCACCATTACCTGGGGTGTGGTGTCTTTTTTCCAGGCGCGGTTCATTCTGTTCACAGTCCTCTGAAGTACCTGAAAGCTGATGCGGCCGCATATGGCTGCCCCTGTCATCAAGATAAACCACAGGAGATAATAGCTTCTGGGCATCCGCTGTCCGGATATCAATATACCTGCGGGCTGGGCCAGAGCGGCAATGATGCAGATTAGAACCACTTCCAGCATCTCCCGGGTTCCGGCGGATCCCCACATGATGGCGTACAGGCGGCCGCCATAAAATAAAAGGGTGACCACCGCCATCTGCAGCATCCCGTATTTCCATAAGGCCTGTACATACGATGCTGGTATGCTGTTAAAATTCAAATCAAACCTAAGCCCCAGAGCCAGGCAGGCGCAAATCCATACTGCCGCCATGTCATAGGTCCAGAGCAGGCACATTCTCACCCGCTTACTGCGGGGAAGGTATTTATCCAATATGATTCTATCCCTGTTTTTTACGGTTTTTACGTTTTTCACGTTCACACTCTTCCCTGTTATCAGCGCTTTCGCTGTATCTTAACCGGACGTTCATCCGTCCCTTACTTTTTATATACAACAGACAGCGTACCTGAGCCCGGTGCATTAAACCACAGCATCTTGGACCCTGCATCCACCCTGGTGGGTTTGATGAGCTGCCATGTTCCAGTCATGTTATTGTAAAACAGAACTTCCACGTCACCCAGTCCGTCCAGCAGGTTTGGCACATAGAGAGGGACCTCCACCAGCCCTGTCTTCTCTGTGTTAGTGGCTGCATCCTTTGTCATGATTGCATGGGTTCCAACCAGGGCGTTATAACCTGCCAGGTCCAGTCCGGGCACAGCTTCGCTTAAGGGCTTCCCGCTGTTTATGCTGTTAATTGTGTTAACCACCGGCTCAGGCAGACCTGCCACTGCTGCATTGGTGCCCTGTACAAATTCCAGGGCAGTATCACCTATCACTGCCTGCCCCCTGCTGTTGGTCTCCACCGCATGTTCCCCTGCTGTCTGTCCCACTGCTATTCCCACTGTATTGTTTCCCTGTCCGGAACTGGTAACCGTGGAACCCGACGATGTTCCTCCCTTTATTTGGTCCACCTTTTCTCCGATATCATAGCTGCTTCCATCGCTTCCGCCTCCCACAATGACCGGGCCTGTCCCCGGGCTGTTGGCTGCGAGTATACATGTAGCCTGAGACACGGTAAGGGCCATTGCCAGAGTTATGATTGCTTTTCTTTTTTTCATAATTTCCACCTTTCTTTTCCAACTAAAGGAAATTGCTTCGTGACCAGTTTTTTGTTATTCCTTCTCCTGCCCCTTTACCTCCTGACCTCATTCATGGGGCCTGTAGAACCAATCCAGCATGATTTCCATGATTTCCTCCTGATTCGGATGATATTCGTCGTATATAACTGTCTCCACAGCGGTTCCTGGCAGGGTCACCATATCTGTTTCTGTAAAATCCTGGTTCCCTCCTAAAAAATCCAGGGCCATATCCAGATACCGGTCTTTTGTCATGTCCGTCACCATGTACGGTTCTATCTCTTTCATCAAGTCTGGAATAAGGCTTTCGTCCAGCCTTGACTTGTTCCTGGCTGCATCCAGGAATCCCTTGATATATGTTTTCTGACGTTCCATTCGGACCAGGGCGCTCTGGGCCCTGCCCGTATCCCTGTAGCGCACATATTCCTCTGCCTGTCCTCCCCTCAGGGTAACGGTTTGTCCCTGGACAAAAGCAGGATTTACTGTTTTCAGTTCCGGCTCTTCAATGGTGATGGTGACGCCTCCCACCTTATCATTTGCCAAAGGCAGGGCGGCCATGCTCACTGCCATGTATCCGTCTATGGACAGCCCCCCAAGCAGACGGCTTACCGCCCTCAGTCATATACCTGCAGCTCTTTTCCCTTCCATCGCCATATGCATATGCCAATGTAAGGTGCTGGATTGAGCTGCCCAGTTCGTTCCCGCTTAAATCCGTCAACGTGATTTCCGTCATGGTATCCCTGGGAATTACAAGCACCTTTATCCGGTCCCTGGCCGTATCCTGGGCCACCAGGAATATGCCGTCCGCCTGTCCGCCAAAACCTGCCGTCATGGTATCCTCCAGACTCCCCGGCCTGTCTATGCCCATGCACAGGATGGCCTTTATATATGTATTGCGCCGGTAGCTCTTCCCCTGATATTCCATTCCCCTGTCCGGGTCTGCCGGAGTGTTCCCCGTCTGCACGCGGTGCCACTGCTGCGCCTCACGGGATAATGCCTTTCTTTCCAGATACAACTGACCGGTTTTATAAAGAAACAGTGCAGCCAGTATGAAAACCAGGGACGCTGCCGCCCGCTGACATCTCCTGCGGGTATAAAATCTGTCGCTCTTGCAGCTATCATGACCACTATGTATCCTGTGATTGCGCTGTTGTGTCATTCTTTATCCGCGCCCCGCTTACTTCCTTGACAGGCGGCGCTTTTCCCTCCTCATACCTGCCGTAGTGCCTGCCATATTTTCCATAATACTTGCCGCCGTGCCTTCCATAATATTTCTCATAGTAGCTGTGTTCATATCCGCCGCCCACCCGGTTCAGCACAGCTCCCAGGATGCGGCATCCGCTTTTTTCCAGCTGGCTTCTCACTTTCTGGACCAGGCGGTAGCTGATTGCCCCGCTTTCAATGACAATGACCGCCCCGTCGCATTGGCTGGCAATAATGGCTCCGTCTATGATATTGGCCATTGGCGGAGTGTCTATGATAATGTAATCATAGGTTTCCTTGACGCTCTCAATCATTGCCTTAAACAGTTCATCCTCCAGCAGTTCAGCCGGATTAGGAGAAAAGGGACCTGAGAGAACCATATCCAGGTTCTCCATGTCTGTCTTATAGCATATCTCCTCCAGGATTTTCTGCCCGCTGAGATACTGTGACAGGCCGTTGGGATTCCCCTTAATTTCATACCGTTTAACCATGACGGACTTGCGGATGTCCGCATCCACCAGCAGTACCTTCTTGCCTATGTTTCCAAAGGAGGATGCCAGGACAAACGCCGTCTCGCTTTTCCCCTCGTCAGGCATGGAGCTGGTGAACATGATTGTCTTAAGGCCGCTTCCGCAAAACTGGATATTGGTACGCAGGGTCTTGATGGCTTCCTCGTAAAAATAATCCTTTCTGCCGGTATTTTTCAGATGTAAAATTCTGTCCATTCCTATTCCCCCTTCCTGTTTTTCTCTGTCCTGCGCCTTTTATGATCCAGCTTTCTCTTGCTCCGGTTCCGCTGCTGTTCTTTGGCCATACCATCGTCATCCGGGACAGATGCCAGAACGCTCATGCCCAGGTATTTTCCCACATCCTCCTCAGAACGGATTGTGTCGTTCATAATCACCTTAAGGGTTATGACGCCGCAGGCAGCAGCAACACATGCCAGCCCGCCCAGGGCCGTGTTTTTCTTAATGCTGGAAGATGCCGGGGATGCCGGCACCACTCCCTGTTCAATGATTTTGGGCGGTACCATTTCCATGATATCCCCTATGTAGTCAGAAGAAGCATTGGCCACCTTGTCTGCAATGGCCTTGGCCCTCACCGGATCTGTATCTGATACAGTCATGTTCAGTATTCTGGTATCCGCCGGATTTGATATGTGTATCCTGGCTTTTAACTGGCCGTAAGTCATATTCAGCCCCTGATTTTCTATAACCTGCTCCAGCACCGGCCGGCTGGTAATCATGACGCTGTAATCCTTGGTCAGCTGGCTTCCTATTTGTAAATCTGCCAGCGAAGTCAGGGTAGTCTCTTTGGAAAGGACATACACCATGGCCGTGGATGTGTATACAGGCGTCAATATCAGGCGGCTGTAGGCTCCCGCGCCCAGGCATCCCAACACTGCAGCCAGAATGATTACCCATGCCCTTTTCTTAAATTCAAACAACAATTCCAGGAGGTCTATCTCCATGTCATCTTCTCTGTACCGCTTTTCCATCGTTCTCACATTTCCTTTATTTAAATTTCCAGGCAGACCATTTACAAAACAGTGTCCCTCAGTATATGCTCCTGGTTTTGCCTGAGAAGGCGCTTCGCCATCCCCCCGGCGTCCTGACCGTTCCTATTCTGCCTCATCATCCACCTGACAGCCTCCCCCAGCTCGGGTGGACGTATCACTACCCCATGCATATCCGTAGCTATAAAATGAATATTTCCCCTCAATATCTCCTTTCTGCACCAGGCTGTTCGTCTGTCAAAAAGTCCTCCTCCAAGGCTCCCTGCATTCATCTGCAGATATGCGCCGCACCTGACCAGCTCCATTGTCCTGCCATTCTCCTTAAGGCAGTCATACCGCTCCGCGTGGGCGATGATTGGCAGGTAGAATGACTGAACCAGACTGCGGACAGCCCTGAACAGCCGCATATATCCGTCTCCCGGCAGAAACTCTACCAGCACATACCGGCTGCCGGAAAGGGTCAGCACCTTTCCCTGTTCCAGAAAGGACGGCAGTTCCTCAAAGTACTGTACTTCCTGTCCCAAATCTACTAACATATTTTCCGATATGGAAAATGCCGTCTCCCTCAGTCTTTTCACCATTTCCCTCAGGCTATGGGTATCCTGACCCGAAACATAATGGGGCGTGGCAATGATATGGGTGATTCCCTGTTCATATGCCCTGCGAAGCATTTCATTTGTTTCCTCCCAATCGGAGGCCCCGTCATCTACCCCAGGCAATATATGGGCATGAATATCAACCCAGCCATTGGTTTCTCCTTTGTCTGCCAAAATCACACCTCTCCTGCATGCTAAAACAGGGAGGTTTTGGGGCCCCCGCCGCGGGGGGGGGTGGGGGGGGGGGGGGGGGGGGGGGGGGGGGGGGTGGGGGTGGGGGGTGTTG
>JAJQEA010000178.1:11745-18508 GCA_021201905.1 Clostridia bacterium
CAAAAACAACCCTCTCCTGCCAGCATAAACACGTCGGTTTTAACCCCCCCCCCCCAGTTTCATATGGTAATTTGCTGTCAACTTCTGTCTTGATTTTTTTAATCATCTCATATTATGTTTTCAATCCGGATACTGTCCCATTCCTCCCTGCACCTGTGCTTTACGCGATTCCTCGTTCCGACAATTTTTCCGATACCACAGAATAATCATTCTGTGGTACTATCTGATAAAATGAATTAAAATTTACTTTTTTGAATCCGCAACCTTGATTTAAAAACGAAATATAGATACCCAAAGACGCCGGAAAACCTTGTTTTTAGTTTCCGGCTTATGTGCTTTGAAGAAAAATATGAATATGTATATTGACTATTACTGCATTTTTAGATATACTGTATAGAGTTTTTAGACCTGCAAGTTAATACAAATGAATTGTAACCACAGAATGATTATTCTGTGGTATTTTGTTGATTACCCCAATTTTCAGTTTATTAAGAATTCTTTCGTGCTCTTTTATACTGGCAGCCACATATATGCGCGTAGTTTCAATGGAAGAATGTCCCAATATATCTGCCAGGTGGGCCATATTCTTCTCTGCCGCATAAAAACTCCTGGCAAACAGGTGTCGGAAATTATGTGGAAATACCTTATCCTTTTGAACGCCTGCCTTTATGCAAAGCTTTTTCATGGCATGGCAGATATTGCTTCTGTCCAGAGGACGTCCGCTCCTGGTACAGAACAAGCTGCCGCTTCGTATGCCGTTCTTCCTGGCAAAAGCCTTTAACTGCGCTGCCAGATTCTTTGGAAAAATTACAATTCTGTACTTTCCCTTCATAAAGATTTCCGCCTTTCCTCTCATAACAGCTTCCACTGTCACATACCTTAATTCGCTCACCCTTATGCCCGTGCTGCATATTGTCATCATAAGATAGTAGAGCTGATATTTTCCCTGCCTCTCAGCAGTCTCCATAAGACGCTCATACTCCTTCTGCGTCAGTTCCCGTGATTCATCAAGATAGGCCCTTCTCTGGACCTTCAGGAATTTTACCCTGTACTCATACAGCCCTGTAAACTTAAGAAACGCGTTCACTGCCGACAGCTTGCCGTTGACCGTCTGTGGACGGTACCTACTGCTGAGATAGGTGCGGTACTGAATCATCAGCTCCTTTCCTATCTCCCTTTTTCCTAAAAATTGCAGGAACATCTGCATTTCATAGGCGTATTTACTGATTGTCGCTTCAGACTTTTCTTCTTTTTTCAGAAAATCCAGAAACTATTCTACCGTACATGCCATATCCGTTGATACCTCCGTTTTTTTCTATTATTTTGCAAAACCAGGCTTTTTATAATATATAAAGGTAAAAAATCAATTGCCGGAGGCATCTCCTGGTATACTATGGATGAAATAAAAGAAAAAGCCGATTCCAGACAACCAGAATCAGCTTTCCAATCATAAACTATCTATATATGGTCTTCCCCCCACCCCTTACAGACATCAATCCACCCCAGATACCCGGAAGCTGTCTCCAGCTCAGGTATCGTAAGCTTCACTGCGCTGCTGGCGCTGCCGCAGGCCGGATACACCACATCGAACCGTTTCAGGGACTCGTCCAGATACACCGATACCCCTTCCTTCACGCCAAAGGGGCACACGCCTCCCACGCTGTGGCCCACCAGCTCCGTCACCTCGTCCGGCGACAGCATCTTGGCCTTTGTATGAAACTGCTCCTTGTATTTATGGTTGTCCACCTTGGCGTCCCCTGCCGCCACGATCAGCACGGCCTTCTGGTCCACCATAAAAGATAACGTCTTGGCGATGCAGGCCGGCTCACATCCCACTGCCTGGGCTGCCAGCTCCACCGTGGCGCTGGATACCTCAAACTCATAAATCCGATCCTCCAGGCCGGCCTTCCTCAGATGCTCCTTTGCTATGTCAAACGCCATGATACAATACCTCCGTTTTTATCGTATTCTTACTCTCCGAACCCGCTCACGCCACATAGGCTCAGACCATCATCCGGTACTCCTGCTTCCACCTGCGCACCATCTCGGCCGCGCCGCTCATCCGTTTGATGGGATCCTTTTTAAATAACGCCCACAGGGCCCTGACCTCCTCTGCCTGGCCTGCCTCCAGCGTGGCAAGGTCTATCTCCTCGCTCCATTTTCTCTTGCGCTCATCCGTGAATACGGACTGGTACTTGTCCTTCACATCCAGCTCCGGCGCAAAGACAGTGAGGAAATAAATGCGTTTCAGCAGGGCGTCATCCTTTCCCAGCTCATAGGCCTTGTCATAGCAGCTCAGGGCCTTGTGAAACTGGAACATCATGGCGTAGCAGGCGCCCAGGTTGTTGTAAACCTTTGCCAGAAACAGATCCTCCACCACCTTGTCCCTGGGATATTCCAGAATCTTCCCATATCTGGCCGCCGCCTTGCCGTACTGCTGCTGTCCGAACATATAATCCGCCCTCTGCTTTTCATACTGGGCCGGATGCAGGGCCCGCAGGGCCGCTGTGGTCTGCTTGAATTTCTGTATTTCCTTGTCACTGTAATAATCACATTCCGACAGGAACAGGGCCAGGACCTCCTCCGGTCTGGTGCCGGTTTCCATCAGCTTCTCCATTCGGCCTGCCAGATAATCCATATCCAAATCCTTACGGATAAAATCAACCAACAGGTCATCCAGGAAATCATCCATCACCAGAACCGGATGGTTGTATACGATATAACACAGCTCCTGGGAGGAGTGGATATGGATTCCCAGCACGTCGATATAATACGGATGTTTCACAGGTTCCTGCCTGCAAAGTATCAGGCTCATAAATTCACCTCTTGTTTCACCACCGCGCCGGAGGATGGGAACAGCTCCCCAAATCCCTTGTCACGGATGGACATTGTCATGGTACCCTCATCTGTAAATGCCACCTTAAGCTCAACCCGGGTGGTCTTTGGAGGGCGTTCCGGAAATCCGGTCAGGGGAATCCTGACCAGCTTTTTCTTTTTGGAGTCCAGCGGACTGATGGTAAACTCTATCTCCTTCTGTCCGTCCACAATCAAATCCATGGAGCTTTTGGATTCATACCAGTTGTCGCCATAGGAAGCAACCACCAGCTGGTTTTCCCGCCCTCTGCGCATGACCTTTAGGGACACCTCCGCCTTAAGCCTGCCCTCGCAGATAAATACATAGGGGTAGGAGGTCTCCTGGTGGGTATAGTCAGCTCCCTTATAAGCCGCCCCCCTGGCAAAGAGACAGGGCTCCACAAATACCTTTCTCCGGTTACAGATTAGCCGCATAAATCCGCCTGCCCAGTCCTGGCGCTCAAAGCCCTTCCCCGTCAGAAATACCGTGGAGAACAGTTTCCTGTTTAAAAGCTTTTCGCCGCAGGCCGTCAGTATCTTATCTGCCAGACGGCTGCCTGAGGGCGAGTCCAGGATATCCAGGTTAAACGCCTCCTCCTGGTTCTGGGCCTCTGCCTGGACCATGTTGCGCCGCATGCCCCTCTGGACCTTCATCTCATAATAGCACAGGCGTTCGCCGGACAGCTCAAACAGTCCCACCTGGTTAGTCCACAGCTCTTTTTTCTGGCTCAGAACATAGTATATAAAGCCCTCGGTATGGCTGATAACATGGACCCGCTCCCTTGGTATCTCCAGATAGTCGGCACAGTACATCAGGGTGTCAAGCAGCCTGCAGTCCACGCTTTGGAGGGTGATGACCAGCTGCGCCACCTCATCTGTGCCGAATTCCTTTCTGGGATACCCCAGCATCTTCTCTATGAACAGCTTAAGCAGCGTCCCTCCGCCGTAACAGATGCCTCCGATGGTGGATGTTCCATCCTTGGCCGCCATCTTGAGAAGCTTATCCACGATAACCCCCTCTCCCAGCAGGGTGGCCGCATAGGCCTCCTCCCCTGAGAGCCAGACTTCCTCTTCCTTCCTTCGGCAGATGACCGTAGGAATGGTCCACGATTTTTCTTTATCATAACAGCATATCTGGGTATAGTCGTCATTTAAATCCAGACCAATCACTAGACCGTCCATAGACAGTTCCTCCATTACTCCATGGGAAACAGCCTGCCAAGCGCCGCCGACTTCTTGAGATAATCTTCCATCGCGTTTAAAAGCCTGCTGTCATCCCTGTCTTTGATTGCCGCTCCCATCTCGTTCAGGCAGGCAAAACGGCTGTTCTCCTTTCCCTCCAGCTTATGGTCGCACTCCACCTGTCCCTCTGCCGCAAGCCTGCGGTGTCCGTCCAGATAGTCATATATCCTGTACTCCATGATCTCTCCCTCAAAGAGCACCTTTTGTTTCACAAAAATCCCCTGGTATACACGGCGGATGTCCTCGCTGTGAAATCCTGTTTCCTCAGGCAGGATTCTCACCTGAAGCTCCGGGTGGGCGTCCTTCCTGCCCCGGTACTCCACCATGGCCTTGTCCATGATATCCTCCGGCACCGGAATGTGCTTTGACAGCTCCCTGGTATATGGGAATACCAGTCCTTCCTCCAAAAGCAGGGATGTCATGGTCTTTAGCAGTTCCACATCCCCCTCCTTCACCTTGTCCAGGGTGGAAAAATACCGCGTCAGGGCCAGCAGGTAGATGGTGGGCATCCTGTCCTTGTCAAAGGTATTGCCTACTGCCTGCTTCAGATATTCAAACACCCTCTGGTCCATATCCTTTTCTTCCAGGAAGTACTGGACGCTCTTCTGGGTAAAATACGCCTTCACCACCATTTCCCTGGTGGTTTTGCGTTTCATATACAGTTCAAACACGGAATCCATCTGGTCGCAGCAGCCGGTAAACAGCATCTGCCCCAGCAGCCGCTCCTCCAGGTCATATGTCTCCACATGCTCCCTGACGCCCTGAATCAGCACCTCATACATCTGGGATACGGTTCCGTTGAAATACTCACACAGATAGTCCAGGATCACGCTGTCATAGCACCCCTGGCTAAACACCTGATGGGACAGGCCCAGAAGCAGGTCGTCCTGGTCAAACAGGTTCATCAGTATGGTCTTGGTGCACAGCTTTATCAGCCGCGGCGTGGATATATGCTGGCTTCCGTAATCCCGAATCATGTTATACGCTTCCCGCATATAATTCTGGCTGATCAGGGTCTCGCATATCTGCTGCCTCTGTCTGGCAGCCATGGGCCTTTTATCAATCTGCACCAGATAGGCGCAGTTAAACACACCGTCGCCGTCCTTATCCTCCGACGCCTTCTGGCAGTAATAATCCGTCACCGCCTGCATCAGCCTGCCCTCAAAGACAGGGCTCAAATGCATTTCAGTCACGATCTCTTCCAGGAGAGCCGCCTCCTCGTCCGTCTCCACCCCGCGGTTCACAATGTCCCTGCATTCAGAGAGCTTGAGCATGGGATGATCCGGATATACCTCATAGCACTGGGCCAGCAGCTCCGGGCGGTCCATGACAGACACCTTCCAGTGCTTCACATCCAGATACCGGTTGCCGTATGCGTCCTGGAACAGGAGGACGCTGCGGTCGGAAAATAGGGGCACATAAGCGGACTGGTTTTCTAAGAGAAATGCCTCCTCGTCCTCCAGCTCCTCATAGCGGACAATGACATACTTCATCCTGGCATCCCCGCACCGGATACGGCAGGACTTAAGGATGCCGGGAAGAACCCTGGCCACCCGGCTGTCTATCATATCCTTATAAATCATGTGTTCGTAAATAACCGCCAGGGAGCGGTTGATTCTGGACTGGAACAGCTGCTCCATGGCAAACTGCTCCATATGCCTGGTGTAGCTCTGGTACAGCTCCGCTGAAGGATTCATGTATTCCAATATATTCCGGTACAGCACCTGACGGCTGTGCCTGTCCAAATCCTTATCATAGGAGAAATACAGCAGCACCTCCCTGGGCAGCAGGTGTCCGTAATCCTCCGGCAGGGAATAGAGGAAATACTCATAGAGCCTGGTCAGGTTTACCCCCTGCTCCAGGGCCTTCTCATACCAGGCAAAGGCGTCCCTTTCCTTGCAGTCCCCTTTGATGAGCAGACTGCACACGGCCTCCAGAATCTCCTGCTCCTCATATGTCTGGTACAGCTTTACGAATAAGCGTTCCACCAGCTTTCTGTAATGCTTAAGCCCCAGTGCCAGCCCCGCCGCCCTCAGGGCGGTCAAACGGCTGACCATTCCCTTCTGCACGCCCAGATACAGTACCTGTATCTCAAAATCGCCCAGACGCACAAACAAATCCGGATGGGCTTCCATCAGACGGCAGGCCGATGCATAGAGGAACGGGCTGCTGCAGCCCTGGTTGAAAAGGGATGCCATGGAACGGTACAGCTCCAGAGGATTCTGGGCCATGGTTTCGTCCAGCTTCATTAACATCAGAAAGAGGTAGGGCCGTACCTCCCCATCCTCCCATAAAAGCTTGCGTATATAGCGGACCAGGGATTCCTTCTGCTGGACAGACGGCTTGATTTCCAGGCGCAGGTACTGGTAGAAGCAGTATAATTCCACCTGCTCCTCCCTGTGGGCCAGCACACGGTCCCTAGCGTCGTCTAAGGCCAGGGAGGCGTTATCCTCCCTGCCGTTTAATATAAGAAGCTCCGCCTGTATCAGCTTGGCTCTCTCATCCCCCGGAAAATCAGCCCTGAGGTGCTCTGTCTCCTTCATCATCTGGTTCAGGAGAAGGGCCGGCTCATAAACCCCTGCCTCATAGTCCAGACGCAGGGACAGGTATTTATATAAGCTCCCATGGTCCATGAACCGGTCCGCCCCGGCTTCACGCTCCCCACTGC
>JAJQEA010000072.1 GCA_021201905.1 Clostridia bacterium
GGTTAAGAGCCCTCTGGGTGGGTTCGATTCCCACCTCCTCCGTTTAAACCATATCTGTAGTGGAGGTAATATATGATGGAAGATAGAAGAGAGTTACTCCGAAAGATTCCGAAAATTGACGAGGTGCTGCAGGATGAGCGGCTCTTTTTTTTTTACGGAAAGTACGCCCAGAGCAGTGATTGTGGACTCGGTCAGGGAAGTCATTGATGAGTTGCGCAAGGACATCCTGGAAGGCAGAAGGAATCAGGCGGGTACAAAGGAAACACTGATGACAGAAATTGTGGCCCGCATCACAGGCAAGAAGAAAAAGAGCCTGCGGCGCGTCATCAATGCAACAGGGGTGGTGCTTCACACCAACCTGGGAAGGGCAAATCTGTCGGACAAGGCATGCGAGAGCATCATGGACGTAGCCAGGAACTATACCAATCTGGAATATGATGTGAAGCGCGGCTCCAGGGGCTCCCGCCATGACCATGTGGAGAAAATCCTGACCAAGATTACCGGGGCTGAAGCAGCCATGGTGGTCAACAACAACGCGGCGGCAACCATGCTCTGTCTCTCCGCCCTGGCAAAGGACAAGGAGGTCATTGTGTCCAGAGGGGAGCTGGTGGAAATCGGCGGTTCCTTCCGGGTGCCGGAAATCATGGAACAGAGCGGCGCCAAGCTGATGGATGTGGGAACCACAAACAAGACAAAGCCCTCGGACTATCTGAACGCCTACCACGAAGGTGAGACCGGCGCGCTGATGAAGGTCCACACAAGCAATTACAGGATACTGGGCTTCACCCAGGAGGTGGAGCTTCCTGAGATGGTGGAGCTGGGTAAAAAATTAAATCTTCCGGTTATCTACGATATGGGAAGCGGTCTCATGGCTGACCTGACAGACTATGGGGTGGACGAGCCCACGGTTCTGGACGCCTTAAAGACCGGCATAGACGTGATTCTGTTCAGCGGGGACAAGCTGTTAGGCGGCCCCCAGGGCGGTATCATCGCAGGAAAGAAAGAGTACATTGATAAAATGAAGGCCCATCCCCTGGCAAGGGCGTTCCGGGTGGACAAGATGACGCTGGCGGCCATGGAGGCTACCTTCTTTGAGTATTCGGATATCCGCCAGGCCAGAAAGACCATACCGGTGCTGAACATGATAACCACGCCGGCCGCAGAGCTTAAGGAAAAGGCGGATAGGCTGGCCGGAGACATCCGCAGTGCAACCCATAACTTCACCGTGGAGGTGGAGGCGTGTAAGGATCAGGTGGGTGGAGGCTCCGCGCCCACCGTGCTGTTGGACGGATATGCGGTGGCTGTTCAGGGCAGAACATTGGCGCCGGAAAAAATTGAGCGCCTTCTTCGCAAGGAGGAAATTCCAATTATTATAAGGATTACCCACAACCAGGTATATCTGGATGTGAGGACCATCAGGGAAGATGAGTTTGAATATATTGTAGCAGCGTTTACCGCAATGGACAGCAGACAGGTTGAGGGGTGATGATATGCAGAATGTGATAGTGGGAACAGCCGGTCATGTGGATCACGGCAAGACATGTCTCATAAAGGCCCTTACAGGGACGGATACGGACAGGCTGAAGGAGGAGCAGAAAAGGGGAATTACCATTGAGCTGGGATTTGCCAACCTGCCCAATGACGCCGGAATCCATATTGGAATCATCGATGTTCCGGGCCATGAGAAGTTTGTGAAAAACATGCTGGCAGGTATTGGCGGCATCGATTTGGTGCTTCTGGTGGTTGCTCTGGATGAGGGCGTCATGCCTCAGACCGTAGAGCATTTTGAGATTCTAAAGATGCTCCATATCAAACAGGGTATTGTGGTATTTACCAAGGCCGACCTGGTGGATGAGGACTGGGCCGAGCTTGTTAATGATGATGTGGACAACCTGGTTAAGGGAACCTTCATGGAAAATGCCGACCGCATCCAGGTATCGGCCTATACCGGAAAAAACATTGATGTCTTAAAACAGATGATAGTGGATAAGGTAAGGGCTGCGGGTGCCAGGCGCCAGGAGAAGGAATTGTTCCGTCTGCCCATAGACCGTGTATTTACAATGGAGGGATTCGGCACGGTTATCACAGGAACCCTTTTGGAGGGCTGCTGCCAGGTAGGCCAGGAGGTGGAGCTCTATCCCACTGAGAAAACCGTGAAAATAAGGGAGATACAAACCCACGGACACAAGGTGGACATGGCCTATGCGGGCCAGAGAACGGCCCTGAATCTGGTCAACATCAAGAAGGATGAGATTAACAGGGGTGAGGTTCTGGCTGCCCAGGATTCCCTTTTAAAAAGCCAGTTCATAGACGCAAAGGTGCAGTTGTTCTCCTCCACGGACAGGGAGCTGAGAAATGGGGACAGGGTCCATATCAACTATGGGTCGGCCCAGGCCATATGCAAGGCAGTGCTCCTTGACAAGGATGTGCTGTCCGCAGGTGAGGAAGCCTATGTGCAGTTCCGGTTTGACGAGCCTGTGGCCGTAAGGAGGAATGACCGGTTCATCATCCGTTTCTATTCTCCCACCATAACCTTTGGCGGAGGCATCGTGCTGGAGGCAGAGGCATTAAAGCATAAGAGGAACCATGAGGAAGTCATTGACAGCCTTCATATAAAGGAGCTGGGCACTGATTTGGAGGTCCTGGAGCTGGAGCTTAAGGAGGAGAGCCGGTACTTCCCGGTTCCTAAGATACTGGCTACCAAGCTCAACTGGACCAACCAGGAGACAGAGGAGCAGCTGGAGGTCCTGGTCAAGGGGAAGAAGGCTATCCGCCTCAGCGACGGCAGCTTTATCCACAAGGATTACTGGACTGAAATCACCCAGTACGGCACCGAACTCCTGAACCAGTTCCACAAGGAGAATCCCATATCCGACGGCATGGAGAAGGAAGAATTTAAGAGCCGTATACTGGATAATTTCAAGATCCGGGAGTATAAGAAAGCGGACGTCCTTTTAAATGAAATGATTAAGCGCAGCATTGCGGTCACCATAGCAAGCGCCATAGCGGCAGCCGGATTTAATGCTGAATATTCCCATGAGCTTAAGGGGATGTTAACAGAAATAGAGGAGACGTATCTGAAGGCAGGATACGAGATACCGGCCACGGACGATGTAATCGGTAAATTCAAGGACAAGAAGATGGCCAAACAGATTGCAAATGATTTGGTGAAAAAAGGCACATTGGTAAAGATAAATCCGGGAGCCCTGATTCATAAGGACAACTGGGACAAGGCCATGGGACTTCTTAAGGATTACTTCCAGTCCCATCCCACCATCTCCCTGGGAGATTACAGGGATCTGCTGGGAACCTCCAGAAAGTACGCTGTTTTGTTCCTGGAGTACTGCGATCAGCAGAAGATAACAAAGAAACAGGACGATGTGCGTATCCTTGTCCAGAAGTCAAGGTAGGCGGCAATGGAATTCAGACAATTAGAAGTATTCGTAAATGCGGTAAAATACAAAAGTTTTTCAAAGGCAGCGGACGCCACCTTTCTGACCCAGCCCACCATCAGCGCCCATATCAATAACCTGGAAAATGAGATGGGCACAACCCTTGTGAACCGGACGGGAAGGGAGATAACCCTGATAAAGCAGGGGGAGCTGTTTTACCCTTATGCCATTGATATGCTCCATACCAGGTCCCAGGCGCTGGCCACGGTACAGGCTAAGTGCGAGGCAATGGACGGTGTTCTGGATGTGTACGCATCCAGTATTCCGGGCCAGTACTATCTGCCCCGGCTCATAGGGGAGTTTCACGCCAAATGCCCCAAAATCCGTTTTTATGTGGAGCAGTCGGACAGCAAGACAGTGATTGAAAATGTCACAAGCCAGAAGGGCGAGATTGGGCTCACAGGCTATAAGATGCATAACAGTCTGGTATATGAGCCTGTCTTTATGGACGAGCTGGTGCTCATTGTGCCTGACACGGAGAAGTTTTCCAGGTGGAAGAAGGGGAGTACGGTGAGCTTCCGGGACTTTGAACATGAGACCTTTATCCTCCGGGAGGAGGGCTCCGGTACAAAACAGGAGATGGAAAAGGCGGAAATCCACGGTGTTCCGGTGTTTAAAAACGTGGACGTGATTGCCCGTATGAACAGTACCGAGGCCATCAAACAGGCAGTGGCCGGTGGGCTGGGAATCTCCATCCTTTCCAGGATGGCTGCCGGGGAAAAGGAAGAAGGCCACCAGATTAAGTATTTAAAGATAGACGGTCTGGAGAAGAAACGTACCTTTTACATGGTATACAGCAAGAACATACGTCTCTCGCCCATAGCGGAAGCCTTCCGGGACCTTGTGATTGACTACAGGGACAGGAACTGGCAGCAGGATATCGGGCGGTTTATGTAAGTGTTTATGCGGGCTTGTGCCGCACAGGATTTTGTATAGAAAATGTCTATACCAAAAGAAGATACCATGTTTTTTTGAATTGGATTTGCCCCTTTTACTTTGGTAAGATGAAGGTAGTTTTACCAAAAGAAAAGGGGATATGATTATGAATCTGACAAGCTCTAAAAAAAACGCTGCTCCTGTCCGGAGTGGCACTGGGAATACTGGCATGTATTCTCGCTTACTTTGGCAATCCAAAGAACATGGCAATCTGCGTGGCCTGCTTTATCCGGGATTCCGCAGGAACCATGAAGCTTCACACCGCGGCGGTGGTGCAGTATTTCAGGCCCGAAATCGTGGGCTTTGTATGCGGTTCCTTCCTGATTGCCCTGGCTACCAGGGAATACCGTTCCACGGCAGGCTCGTCTCCCATGCTTCGCTTTATCCTGGGTGTGATCATGATGATTGGCTCCCTGGCGTTTTTGGGATGCCCGCTGCGCATGGTAATCCGCATGGCGGCAGGTGATTTGAACGCATATGTGGGGTTCGTGGGATTTGCAGCCGGTGTATTTACCGGAACAATCGCTTTAAAGAATGGATTTTCACTGGGAAGGGCCCACGAAACAGGAAAAATAAACGGGGCAGTGCTTCCGGTTGTCCTGGTGGTGCTGTTTGTGCTGAGCCTGACCACTACATTGTTTGCATTTAGTGAAAAGGGTCCGGGCAGCATGCACGCGCCTGCGCTTCTTGCTTTGGTTGTGGCCCTGCTGTTTGGAGCCATAGCGCAGAAATGCAGGACCTGCTTTGCAGGCAGTATCCGTGACGTCATCTTAATGAGAAATTTTGATTTGATTACTGTTATCGGCGGACTGTTCGCGGTCATGCTGGTGTTTAATCTGGCGACAGGCGGATTCAAGCTTTCCTTTGCAGGACAGCCGGTTGCACATTCACAACATATCTGGAATATTCTGGGGCTTTACGCTGTTGGCTTTGCTGCTGTCCTGGCAGGCGGATGCCCCCTACGCCAACTGGTTTTAGCTGGCCAGGGTTCATCTGATTCCGCCGTGACATTCCTTGGACTTCTGGTGGGAGCTGCTTTCTACCACAACTTTGGACTGGCCGCATCGGCGGCAGCGGCAGCCACCGCAGATACCCCTGCGGCGCCGGGCGGCCTTGCCATGGCCGGTAAGGCTGCGGTGATTGGATGCATCGTCATTCTGTTTATCATCGGGTTTGTGCCAAAGTCAGAGGAAAGGAAATAGGAGGTAGGAGATATGTATGAAGTGGATGCAAGAGGATTATCCTGTCCTGAACCTGTGATGCTGACCGCAGCAGCCCTCAAGAAGCACAAGGGCGAGTCTGTGAAGGTGCTGGTCAGCGAACCTCACACCAGGATGAATGTTGAGAAATATGCAAAGAGCCAGGGCAGGACGGCTACAGTAACCGAAAAAGGGTCTGAATTTGAGATTGTGATTGAATAATACAGATGTCCCGGATTCACAGCGTGTCTGAACCAGGGCTTCTGAAACCGGATGCTGCAGT
The DNA here is from genome assembly GCA_021201905.1 of Clostridia bacterium. GTDB lineage: Bacteria > Bacillota > Clostridia > Lachnospirales > Lachnospiraceae > Enterocloster. Next base: position 5,871 of record JAJQEA010000072.1, read on the forward strand.
GGAAGGCAGTCAGGCTGTTTGACAGTCTGGCCACAGTCTGCTGCAGCATATTTTTAGATACGAAAGGATTTATGGGATGAGAAAAAAAGAACCAAAATTAATTATTACGTTTCATACCACGGCGGAAGCCATTGCCATGGAGAAGCTTTGTAAGGAAAACCAAAAGTCGGGGAGGATGATACCGGTTCCCAGGGAAATATCCGCGGGCTGCGGCCTGGCCTGGTGCTGTGAACCTGACATGGAACAGGAGATGGCTGAGTTCATGAGGGAAAAGGGCATGGAGCATGAAGAGATGGTCCGGCTCATGTATTGATTCAGAGGGCATGGCTCAAAGGTTGCGATTCAGGCAGAAAGGAAGGCGCTATCATGATTTATTTTGACAATGCAGCTACTACTATGAGGAAGCCGGACTGTGTCATAGATGCAGTGGCGGATGCCATGAAGAATTTCGGCAATTCGGGCAGAGGAGCCCATGAGGCATCCCTGGACGCGTCCAGGATGATTTACGAGACCAGGGAGCGAATCTCGGAGTTGTTCAACCTGGGTAATCCCCTTCAGGTTGCATTTACCAGCAATTCCACGGAGAGCCTGAATACGGCCATCCAGGGCCTGTTCTCCCCAGGGGACCATGTGATTACCACGGTGCTGGAGCACAATTCTGTGCTTCGGCCTCTTTATCTTATGGAAAAACGGGGAGTCAGCCTGAGCATTCTGCCCTGTGATGAGCAAGGAGTCCTGTGTTATGACCAGCTGGAGCAAAGCATACGGCCGGAGACAAAGGCGGTGGTGTGTACCCATGCCTCCAACCTCACCGGCAACAGGATGGACCTGAGCCGGATTGGTGAAATATGCCTCAGGCACGGAATCCGACTGGTGGTAGACGCGTCCCAGACAGCGGGGGTCCTTCCCATTGATATGAAGAGGATGCATATAGACATGCTGTGCTTTACAGGTCATAAGGGGCTTTTGGGCCCCCAGGGAACCGGCGGTATCTGTGTGGGGGATGGCATACACATAAGGCCCCTTAAGGCAGGGGGAAGCGGTGTTCACACCTATCTGAAGGAACATCCCATGGACATGCCCACGGCCCTGGAGGCAGGGACGCTGAACGGCCATGGAATCGCAGGCCTTCATGCAGCCCTTGGTTTTATAAAGGAAACCGGAGTGGAAACCATTCACCGGCGGGAGGCAGAACTGATGCGCCGTTTTTACGACGGCGTGATGCAGATACCGGGAGTCCGGGTGTACGGCGATTTTTCGTCCGATGAGAGGGCGGCTATCGTGGCTCTGAATATCGCAGATTACGATTCCTCGGAGGTCAGCGACGAACTGGCTGTCACATACGGAATATCCACCCGCCCCGGCGCCCACTGCGCGCCTCTGATGCATGAATCCTTTAAGACCGTGGAACAGGGAATGGTGCGGTTCAGCTTTTCTTACTTTAATACGGAGGAAGAGATAGATGCCGGGATTCAGGCTGTGAGGGAGCTGGCGGCAGAGGAATAGTCCGGATATAGGATGCCATAACTGGTGCAGAATAAAATATATTTTATTTTCCTTGACTTTTGCAGTAGCGGTGCCTATAATGATAATAGGAACTGTTATTATTTATAAGCGGTGTATGGCCAGCCTGATTCGATGCAGCAGTTTACCGGATGTGTCCAATTAGGGAAGCACAGAACGACCCTATAAATACAAAAGAAAAGGAGGTTTTACATGAGAAGTATCACAACGTTGGATTTACAGTATGCACACAGGTTTTATGGCTTTAAGGGCGAAGCACAGTATCTGCACGGACACACAGGCATATTAACATTAGAGGTGGAGGACACGGTAAACGCAGGCGTCAATATGGTATTCCCCTGCAACGAGATCCAGAAAACAGCATGGGAGGTTTTAAAGAACTTTGACCATGCCACGATTTTACGGGAGGACGACCCGCTGCTTCCGGCGCTCCTTGGTGTATATGAAGCCCAGGGTATCAAAGACGGAGCTCCCAACAATACGATGAAGGGCCCTGCTTTCAAAACAGAGCTTGCAACAGCCTATCCGGAATGCCGTCTGGTGGTGACAAAAGAAACAATGACGGTGGAGGGAATGATTAAGATTGTCTATGATCTGTTAAAAGACAAATTAAACATCGTTAAAATAACCTTTACAAGCGGTGTGAACGCTGCATCTGAGGAGTTTAAGCCCCAAAGGACAATGGACCGCTGTCCGTTATGCGGCATTGCTTTAGATGAAAACGGCGTTTGCCCGAAATGCGGTTACAGGAAATAAAATTGGTACGGAGAGATTGCTGCGGCAGGTATACCGCCGCGGCATTTTTTTGTCCGCAGGGGAAAATGCTTGGTTGGATAATATGCATATATAAATATTAAAAATATCATAAAAACTATGCAATAGTTCAGAATAACAAAAGAAATGTTAGAATAACAAATGGAAAAACGCACAGTAAAGTCATATAATATGACTATCGGAGGTAAAAACTCCCAATAATCACGTGAACTGAAAATATGATATAAAAGGAGAGGTGTATTATGAAGAAACGGTTTTTAGCAGCTTCACTGGCAACAATGATGGTTTTAAGCCTGGCAGCATGCGGCGGCGGTGAAAAGGCGGCCGATACCACGGCAGCTCCGGCAGCCACAGAGGCACCGGCTGATACCAAAGCGGAGGAAAAGACAGAGGACAAAGCAGAGGAAACTAAGGCGGAAGCAGCAGGCGAGAAGGCTCCTGAGGATTACAAGGGAACCGTGGTGGTATATTCTCCCCATGACGCAGATCCTCTGAATGCAGGCGTTAACCTGTTTATGGAGAAGTATCCCAATGTCAAGGTTGAGGTAGTGGCGGCAGGTACCGGCGAGCTGTGCAACCGTATTGCAGCCGAGACAGCCAATCCAATCGCGGATGTACTGTGGGGCGGAGGCGCTGACTCTCTGGCAGCCTTCAAAGAATATTTTGAGCCCTATGTATGTGCCAACGACGAATTTATAGGCGCTGCTTACAAGGATCCGGACGGGCTGTGGATTGGAGAGAGTCCCCTGCCAATGGTTATCTTCTATAACAAAGATCTGATTGAGAAGGACGGTCTGACCATTCCTGAGACATGGGAAGACCTGACAAAGCCTGAGTGGAAGGGCAAGATTGCATACTGTCTGCCGTCCAAATCCGGTTCCGCTTACACACAGTTATGTACCATGATTCTGGGCCATGGCGGCAAGGAAGACGGATGGGATTTCATTAAGAAATTATATGATAACCTGGACGGAAAGATTGTTGACTCCTCAGGCAAGTGCCATAAGATGGTGGCTGACGGCGAGTTCTATGTGGGACTGACCCTGGAGAAGGCCGCTGTGCAGTACAAGGATGACCCGTCGGTAGGATTTGTATATCCTAAGGACGGAACCAGCGCAGTACCGGATGGCGTGGCCCTGGTTAAGGGATGCCCCAATGAGGAGAACGCTAAGCTGTTTATTGATTTCGTTACATCCAAAGAGTGCCAAACAGAGCAGAGTGGAAACTGGGGACGCCGTCCTGCAAGAAGCGACATGGAAGTTGACGAAGGTATGGCTAAACTGGAGGATATTCCGCTGGTTGACTATGACTTTGACTGGGCAGCCAATGAGAAGGAAGCCATCATTGAGCATTTCAATGACATCATGGTAGATTAAACCTGCGGGGGTATTGCGTATTATATATAAGCAGTAGCGATATAGAATCAGAGTAACACGGTGAAAAGGCTGTCCGGACCCGGAAGGGCGGGACAGTCTTTCACGTAAAGGATAGGATTGAATCAGGATTGGAAGATGGGCCGGGAGACAGGCAGCGTCAGCATATAAGGAGGAAACTGGTATGAGCCATGGAGTTATTATAAAGGACGCCGTTAAGAGGTACGGTGATTTTACAGCGTTAAAGGGAGTGAATCTGGAGATAAAACAGGGCGAATTTTTTACACTGTTAGGGCCCTCCGGATGCGGCAAAACCACTTTGCTTAGAATGATAGCGGGTTTTAACAGCGTGGACGGCGGAGAAATCTGCTTCGACGACAAGGTTATCAATAACCTGGAGGCCCACAAAAGGGATATCGGCATGGTGTTCCAGAACTATGCCATTTTCCCCCATCTGACTGTGGCAGAGAACGTGGCCTATGGTTTGAAGGCAAAGAAATATCCCAAAGACCAGATTCCCGGCAAGGTGGAGGAAGCCCTTGACCTGGTTCAGATAAAGAATCTGAAAGACAGAAAGCCCAACGAGCTGTCAGGCGGACAGTAGCAGAGGGTGGCCCTTGCAAGGGCATTTGTCATAGAGCCGGGCGTGCTGCTGATGGATGAACCGCTGTCCAACCTGGATGCAAAGCTCAGGGTGCAGATGAGGACGGTCATCAAAAAGCTGCAGCGCCGGCTGGGAATCACCACCATCTATGTGACCCATGACCAGGAGGAGGCGCTGGCCATCTCTGACCGCATCGCGGTTATCAAGGAGGGCGAGGTAATGCAGGTGGGATCCCCCGAGAATATATACAAAAAACCGCAGAACACATTTGTGGCGGGATTCATAGGGGTTTCCAATTTCGTGGAATGTGATGTAAACGGTGAAAATCCGGAGGCGGCTGTCCTTGACATCAAGGGCGAGTGTTCCATCACATGCAGCCTGAAGGCTCCATTCAAGGGAAAGGGAATCATTTCAGCCAGGCCGGAGCAGCTGTTTTTTGACGAAGAGGAAGGTCTGCCGGGAAAAATCGTGATATCCACCTTCCTGGGAGATTTCATTGAATATGAAATTGAACTGGATAACGGACAGACCGTACAGCTCAACGAGTACACCAAGGATGTCCGGGAACTGCGCCCGGACGGACAGCGGGTCAAGGTTAACTTCGATATCAACGCGGTAGGAGTTTACGACGCCCGGACCCAGGAGGTGATTTCATGGTAAAGTCACGAAAAAAGCTGGACTTTTGGTTCTGGGTCAAGGTGCTGGTAGTGGGATTCATGCTTATTTTCCTGTTTTACCCCTTCTGCACCCTGATTACGCGAAGCTTCTTTTCAAAAAATGCAGCCGGTTTTACCCTGGAGAACTATATCCGGTTCTTTGCAAAAAAATATTATTACAACGCCCTTGGGCGAAGCCTGTTCGTGTCCGTGGTCACCATGCTCACAACCTTGGTGGTAGGTGTGCCCATTGCTTATGTCATGTCCAGATATAATGTGGTGGGAAAGCAGTTCATCCACATTTTCATTATCATGAGCCTTATGAGCCCGCCGTTTATCGGGGCTTACAGCTGGATTACCCTGTTTGGACGTTCCGGTTTTATCACCAGCCTGTTTGCAAATGTCGGAATCCATCTGCCCAGCATTTACGGCAAGATAGGTATTATCATCGTATTTACCTTTAAGCTGTTCCCCTATGTGTATCTGTACACCTCGGGGGCCATGGGAAGCATTGATTCCAGCCTGGAGGAGGCCGCGGAGAATCTGGGAAGCAATAAGCTACGCAGACTGTGGACCATTACCCTTCCGGTGGTGCTTCCGTCCATCGCGGCCGGAGCCATCATGGTATTCATGACCAGCCTGGCTGATTTCGGAACCCCCATGCTCATCGGCGAGGGCTACATGGTCCTCCCGGTACTGGTATACAATGAATACATGAGCGAGATTGGCGGCAACGCCCACCTGGCCAGCGCACTGTCTGTTATCATCGTGATCTGTTCCACCACCGTGCTGCTGGTGCAGAAGTATTATGTATCCAGAAAGAATTACGTCATGACAGCCATGCGCCCTCCAAAGGAAGAAGTGCTTCACGGATTCAAGCGTTTCCTGGTCACATTCCCTGTGATGCTGGTTACCTTTGTGGGAATCCTGCCTCAGATTGTGGTGCTCATCACCAGCTTTATCAAATGTGATTTCACGGGCTTCCAGAAAGGATTCAGCCTGGGCAGCTATATCACCATATTCAACCGTCTGTGGACCAACATCAGGAACACATTTGTATTTTCAACGGTTGCCATTGTGTTCATCATAGCGCTGGGTATGCTGATTTCCTATATTGTGGTCCGCCAGAAGGGCATGGCCGGACAGCTGATGGACTTAATTATTATGTTTCCGTTTGTTATTCCGGGAGCTGTTCTCGGTATCAGCTTAATCGTCGCATTCAATAAGCCTCCGGTGGTTCTTACAGGTACGGCCCTGATCATCATTATCGCCTTTGTGGTCAGAAAGCTGCCCTATACGGTGCGGTCGGGAAGCGCCTTCCTGCAGCAGATGGACCCAAGTGTGGAGGAGGCGTCCATCAGTCTGGGAGTGTCGCCCATGAAGACCTTCGGCAAGGTGACAGCAAGGCTCATGGCGCCCGACGTCCTGTCCGGAGCCATTCTCAGCTGGATTACCTGTATCAATGAGCTGTCATCCAGCGTCATGCTCTATGGCGGCAAGACAAGTACCATTTCCGTGGCTATCTACACTGAGGTGGTCCGCAACAGCTATGGCACGGCGGCAGCGCTGGCGTCGATTCTGACTGTGAGTACGGTTGTCATGCTGCTGATATTCCTGAAGGTGAGCAAAGGAAAGGTGTCAATCGTGTAGTATGTGCAAAAGCCTGAAGGGTTTTGTGGAAACCTTCAGGCTTTTATGAGGAAAATGAGGAGAAAACATATGGTAAAGTTCGGGACAGGCGGCTGGAGAGCCATCATCGGGGAAGAATTTACAAAGGAGAACATACAGAAGCTGGCGCTGGCCATATGCCTTAAGATGAAGGCAGAGGGTGTGGAGAACCAGGGCGTTGTCATGGGGTATGACAGGCGGTTCCTTTCAAAGGAGGCCATCATATGGTCCTGCGAAATATTCGGAAACCAGGGAATCCGGGTGTGGTTTGTAAACCGCAGCTCGCCTACTCCCCTGGTCATGTTCTATGTGATGAAGCATGAGTTGAGCTACGGCATGATGGTGACAGCCAGCCATAATCCGGCCATCTACAACGGAATCAAGGTGTTTACATACGGGGGCCGGGATGCGGATGAGAAACAGACAGCGGAGATTGAGTATTACCTGGAGCAGGCAGAGAAGCTCTATACACCCAATGAGGAGGAAAACGGGCAGATGCCGCCGCCATCCTACCTGGAGCTTGTAAGGCAGGGCATGGTCAGGGAAATCAATCCCATGAATGAGTATCTGGATAACATTATTTCCGTGATTAACATGGACGCCATCAAGGAGCGTGATTTGCGCATTGCCATTGACCCCATGTACGGTGTGAGCCTGACTGCGCTAAGCACCATCCTCTCCGTTGCAAGGTGCACCATAGAAACCATTAATTCCAGGCACGACACCCTGTTTGGCGGAAAGATGCCGGCCCCCACGGAGCAGACGCTGCGGAATCTCCAGAATTATGTGCTGGACCGGTATTGCGACATCGGCATAGCCACGGACGGGGACGCGGACAGGCTGGGGGTCATTGATGACCAGGGACATTATCTCCACGCAAACGACATACTGGTCATGCTCTATTACTATCTGTTAAAATACAAGGGGTGGCGGGGACCTGCTGTGCGCAATCTGGCAACCACCCATGTGCTAGACAAGGTGGCGGAGAGCTTTGGACAGAAATGCTACGAGGTGCCGGTGGGCTTCAAGCATATATCCGCGAAAATGCAGGAGACGGATGCCATTATAGGCGGCGAGTCCTCAGGCGGACTGACGGTAAAGGGACATATACACGGAAAGGACGGCATCTATGCAGCGGCCCTTCTGGTGGAGATGATAGCTGTCAGCGGCAAGAAGCTGTCGGAGATTGCGGCGGATATCAGGAAGGAATATGGAGCCATCCATATGGCGGAGCGGGATTACAGGTTCACGCCTGAGGAAAAGGAGCGAATCCATACCATCCTTATGGAGGAACGGAAGCTGCCGGAAATGCCCTTTGAGACAGACCATGTTTCCTATATGGACGGATGTAAGGTATACTTTAAGAACGGCGGGTGGGTTATTGCCAGATTCTCAGGAACAGAGCCATTGCTCCGCATATTCTGTGAGATGGAGCATGAACCGGATACGGTCAGGGTGTGCAATCTGTTTGAGGAATATCTGGGGCTGTAGGCCCGGCTGGAATGGAGCAGATATCAAGGAAGCAGATGGACTGGACAGGAGATATGAAAATGGTACTCAAACCCCATCATTTTATGGACATCATCAAGCTGTATGGAGGCGGAATCCAGGTCTTTGTACCGGATACGGATTACGGCCATGATTTTTACCGGGCAGCAAATGAGATTATAGGAAGTCGCCAGACACAGATAAAAGTCACCTGCGGAGCGGACGATATATGCAGGCCATGCAGATTCCTGGGCAGTGACAGGAAATGCACAGATTGCATTTCACACATAAAGGGAATCCACTCCAAAAACAGCTACAATGAGATGCTGGACCGCCGCATCGTGGATATTCTCGGGCTGTGCGAGGACACGGTTTATACAGCTGGGGAGTTGTGCAGGATGATGGGATCCTATCCGGGTCTTGTGGCGGATGTGTGGAGGGAGGAAGCCGAAGCCTGCCGGGAAACGGCCGGAAAGCGGGAGCGGCTGTTTGAGGCAGGTGTGAAAAAATATTTGAATCAGGATAATGAAGTTGAATGTTAAGCGGTTTGCATATGATGGTACGTTGGAGGCTGCGGTTTCATTGGCATGAGCCAGTGGGATCGCGGCCTTTTTTTGTATCAAAGTTGTAAAATTGTTTCTGGACTCTGGTTTCAAATGATATAATGAGTCTAATTGCTTTATTTGAGATGAGGAGGTACTGGTAAATGGGGAATGTTTCGGGGGAAAAAAGAAAAAACAGGTTAAGAGGCTGGGTGTTCTGGCCTCCGTTTTTAGTGCTGCTGATGGTGTTGATTCTGGGATTCGTGTCCCAGGATGCTTTTTTGAAGGTGGTCAACGGGGTAAAGGATTGGATTTGGGGAAACTTTAAATGGCTGTTTTCAGGTTATGGACTGGCCGCGGTGGCAGTGTGCTTTTATGCCTGCTTTTCTAAATTTGGAAATACGGTTATCGGCGGAAAGGATGCCAGGCCAATACTGGGAAAATTCAGCTGGTTTGCAATCAGCCTGTGTACAACCATTGCCGCAGGCCTTATGTTCTGGGCAGCAGCAGAGCCTCTGTATCTTATGAGCGATCCGTCGCCGTTTTTTGATATTAAACCCAACTCGCCTCAGGCAGCTGTTTTTGCCATGGCCCAGATGTATCTGCACTGGGGCATCACACCCTATGCAATCTATGCCCTGGCGGCAACCGTGTTTGCATTTGCCTATTACAACATGAAGAAGCCGTTTTCATTGGGGGCCTGCATTTCGCCGTTGCTGGGGGATCGGGCCACCAGGGGAAGGCTGGCAGACGTCATCGACGCGCTCTGCATTTTCATACTCTGCGCCGGTATGTCGGGCTCCCTGTCCACAGGGGCCTTTTCCGTGGCGGGAGGCATATCCAATATAACAGGAATACCCACCAACGGAATTTTGCTGATACTCGTTATGGCGGCCATTATCCTGGTCTATACCATATCGGCGTCTTCCGGTATCATGAAAGGGATTAAGTGGCTTTCCAGCTTTAATGTATATATATTTTCATTCCTGATACTGTTCATTTTCCTGTTTGGACCCACCAAATTCATTTTGAACTTTGGCACGGAATCAGTGGGCGAGCTGATGGATTCCTTTTTTATGTGCAACCTGTTTACGGATTCCATGAACCTGGGCAACAGCTCCTGGTCCAGCCTGGGGAATATGAAGGTGGGATACTGGGCCAGTTATCTGGCCTGGGCTCCGGTTACGGCACTGTTTTTAGGAAAGCTGGCCAGGGGATACAAAATCAGGGACTGTATCATCATAAATCTGTTTGTGCCCACTGTTTTTTCCATGATCTGGGTTTCCATATTCGGAGGCACGGCCATCCATATGCACATGCAGGAAAGCCTGATTCCGCTGTTGGAGACATCAGGGGCGGAATCCATTGTATATAAACTTTTTGAGGTGCTTCCGCTGCGGCAATTGTGTATTCCCGTGTTCGTGCTGGCAACTTTCATATCTTTTGTCACAGCCGCGGACTCCAATACCAATGCAATCGCCTCTTTGTGTACATCCGGAATGTCCGAGGAGCAGATGGAGGCCCCGGCAGCCCTGAAGATACTCTGGGGTGTGATAATCGGCGTCATGGCGGCGGTTATGGCTGTATTTACAGGGGTGGGAGGCGCCAAGACCCTTGCCAGCATAGGCGGTTTTCCCTCCATGTTTCTGCAGATTGCATCCTGCGCGGCGTTGATTAAAATTATGCGCCATCCGGAAAAGTATGATAAATGCCGGCAGGATACAGAACAGGATAAGGAAGATACGGGGGAGGTAAAGCATGTACCGGATACTGATTGCGGAAGATAATAAAGCGATTTCCAATTTGATTAAAACCCACCTGTCCTTTGCCGGGTACGATACCAGCCAGGTGTATGACGGGGAATTTGCACTGGAGATTTTGGAGGCAGAGCCCTTTGATTTGCTGATTCTGGACCTGATGCTGCCAAAGGTAAGCGGAGTGGATATTCTCGCCAGGGTAAAGGACTATCAGATGCCCATTATTGTGGTGACGGCCCTGGACGATTTGAGCAGCAAGGTCCAGTGCCTCCAGGTGGGGGCAGATGATTATATCACAAAACCATTTGACAGCATGGACCTTTTAGCCAGGGTGGGGGCGGTGCTGCGCCGTTGCAGGCGCCGTCCCATGCCGCTCAACGTCAGGAACATCAGCGTGGACCCGGACCTGCACCGCGTGCTCAGGGACGGAAAGGAGATGGAGCTGACACCCAAGGAATTTGACCTGCTGTACTACTTGTGCTCCAACTGTGATAAAGTGCTGACCAGAAAGAAAATCCTCTCCGATGTATGGGGATATAACTATGTGGGGGAGACCAGGACCGTGGATATCCACATCCAGAGGCTGAGAAAAAAGCTGGACTGGGAAGGGGTTATACAGACCGTGACCAAGGTGGGGTATCTGCTTAAGGGGAGTGATGACAGATGAAGCTTTGGCAGAAGATATTCCTGGGCGCATTCATAGCCAGTGTGGCCATCTTCTTTTTCTGCGGATTCTATATTGTGGTGACCGGGCTGCATTTTACCCTGGAAGGGGAGATGAAGAGGACGGAATATTACCAGTCTGTCTACGCCCGGAAAATAAAATCCTTTTTCCGGGAACCAGAGGCCCGGAGCGGCTTGTCAGGGTTCATGGATGGTTTCAGGGAGGAGCTGGCGGGAGAGGGAAGGTACCTGCAGGTCTGGGCAGGGGAGGAACTTATATATGACAGTTTTGAAAAATTTCCTCCGGCTCCCCGCTACACCTTTGTGGAGGGACAGGCGGCATACACGCCCACATATATGAAGGATATAGGGGATTCCAGGTATCTGTACGTGGAGTCTGAATTTCCCTGTGACAATTCCATGTATAAGGTTGTGATGATTAAGGATTTATCTGATATATATAAGTCCTGCGATATGCAGCTGAATATTTTCTTTGCCCTTTGCCTGATACAGGCTTTTATCACAGCCATGATTATGTTTCTCATTACCAAAAGGATTACCTCGCCCATTGAGCGGCTGAATGAAGCGGCAAAACTCATGGCCCAGGAATCCATTCCCTTAAAGCTTCCCGTTGAAGGGGAGGATGAAATCAGTGAACTGTCCCATAACTTTAATCTTATGTCTGAGGCCATCAACAGGAACATTGATGATTACAAACAGATTGTGGGAAATTTGACCCACGAAATTAAAACCCCGCTCACATCCATTATCGGTTATGCGGAGCTGCTAAAGAACCATGAATGTGATAAGGAGCTTCAGGGTCAGGCATTGGATTATATCCTGGAGGAGGGGAAAAGGCTGAATTCCATTACCCGGAAAATGATTAAGCTGTCCCGTATACAGCCTGGGCTGCTCAATATTGAACGGCAGGATGTAGGAAAGATGCTGGAGACATCGCTGATGGCCGTAAGGATGAAGGCCGGCCAGAAACAGATTCATTTTACTTCGGATATCCCGGAGGGGATATTCTGCTATGGCGACAGAGAGTTTCTTATTACCATGATGGAAAATGTCCTGGACAATGCGATCAAGGCTTCCCATGAGGGCGGAGAAATTGAGATCACGGCAGCTGGTGAAGGGGGGAGCACTGGCTTATATCCAGGTAACCGACCATGGAACCGGAATCCCGGCTGACATTCTGGATAAGATAGATCAGCCGTTTTTTAAGGGGGATAAGGCCCACAGCCAGGGAGCAGACGGGTTTGGAATGGGGCTGGCCATTTGCAAGTCAGTGATGCAGCACCATCACGGCTCGCTGAAATACGAGAGCGAAGTGGGAGAGTATACCACGGTCACTATGAGGTTTCCCGCTGCTGACTACCTCCGCCTGGAGTCGCCGGAACAGACGGACCAGGTAAAAAAGGACGCCTTGTGGGCGTATGAGGCGTCCAATATCATATGATACAGAGTAAATCAAGAAACGCTCATATCCCGTATATGGGCGTTTTTCTTTGAATAAAT
>JAJQEA010000104.1 GCA_021201905.1 Clostridia bacterium
GCAGCGTCAGGTGGGCTTCGGTGGAGACGTTCCAGCAGGGCGACTATACGGAGGATGAGCTGAAGACTCGGGCCGGACAGAAAATCAGTGATTTTAACAGCGGACTGGGAAAGGCGGCTTCCTATGAGAACGCGGAAGGCTCCGAAAAGCTTCCGGTGGCCATGGTTTCAGCCAGGCTTGGAAACGGGACCGCTACATTGGTTACGGAGTATGACACTCCGGGCCGTCTGATTGAATTTGCCCAGGAGATTGGGGATTATAATGTGCCGTTCACCCAGCTGGACACAGGCAGGGTGGCTGCCATGTCCGGTGAACTAAAGGATGCGTCCTTTAATGATGAGAAGGGGAAGGCAGTGGACCAGGGGACAACCCTTAAGGAAGGCCAGAGCATGGTGGTCAAGGCCGCGGGGCAGGGCGTCATCGTGACGGAGAAAAAAATCCAGTATGTAAGCGATGGCTGTGTCCTGAAGGATTCCAACCGGGTGCAGACGTCCGGCGAGGGAACCAGTTACATCATATTAAAGTAATTCTTATAATTTAATTTATATTAAATCTATAATTATTAAGAAGAGAGGATGCAGATATGGAAAAGACAATGGAGAAAATCGTGGCATTGGCCAAGAACAGGGGCTTTGTGTATCCAGGTTCTGAGATTTACGGCGGCCTGGCCAATACCTGGGATTACGGCAACCTGGGTGTGGAACTGAAAAATAATGTAAAGAGAGCCTGGTGGCAGAAGTTCATCATGGAGAGCCCCTACAACGTGGGCGTTGACTGCGCGATTCTGATGAATTCCCAGACATGGGTTGCCAGCGGACATCTGGGCGGATTCTCTGACCCTTTGATGGACTGTAAGCAGTGTAAGGAAAGATTCCGCACGGACAAACTGATTGAGGACTACAACGATGCCCATGGAATCCAGATGGAAGGCTCTGTTGACGGCTGGTCACAGGAGCAGATGAAGCAGTATATTGATGACAACAACATCTGCTGTCCAAGCTGCGGCGCCCATGACTTTACGGATATCCGTCAGTTTAACCTGATGTTCAAGACCTTCCAGGGTGTAACAGAGGATGCCAAGAGCACGGTTTATCTGCGTCCCGAGACTGCCCAGGGTATATTTGTAAACTTTAAGAACGTCCAGAGAACCTCCAGAAAGAAAGTGCCCTTCGGTATCGGACAGATCGGCAAGTCCTTCCGCAACGAGATTACCCCCGGCAACTTTACATTCCGTACCAGGGAGTTTGAGCAGATGGAGCTGGAGTTCTTCTGCAAGTCGGACACAGACCTGGAGTGGTTTGCTTACTGGAAGGAATTCTGCATTAACTGGTTATGGTCATTGGGCATCAAGGATGACGAGCTGAGAGCCAGGGATCACTCTCCTGAGGAGCTAAGCTTCTACAGCAAGGCAACCACGGACCTGGAGTACCTGTTCCCCTTTGGCTGGGGCGAGCTTTGGGGCATTGCCGACAGGACTGACTATGACTTGAGCCAGCACCAGAAGGTATCCGGACAGGATATGTCCTACTTTGACGATGAGACAAAGGAGAGATACATTCCTTATGTTATCGAACCTTCACTGGGAGCTGACCGCGTGACGCTGGCATTCCTGTGCGCTGCTTATGACGAGGAGGAAATCGGGGAAGGCGATGTAAGAACCGTTCTTCATTTCCATCCGGCCATTGCCCCTGTAAAGGTGGGCGTGCTTCCTCTGTCCAAAAAGCTGAATGAAGGCGCTGAGAAGATTTACACCGAGCTTTCCAAGTATTTCAACTGCGAGTTTGACGACAGGGGCAACATTGGTAAGAGATACAGGAGACAGGATGAAATCGGTACTCCATTCTGTATTACCTATGACTTCGACTCAGAAGAGGACCATGCCGTTACGGTCCGCGACAGGGACACCATGGAGCAGGTAAGGGTTCCGATAGCTGAGTTAAAGGATTACTTCGCAGAGAAGTTTATGTTTTAAGAGATAACAAGAGATAGATGGAAGCTGCATTGAAATTGCACTGAAATGGTATTGAAATGCAGAAGAAAAAACCTCCGCGGTTCCGGTAAGGAGCCTGCGGGGGTTTTGTAATTTAAGCCCGTTTAAATTTCTCTAATCTGTTTGGATTCCATTAATCTGACTCTGCTACCCGGCCGATGGCTTCGCCCATCCGTACCCTGGTTTCCACATCCAGGGCCGTGTTGCGCATGATATCCCTGTCAATGGTGACGGTATGGGGCTGGAAGAGCAGCAGGATGGAGGAACCTCCAAAGGCAAAGTAGCCTTTTTCCTGACCCCGGAATACATCAATGCTGGTATAAGCCTTGTGGTGGTTTACAATTTTCCCTACCATAAGAGCCCCGATTTCCATCATCAGCACTGTGCCGAAGGATTCGGAGCGCAGCAGGGAATACTCTCTTGTGTTTTCCTTATAGACAGGACGGCGGCAGGCCACCGCCGGATTGACCGTGTGGAGCACGCCGGGGATCCGGCGGTAAGAGGAGCACCGTCCGCGGTCCACATAGGCATAGCGGTGGTAATCCGATACAGTGAGCCGTAAGAGAAGGGCAGTGCCGCCGGCGTAGCGGGCAGCCAGGCCAGAGTCCCTTAAAAGCTGGTCCAGCGTATATTCCGTGTGCTTGATGGTGATGCCCATGTTTTTATGGATGGGATAGACGCTTGCAAACCCGTCGCAGGGGCTGCACAGTATATGGTCCCTGGCGTCAAAGGGTCTTGCCTGGGGCAGCATCCTGCGGGTAAAGAAGGCGTTAAAGGAGCGGTATCTTCCGCCTGCCGGTGTCTCGCAGCCCTCTGTGGAGATACCCGCAGCCTTCATGAAACCGGGAATGAAGGGCGCTGACAAGGAAGAGTCCAGAAAAGCGCCGCAGATTTTGGAAACCGCCGGATGGACCAGGGGTTTTATGAGCATTCGGCCCAGAAAACTGGCGTATAAATCCTCCAGGAAACGGTCCTGGAGGGTGCTGCCGCCCAGATAACGGCCGGTTCTGTCTGCATATTGCATGGAATCACACCTTTCTCTATTATCAGAAGAAATATATCTTAATCAGTGCACAGGATACAATGGCGACCAGAAGGGTCAGCATTTTCCATCCGGGTTTGCGCAGCGGGAAGTTAATGATGAACAGCAGCCCCACTGTGAGGATGCAGATGTGAAGCTCTGACAGGAACCGGTGGCCCAGCAGAGGGCGCAGGGTACAGAACAAAGGCAGAATAATGGCTATGGAGGTGATGGGAAGTCCCTGGTAGTACTTGCGCGCCTCATCCGTCTCTTCCTGCCGCTTTTCTTCCATGACATTAAAAAATGCCAGACGTATGACACCTGCAATCATATAAAATACCAGGATGGAGAGGCCTGCCGGTCCCCGCATGCCGATGGAATAACACAGTATCATGGGAAAAGCCCCAAAACAGACCACATCACAGAGAGAATCAATCTGGATTCCGAAGCGTTTTTCATCTTCGGTGCGGTCCTTTTTCATACGGGCCACCTTGCCGTCGAACATGTCGCACAGACCGGAGAACGCCAGACAGAACAGAGCGTATTTTGCAAATCCCTGGAAGGTGAGAAACATGCCTATGGCCGAGGAAGCCAGTCCCAAATATGTCAATACAACCGTATAGCTGTAAAATCCTATCATAAAATATAACCCCAATCATTCGTCCTTTTGGTCCTTGCTTTATAAGAACAATATTATTATTATATCAGAAATCCAGGAGGAAACAAGGAAAAACAGGTCTTTTGTTCATAAAATTTAGAAACCTTTTATAAACGAATATTAGTAATTGTGATATACTAGCAATAATGGATGACAGACTGTCTTTGTTTTCGGATGGAAGCGGGTACTGCATTGTATAGGAAGCTTATACGATGCAGTACTCATAATGTCAGACCGTATCATGACAAAGGAGGATGGGGCTTATGAAACTGAGGACCCGTCTTGCGGTGGCATTTTTAACCATAACCATCGTTCCCATGCTGCTGTTTTATCTGCTGGTCCTTGCACTCAGCAATTATCAGACCAGGTCTTTTACCAAGGAATACGGACTTACGGAGCAGGTGGACCTGTTCTCAGGCAATTCCATGCAGATATTTAACCGTATTACCAAGCGCTCCCAGGAGGACATCAGGAATACACTGGACAATGATCCTGGGCTCTACAATGATTTATCATATCTGGATAAGGTCAACGCGGAACTGAAAAGCCATTATGCATATCTGATCGTGCGAAAGGGTGATATCATCCTGTACTGCGGTGACAGCAATGCGGCCGCAGGGGAAGCCATATGCGCCCAGCTGCCCCAGTTTGATATGATGAAGGGCGATTTACAGGGCGGCATCTATCTGGACGGCGAGAGCCAGCACCTGATTAAGCAGATGGATTTCACCTTCCCGGACGGCCAGGAAGGAAGCGCCTTCATTATTTCCAATGTGGATGACCTGATACCGGAAGTAAAATCCATGATAAGGGAAATGCTTATACTGGGAATCACCATTCTGGTGTTTGCGGGCATTGTGCTCACATTCTGGGTATACCGGTCCATTCTCAGTCCGTTAAACAAACTTCAGGAGGCCACGAAGAAGATTCGTGACGGAAACCTGGATTTCACACTGGATGTGGACGCGGATGATGAGATAGGCCAGCTGTGCCAGGATTTTGAGGAGATGCGCATCCGGCTGAAGGAGAACGCGGAAGACAAGATACAGTATGACAAGGATAATAAGGAACTGATTAGCAATATTTCCCACGATTTGAAAACACCGATTACGGCTATCAAGGGATATGTGGAAGGCATACTGGACGGTGTGGCGTCTTCGCCGGAAAAGCTGGACAAATACATCCGCACCATATACAATAAGTCTAATGATATGGACAGGCTGATTGACGAGCTGACCTTTTATTCCAAGATCGATACCAATAAGATTCCCTATACCTTCAGCAAGATCAACGTGGCCCAGTATTTCAGGGACTGCGTGGAGGAGGTTGGCCTGGATATGGAAGCCAGGGGGATTGAGTTGGGATATTTCAATTATGTGGATGAAGACGTGGTCATCATTGCCGATGCAGAGCAGATGAAGCGCGTCATGAATAATATTATCAGCAATTCCGTGAAATATCTGGATAAGAAAAAGGGCATTATCAATATTAGGATAAAGGACGTAGGCGATTTTATCCAGGTTGAAATAGAGGATAATGGCAAAGGCATAGCAGCAAAGGACCTGCCCAATATTTTTGACCGGTTCTACCGTACGGACTCCTCCCGAAATTCAGCCCAGGGAGGAAGCGGTATAGGTTTATCCATCGTGCGCAAGATTGTGGAGGACCACGGGGGACGTATATGGGCCACCAGCAAGGAAGGAATCGGAACGGAGATTCATTTTGTTCTAAGAAAATATCAGGAGGTTTTACAGGATGAGCAAGATTCTAATCGTGGAAGATGAGGAGAGCATAGCAGAGTTGGAGAAGGATTATCTGGAGCTGTCCGGCTTTGAGGTAGAGATTGAAAATGACGGAAGTTCCGGCCTGGATAAGGCGCTGAAGGAAGACTATGATCTTTTGATTCTGGATCTGATGCTGCCCGGTACGGACGGCTTTGAGATATGTAAGAGAGTGCGGGAAGTAAAGAACACGCCCATCATTATGGTTTCAGCCAAAAAAGAGGACATTGACAAAATCCGCGGTCTGGGACTGGGGGCAGATGATTATATCACCAAGCCATTCAGCCCAAGCGAGATGGTGGCCAGGGTAAAGGCGCACATGGCCAGATATGAGCGCCTCATTGGCAGCGGTCAGCCGTCCAATGAGCTGATTGAAATCCGCGGTCTGAAGATTGACAAGACAGCCCGGCGCGTGTGGGTTAACGGGGAGGAGAAAACCTTTACCACAAAGGAGTTTGACCTTCTGACCTTCCTGGCCCAGAACCCTAACCATGTGTTTACCAAAGAGGAGCTGTTCAGCAAGATATGGGATATGGAGTCCATTGGGGACATTGCCACTGTAACGGTGCATATTAAGAAGATCCGCGAGAAGATAGAGTTTAACACGGCCAAACCGCAGTATATTGAAACGATATGGGGGGTTGGGTACCGGTTTAAGGTGTGATATTGACATAACACTTGATTTGGTGCAGAATAATCTTAGCTAGGAAGTTAAGTATGTCCATTTGGACACAAAGCGAAATCCCGTGTATACCAGTACACGGGATTTCTCAGACTGTAGACAAAGCCCAAGGCTCACGCCTCGGATGTTTCGTTAAAAGAGCTATAAATATTCCTGTTTTCAGGATTTTATAGCTCTTTTCTGATAGAATGGAAGTATCAAAGGAAGGTGGGATATTTCTATGATGACTCAAAATAAGGACAAGAAAAGAGGGCAGATTCAGATATTCTGTATGGATGACATGGTTCCCCAGGATCATCTTCTGCGAATCATTGATAAAGCGATTGACTGGAACTTCATCTATGGCCTTGTAGTGGACAAGTACAGTCCTGATAATGGACGCCCCAGTATGGACCCGGTCATGTTGATAAAGCTTCCATTCATCCAGTACCTGTATGGTATCAAAAGCATGCGGCAGACCGTAAAGGAAATAGAAGTAAATGTAGCTTATCGATGGTTTCTTGGACTTGAAATGATGGATAAGGTCCCTCATTTCTCAACGTTCGGAAAAAACTATACCCGCCGTTTTAAGGACACTGGCCTTTTTGAGCAGATATTTTCCCATATACTGCAGGAATGCTATAAATTTAAACTGATAGACCCAAGTGAGGTCTTTGTGGATTCTACCCATGTAAAAGCCAGGGCAAACAATAAAAAGATGCAGAAACAGATTGCTCAGGAGGAGGCTTTGTTTTTTGAAGATTTGCTAAAGAAGGAAATCAATGAAGACCGTGAAGCACATGGTAAACGGCCGCTGAAAGAAAAGGATGATGACAATAATCCGCCATCCGGCCCATCCGGTGGCAAAGAAGAAAAGACGATTAAAACAAGTACTTCTGACCCTGAAAGTGGATGGTTCCACAAAGGGGAACATAAAAGTGTATTTGCCTATGCAGTACAGACCGCGTGTGATAAGAATGGCTGGATACTTGGTTATAGTGTTCATCCGGGAAACCATCATGACAGCAGAACCTTTAAGTTCCTGTATGACAAGATAAAAGAGATTGGAATCAAGACGCTGATAGCCGATGCAGGATATAAAACCCCCGGTATAGCAAAACTCCTGATAGATGATGGGATCAAGCCACTTTTGCCATACAAGTGCCCCATGACCAAAAAAGGGTTCTTCAAGAAATATGAGTACGTTTATGATGAGTATTATGATTGCTATATCTGTCCAAACAATCAGGTACTGTCCTATCGTACAACCAACCGTGATGGATATCGTGAATATAAAAGCAGCGGAACAGTCTGCGAAAACTGTCCATACCTGGCGCAGTGTACCCAAAGCAAGGATCATGTAAAGGTTGTTACACGCCACATATGGGAGCCATACCTGGAAACGTGTGAAGATATCCGTCATACGCTTGGGATGAAAGAGTTATATTCGCAAAGAAAAGAAACCATTGAACGAATATTCGCAAGTGCAAAGGAGAATCATGGATTCCGGTATACACAGATGTATGGAAAAGCCCGAATGGAAATGAAAGCCGGGCTTACATTTGCCTGCATGAATCTCAAAAAACTGGCGAAGATAAAGGCAAAATGGGGACTCCTGGAAGAAGGGGAGCCACACAAAATTTCTATTTTATACACAATTCGGATAATAAGAGAAAAATGGCTCTGGGATACAAATCCCAGAGCCGCCTTGTCTACAGTCTGCGAAATCCCGTGTATACCAGTACACGGGATTTCTTTTTGGGATCTATTTGCCGTGAAACCATTTGCCTTTCAACCATTTGCCCTGAAAACTTGTAAGAGCTTACATGAACGAAACGGAAGCCAATCCGGTTCGGCTTTTCGCCCGATGCAGGGCTATCCGCAAAGTTATGTACATACAACACTGACGGTTCGCATATACGACTCAATAACGGATATGTGAAAATGACAGAAAATGAAAGTGCTTACAGCGATTTTACCTTAAAATTTAACAAATTTTCACGGAAAAACTCTTTACTCGCGAAATCTTTGTGATATAATGAACGAGGTGGACGGACAAGGCATGTATATTTGTTCCGTTCAGATATGAAAGGCATAAAACAGAGCGTAGAATGCCAGTCTACAAGAACATGAGGAGGAATTAACTTATGGCAAAATGGGTTTATAAGTTCCACGAAGGCAGTGCGGCAATGAGAAACCTTCTTGGCGGCAAGGGCTGCAACTTAGCAGAGATGACAAACCTGGGAATGCCCATTCCACAGGGATTTACTGTTACAACAGAGGCTTGTACCGAATATTATAACTGTGGCAAGCAGATTTCACAGGAAATTCAGGACCAGATTTTTGAGGCCATTACCTGGCTGGAAGGTATCAATGGCAAGAAGTTCGGTGATACAGAGGATCCGTTACTGGTTTCCGTACGTTCCGGCGCACGCGCATCCATGCCTGGTATGATGGATACCATCCTGAACCTGGGATTAAACGACGTTGCAGTTGAGGGATTTGCAAAGAAGACCGGCAACCCAAGATTTGCTTACGATTCCTACCGCAGATTCATTCAGATGTATTCTGACGTTGTTATGGAAGTTCCAAAGTCCTACTTCGAGAAAATCATCGATGAGATGAAAGAAGCAAAGGGCGTACATTTTGATACAGATTTGACTGCTGATGATTTGAAAGAGCTGGCAGCAAAATTCAAGGCTGTTTACAAGGATGCCATGAATGGCGAGGAATTCCCACAGAATCCTACCGAACAGCTGATGGGCGCTGTTAAGGCTGTGTTCCGTTCCTGGGACAACCCGCGTGCCATCGTATACCGCCGTATGAACGATATCCCTGGCGACTGGGGTACTGCTGTTAACGTTCAGACCATGGTATTCGGAAACAAGGGCGAGACCTCCGGTACAGGTGTTGCGTTTACACGTAACCCATCCACCGGTGCAAAGGGAATCTACGGCGAATACCTGATTAACGCACAGGGCGAGGACGTGGTTGCAGGTGTCCGTACACCACAGCCAATCTCCAAACTGGCAGAGGACCTTCCGGAGTGCTATAAGGAATTTATGGATCTGGCTATGAAGCTGGAGAACCATTTCCGCGATATGCAGGACATGGAGTTTACCATTGAGGAAGGCAAGCTGTACTTCTTACAGACACGTAACGGCAAGAGAACTGCTCCGGCAGCTATCCAGATTGCCTGCGATTTAGTAGATGAAGGCATGATTACCCCGGAAGAGGCTGTATGCAGAATTGAGGCTAAGTCCTTAGACCAGCTGCTGCATCCTACCTTTGTTCCGGAGGCACTGAAGGCCGGTGAAGTAATCGGAAGCGCGCTTCCTGCATCTCCTGGCGCTGCGGCTGGTAAGGTATACTTTGCAGCTGACGAGGCTAAGGATGCCGGCAAGGGCGGCAGAGGCGAGAGAGTTATCCTGGTTCGTCTGGAGACATCTCCAGAGGATATTGAGGGTATGCACGCGGCACAGGGTATCCTGACTGTCCGCGGCGGTATGACCAGCCATGCAGCAGTTGTTGCACGCGGCATGGGTACCTGCTGTGTATCCGGTTGCGGCGAGATTAAGATTGACGAAGAGGCTAAGGTATTTGAACTTGGCGGACATACATTCCATGAGGGAGATTACATTTCCCTGGATGGTTCTACCGGAAAGATCTACAAGGGCGATATCGCTACACAGGAAGCTACTGTAAGTGGTAACTTTGAGCGCATCATGGAGTGGGCTGACCAGTTCAGGACCCTGCGTGTACGCACCAACGCAGATACCCCTGCAGATACCCTGAACGCTGTTAAGCTGGGCGCCGAGGGCATTGGTCTCTGCCGTACAGAGCACATGTTCTTTGACGCAGAGAGAATTCCGAAGATTCGTAAGATGATTCTGTCCGAGACAGTTGAGCAGAGAGAAGAAGCATTAAATGAGCTGATTCCGTTCCAGAAGGGCGACTTCAAGGCTATGTACAAGGCCCTGGAGGGAAGACCTATGACTGTCCGTTACCTGGATCCGCCTCTGCATGAGTTTGTTCCTACCGATCCGGAGGACATCAAGGCTCTGGCTGATGATATGGGAATGACGGTTGAGGCTGTTAACGCCAAGTGTGCTGAACTTCATGAGTTCAACCCAATGATGGGCCATCGCGGCTGCCGTCTGGCTGTTACTTATCCGGAAATTGCCAAGATGCAGACAAGGGCTGTCATGGAAGCTGCAATCGAGGTTAAGGAAGAGTGCGGATATGACATTGTTCCTGAGATTATGATTCCATTAGTTGGCGAGAAGAAAGAGCTTAAGTACGTTAAGGACGTAGTGGTTGAGATTGCTGAACTGGTTAAGAAGGAGAAAAACTCCGACATCCAGTATCACATTGGTACCATGATTGAGATTCCGAGAGCAGCCCTGACAGCTGACAAGGTTGCAGAAGAGGCAGACTTCTTCTCATTCGGAACCAATGACCTTACACAGATGACCTTCGGCTTCTCCCGTGACGATGCCGGCAAGTTCCTGGATTCCTACTACAAGGCTAAGATTTATGAGTCTGACCCATTTGCAAGACTGGATCAGGAAGGCGTTGGACAGCTGGTTAAGATGGCTGTTGAGAAGGGACGTTCCACTAAGGCAGACCTGAAGTGCGGTATCTGCGGCGAGCACGGCGGAGATCCTTCATCCGTAGAGTTCTGCCACAAGATTGGACTGAACTATGTATCCTGTTCTCCATTCCGCGTTCCGATTGCACGCTTGGCAGCAGCGCAGGCGGCATTGAACAATAAATAATAGTTGAAACTGCTTTGAATATGTGATATACTTTTACTAAGCAAAAAGAGAGCAAATCTTTTATGTAGGCATCAAGAGAAAACCCCAGGAGGGCAAGTCCTGGGGTTTTCATTTGGGTTAATTGTCGCTGTCATTTCTGTTTAACCACTTGCATATGTAATAAGCAATTACACTTGCCAAAACAGAAAGAATAAAGGAGAGCAAATCCATGCAGGCACCCCCTTCCTGTTACCAGTATAGGGTGCGACAACATACATAGTATATCATATTTGATTGGGTTAGACCATGGTATTTTGTAGAGTGGAAAGATATAAAAATATGGGAGATTAGATTGCTCTGCAAAGGCCTCCACCACCCAGGCGGCTCTTAACAATAAATAAGCAATGGTTATATAATAAAACCAGGCAAAAGAAAGAAATCAGATGTCCATGTGGGCACAAAGCGAAAACCCCAGAGCAGCAGCTCCGGGGTTTTTTTATATGTGCGTTCAGACTTCTGCGTCATTCCGGACGCTGTCTCCATGGGGACCGGGCGGTTGAGCTTCCGGGCTCTGTCTGCTGCATTTATAACCCAGCGCAGAACTGATTTGGCTGCTGGCAGACAGCAGCGCTGAGAGATAACGGTCCATGGAAGATGGTTTTATGTTGTTGGTCGTTCCTGAGACGCCCAGACTGTAATTTACCTCGCCGCGGTAATCATAGATAGGGGCTGCGATACATCTGACGCCTAACGCTATCTCCTCATCATCTACCGCATAGCCCTGGCTGCGTATGATTGCCAGTTGTTCCATCAGGCTGCCTATATCTGTGATTGTTTTCGGAGTATAAGCTGTTAGGGGGTAGTCCTTTAACAA
Source organism: Clostridia bacterium (assembly GCA_021201905.1). Taxonomy (GTDB): domain Bacteria; phylum Bacillota; class Clostridia; order Lachnospirales; family Lachnospiraceae; genus Enterocloster. The sequence continues at coordinate 11,743 of JAJQEA010000104.1, forward strand.
ACGCGCGGCAACGAAAGGGGGTCTGAAGGCAAGAATGCATTTTCCCACAGAAGAACTATGCAGCGGCTCTGCCATACCCACAGTAGCCGACAGGTTATACACCTTATTTGACTGAACCTGATCCACCACATAGGCCGCGTCGTTATTGAAGGCGCATAAATGCACACTTTCATCCAGTTCATCATAAAGCTTTGTCAAAAAGGGACGGGCAGTTGTTATTATATTAATATTTCGTTTTACGCCTTCTCCCAAATATAAGATTTTAAAGCCCAGGCGATATTTTTTTGTTGCAGGATCTGCCTGCACCATATCATGGTTTCTCAGTGTCTCTATTAACCGGGAGACAGTACTTTTATTTACACCTAATTCTTCCGCGATTTCTGTAACGCTTGCCGTGTTTTTCTGTTCAAGAATTGACAGAATTGTCATTGCTCGATCAAGAGATTGTATCATTTTACCGCTCCTATAAGAATGTTTGCCGGCATCCATTCCGGTATCAATATGTTTTATGTAATCTATCACGTTCTCCAACGGTTCCGGACAGAATCCCCCACCCCATATGGATTTCTCTCATTATAGCATATATCTTACATTAACACTACTTTGGCAAATATAACTAAAAATAACCATTGTATTTGTGAGAAAAAGACAAAATTACCCATGGTTGCATAATACGCAATCGTGTTCCCGATTGTGTATTGTAACATATTCTCATTATGATATAATCAAAGCCAAGAAAGAGGTAATTTTAACTTAGCTGATTACCAGGAGGAGGAAAGAGATTTAATATTGAAAGTAACTGTTCAGGTAGAGGCCGGTAAGATGGAAACACATGAAATTAAAAGAGGTATAGAGGAATCATGATAAATGAAATGATGGAACAGAGAAGAAAACGTGCGAAAGAGATTAAAACATATGGCACAATTCGTAAAGCTGTGGAAGCTGGCAGCCTGGAACAATTTCAGGACATCAGTCTCAGCGAGGCAGTTGTGTTAGGCTTAATCAACCAGGGTGTCAGAACCTTTGTGGGTATTTTTGGTCATGGGATGACGGATGTCGGTGAAGTGCTGCGTATATATGAAGAAGAAAATGCCGTTAAAACGGTTAATGTCCGGAATGAAGTGGAGGCGTCCCATGTGGCGGCAATGCTCAGGTGGAAATATAATGAGGTTCCGGCGGTTTTTACCTCCATTGGACCGGGGGCCTTACAGGCGGCCGCCGGATCGCTGGTTCCGTTGGCCAATGGCCTTGGGATCTATTATTTAATGGGGGATGCACCCAGCCACAGTGAAGGGCCTAACATGCAGCAAATTCCAAAAAGAGAGCAGGAACTGTTTCTGCGGCTCCTGTCCGCATTTGGACCTGCATATTCGCTGCATACGCCGGAAGCAGTGTTTACAGCTCTGAAAAGAGGAGATGGGGCAGTCCATGGAAGAGCAAAACGTTCGCCGTTCTACATGCTTCTGCCTATGAATATCCAGCCTAAAATAATGGAAAGCTGCAATCTGCTTGAGTTTACTGAGAAATCAGAGGAGTCAAAAGTTATAAGCACAGATATGAGTGTTTTTAACGCCGCACTGGAGGCTATCCGCGATTCGTCCAGGATTACAGTCAAAGTTGGAGGCGGGGCTGCAAATGTTCCGGCCGGGGTGTTGGAGGAATTCTTAGAACTGACGGATGCTGTATATGTACACGGACCGCAGGTGCCGGGCTTATATTCATATTCAAAAAAGCGCAATATGAGTGTTGGCGGTTCCAAGGGTTCAATATGCGGAAATTACGCTATGAACGAATGCGATTTGATGATTGTCATTGGAGCAAGAGGCGTTTGCCAATGGGATAGTTCAGGGACCGCGTTTCGTAAGGCCAAGAAAATTATAAATATCAATTGTGATTATGATGATTTGGCTCAATATAATAATTCTGTGCGCATACAGGGGGATGCAAGGGAAGTGCTCTTAAAATTAATCGGGTTGCTGAAAAATACTGAAAACAGAGCATCTGACCCTGAGTGGCTGAAAGAGTGCACGAAGAAACGGATGGAGTGGGAGGCTTATAAACAGTTAAGATATGACAACCCTGTCTTGGTGGATGAAAAGAGGGGACAGTCCATTCTGACAGAGCCAGCCGCAATCAAAAGGGCAGTGGATTTTGCGGATATGCATGGCTGTGTAAAAATATTTGACGCGGGGGATGTTCAGGCAAATGGCTTCCAAATTGTAACAGATGAAAAGCCGGGGCAGACAATAACAGACACTGGTTCATTCTATATGGGATTTGCGGTATCATCCATGCTTGCGTTCGCGCTGGCAGGAGGAAAAGATTACCCTGTGGCCTTTACGGGTGACGGAAGCTTTATGATGAATCCCCAGATATTAATTGATGGAGTTCAGCATGGACTAAAAGGTATGATTGTTCTGTTTGATAACCGGCGTATGGGGGCTATTACCAGTCTGCAGCACTCTCAATATGACGTGGAGTTTAAAACAGATGACACAGTTGCAGTAGACTACGTTCAAATGGCAGAAGCAGTCAAAGGAGTGAAGGGATTCTATGGCGGAGTTACGGTAGAAGAACTTGAAAAAGCATTAAGCCAGGCATATGAGCATGATGGTCTGTCCCTGGTGCATGTTCCCGTATATTACGGCAGAGACGAGCTGTCCGGCCTTGGTTCTTTTGGGGACTGGAATGTTGGAAATTGGTGTGAAAGGGTCCAGAAACTCAAACATACAATTGGCTTCTAGGACCATGAAAATATGTACAATAAAAAAGGAGGAAATATTTTATGAATTATGAAATTCCAGAAAAAATGAAAGCATGGGTTTTGGGGGATCCAGGAGTACTTACGTTGGAAGAGAAACCGGTTCCGCAGCCTAAAAAGTCAGAGGTGCTTGTCAGAATTGACGCGGTGGCTATTTGCGCCACCGATTTGGAAATCATTGAAAATGGACCACCCGCTTTGATTCAGGGCGGTTTGCCTTTCAACAAGGGCTTTACACCTGGACATGAGTACATGGGAACCGTTGTCAGGCTGGGAGCTGGTGTTGACGAATATAAAGTTGGCGACAGAGTGGCAGTGGAAATCCATGCCGGCTGTTCGAGCTGTGAACGCTGCCGTGAGGGCATGTATACTTCGTGCCTGAATTATGGCAAAAACTATGAAGGCAACGATAAGGGCCACAGAGCCAATGGCTTTACAACGGATGGAGGCTTTGCGGAATACGCCATCAACAATGTAAATACGTTGTGCCATGTGGGTGACAATGTTACAGATGAAGAGGCGACTCTGATTGTGACTGCCGGAACCGCAATGTATGGCTTAGATACCCTTGGCGGTTTGATTGCGGGTCAGTCGGTGGTTGTAACCGGACCAGGACCCATTGGTTTGATGGCAGTTGCGGTTGCCAAGGCTTTGGGCGCCAACCCAGTAATTTTGACTGGTACAAGGGATAACAGACTTGAGCTAGGAAAAAAACTGGGGGCAGATTACACCGTAAATGTCAGAAACCAGGACGTTGTTAAGGCGGTCAAAGAAATTACAAAGGGTGAGGGTGTTCACTATGTAATGGAATGCTCCGGAGCTCCCAATGCTGTCAATGAGGCTTCCAGCATGGTCAAGAGGGGCGGAAGAATCTGCCTGGCGGCTTTCCCGTCCAAGCCGGTTGAGGTTGATGTGGCAGCCTTGGTCCGCAATAACATTTCTCTCTTTGGTATTAGAGGCGAAGGCAGAAGCGCGGTTCACAGAGCGGCTTCCCTGATTAGCGAAAAGCGGTTTGACGCATCCCTGATTCATACTCATACATTTGGGTTCGGGGATCTGCTTACGGCCCTGAAATATTCAAAAGAAAGAATAGACGACGCAATCAAAGTAGTTGTAAAGATTCCGGGCTAGGAGAGTAATTGTATGCTTCAATACAAAAAATATTATATGCCGAAATCAAAGGAAGAACTTTTCAGCTTGATGGAACATAATGCTCATTCCTTTGATATTATTTCCGGAGGAACCGATCTGTTTGCAGAAGAAAGGACTCCCTTTAACGGTCAGGACTCTGCAATCGATATCACCAGCATTGAAGATTTTTCCATGATTGAATCTGAATGCGGGTTCATAACAATTGGGGCAAATACCAGAATTCAACAGTTTTTAGAAGAACCGGAATTAATTGACGCTGTGCCTGTTTTGAGGCATGCAGCCAGTTACTTTGCAGATCAGCAGATACGGGAGATTGCAACCGTTGGAGGCAATCTGGCGAACGCATCTCCCTGCGCAGATTTCATACCGCCTTTATTGGCCATGGATGCAATGATTCGTATGATTAGGAAAAATGGAAACGGTATTTGCATGAGTGATGTACCGCTGTCAGATTTTATTAAAGGTGTTGGAAAAACTTCGTTGTCTGAAGGAGAGGTTATCCAATCTGTTACATGTCCCATATTGAGAGGTTACGGGTGTGCATTTAAAAAAGTAGGGCTTAGACGCTCCTTGTGTATTTCAACCGTGAATTCCGCCTTTTTAGTAAAGGCCGATGAAACAAATCAATATTTTAAGGATGTCAGAATCGCGTTTGGAGGAATCGGACCGGCTCCTGTGAGACTAAAAGAAATCGAGGACAATTTGAAGGGAAGCCTTATTTCAAAGGATATCATTCAGAAGATGGCTGAATGCATTCCCGGTGATATTGTTAAGTCCAGAAGCAGAAGAGAGTATAGAAAGACAGTCATCAGGAACTTTTTGCTGGCCGGTCTTTATGAATCACTTGCAGAAATTAATATTGTACCGTGTTGACCAAATGCCTCAGACGCAAAAATGGGTCTTAAAAGAGTGGGAAATTATGAATGCAGAACTTGTAAAAATAGAATTAAAAGTAAATGGCAAAAAAGTTTGTAAGTATGTTGCTCCGTCAATGCGGCTTGCGGATTTTTTGAGAGAAGAGCTTCATTTGATTGGAACAAAAAAGGCTGTAATGCAGGAGAATGCGGAACTTGTTCTGTTTTGATTAACGGCGTACTGAAAAAAAGCTGCATGATACCGGTTATCAAGGCCAATCACAGTGAGATTCTGACCATAGAAGGCATTGGAACTGACGGGTTGAGCATTATACAACGATGTTTCATAAAAGTCGGGGCCGTCCAATGCGGTTATTGTACTCCGGGTATGATTATGGCGGCAACAGCCATATTAAAAGAAAACAGACATCCTGATAAAGTGGAAATTAGAAGACGCCTGGGCGGAAATATATGCAGATGCACGGGCTACGTCAAAATAGTTGAGGCCATAGAGCTGGCACGGGATATCCTGAATCATGACCGGAGCGTTGATTGTCTGGATTCCGTTGTTCCGGACACAGGTAAAATCATTGGTTCCCCCATAGAGAGAGTGGATGCCAGGGGGAAGGCTGCGGGCGCTCTGGAATATGCGGCTGACATGACGATGCCCAGAATGCTTCATATCCACCTTGTCAGAAGCCGGGAGGTTCACGCTGAGATTCTGAAGATTGATTATGAAAAAGCACTTGAAATGCCGGGAGTTGAAACGGTTATTACCAGTAAAGATGTGCCCGGGGAAGACGGATTTGGCGTTTATTATCATGATCAGCCCGTTCTGGCAAAGGGCAAAATCCGCTTTTATGGAGAACCGGTTGCGGCTATTGTAGCTGAAACATTAGAAGAGGCGGAAGAAGCCGAAAAATCAATTGAGATTACATACAGGAAGCTTCCCGTTGTCGCTGATATTGCCGATGCAATTGGCTGTAAATCAGTGATTCACGATGCTTACCCGGACAACGTGGTTTCTTCAATATCTGTTATAAAGGGGGATGTTGAAATCGGTTTTAGAAACAGTGATATCATTGTTGAACAGGATTATTCCACACAATGTGTGGATCACGCCTATCTTGAAACGGAAGCAGGCCTTGCGTATTGCGATCCCGACGGGGTATTGGTGGTAAAATCGTGTGATCAGGATATCACCCATCACCGTATGCTTTTGGCGAAAATTCTTGACATGCCCATCAATAAAATC
>JAJQEA010000209.1 GCA_021201905.1 Clostridia bacterium
GTCTTTGGTAGACACCATAAGATGGAAGTACGATTCTAGTACGATTTGAGTACGATAGGTATGGTAAGATAGTGAAGTACCAGAATCTCCTTTCTTTTACGTTAGATTTGATATTATGAGTAGGTAGGTGGTAGCTTCGATTCCCATCACCTGCTCTGTAAAATGCGAAAAAGCCTTAAAGAGGCTTTTTTTGTTTACCTAATGTTCAATAGTGCAGTAAAAGGCAGCAGTAAAAATGTACTGTTGCCTTTTATGTTTCTTACTTCTTTTATGTTCCGATTCTCTCTTATAACCCGCTATTTACCCTGTCCATAATGATTTTTGGCAAAGTCCTTCATCGCCGCTACATTTTCGGGGGATATCCCTGCCGGTTTTCCGCCTGTGGCTTCAATCATGTAAAGAATTCTGGCTGTTGCCTCCAGGACAGTTGCCACTTTAAACGCCGCGTCCATATTCTCCCCCACGCAGACAGCTCCGTGGGAATGGAGAAGGCAGGAATTTGCTTCCTTTCCCAATGCCTTTTCACATTCAGCCGCCAGTTCTTCAGAACCGGGCAGTGCATACTGTGTACATTTGCAGGTGTCCCCCATGGCCTGGGCTGCCTCATCAATTATCAGAGGAATGTCCTTACCCTGAGTGGCGTATACCATGGAATACATGGGATGGGTATGGATGACCGCGTTTACCTCTCCTCTGTTTCTGTAGACAGCCAGGTGCAGCCCTGTCTCAATGGTGGGTTTCCTGTGCCCTTCCACGATTGTCCCGTCCAGCTTGCAGACCACTACGTCGTCTTCTACAATGGTGCTGTATTTCATGGCGCTGGGTGTCAGGTATACCAGCCCGGTCTCAGGATCGCGGATACTGATATTTCCCCATGTCTCAACAGTAAGGCCTGAATTCTCCAGCCTTTTCCCGCTCTCTACAATACATTTTTTAAAGTCCATTTCTGCCTCTCATTCTGCTGCCGCCGGCAGCTCTGATTTTATTATGGCCTGAAGTATGTTGGGATCCCATATAAAAAATCCTTTGCAAAACTCCAACCCTGCTCCTACTCAAAGGTTTTTAAGTAATCCTTAAACTCGCCTACATTGTCCTTTGTAATAACTTCCGTTCCGGTATCAATATAGGATTCTGCCTCACCGCCGTCAAATATTTTAAGCATATTATCCACACCCAGTTTTCCCATTTCAGCCGGATACTGTGCCACGGTTGCCAGGAACTCCCCGCTTTCCACCAGGTTCAGCGCTTCGCTGACCGCATCAAATCCGATAATCTGAACCTGCTCCTGCATATTAGCTTCCTTGATGGCTCTTAATGCTCCGATACCCATATTGTCGTTGCAGCAGAAGAAAAGTTCAACATCAGGATTAGCGCTTATGATATTCTGGGCAGCTGTGTATCCCTGATCCACCTCCCAGTTTGCTGTCTGTTCAGCCACAACAGTTACCGTATCCCCGGCTCCTTCTATAAATCCATTGTAACGGTCCGCTGCATTGGTCTGTCCTTCGATCCCCTTAAGAATGGCTGTCTTAGTTCCCTTCTCAAAGTTTTTCGCCACATATTCGCCTGCCAGCTTGGCACCTTCGTAGTTATTGGTTCCATAAAACGGGATATCCAGGCCCACATTGGCAAGGCTCTCATCGGTCAGCTTTGTATCCAGGTTGATGATAGGGATGCCTGCCTCCTTACATTTTGTAAGAGCGGATTCCAAACCATCAGAGGAACTGGGAACCAGCAGGATTTCGTCCACCTTGTTGGCAATCATATTTTCAATAATGCCAAGCTGCGCATCAGCGCTGGCATGCTGATCTCCGGCCTGGACCTCAATCTTGACGCCCTTTGCCTCTGCTTCCACTTTGGCGCCGTTGGCCAGGGTAATGTGATATTCGTTGTTTAAAGTCATCCCCACAAATCCAATTGTCTTATCCCCATAGTTACCTGATGCTGCTTCGGCGCTGCTTTCTTCGTCCTTCCCGCTTTCCCCAGTAGTATCCGCGGTCTGGGCTTCCGTCTGCTGTTCCTTGGCTGTCTCCGGCGCGGTCTCCTTTGGTGTGCCGCCGCATCCGCTTAGCACCGCTGCCGTCATAACCGTGCTCATTGCCAATGCCATCACTGTTGCCGTCATGTTTCGCTTCATAATCAATTTCCTCCTTTTATTTGCAAATACTTAATGTATTTAGCTCTCCTACTCGCTTTGGCGTTCTTTCTTTTTATCCGCAAACACTGCGGCTATGATGACGATGCCCGTGACAATGGTCTGGTAATAGGTGGCAACATTCATAATCTGGAGCCCGCAGGTCAGGGTGCCGAGAATGATGGCTCCCACCAATGTATTTCCAATCTTTCCTTTACCACCTGATAAAGAAATTCCTCCGATGACCGCGGAAGCTATGGCGTTCATTTCATAACCAGAGCCGGCATTTGGGTCTGCATATGTAAGACGTGACAAAAGCATGATGCCTCCAATGGCAGCAAATATGCCGCTTAGAACATATACCATAAGCACGGTTCTGTTTACATTGATCCCTGAAAGCCTGGCGGCGCAGATATTGCCGCCTGCGGAATAGACATGTCTTCCAAACTTTGTATATGCCATGACAAAAATAATGACTGCGTAGAACACAAACACATATATGACAGATACCGGAACAGTCCCAAGCACCTTTGAAGCCATCAGACTTCCCAGTCCCTTAGGGAAACTGGATATAGGCTGTCCTCTGTTAATCAGAAGCGCCAATCCCCTGGCAATCTGCATGGCTCCCAGCGTCACGATGAAAGGCGGCACCTTTCCGTAACTGACCAGGCATCCATTAACCAGCCCAAAGGCGGCTCCTGCCGCTATACACAAAATTCCCATGGCAATCAAGGGCATGCCTGCCTTTAAAATCAGTCCTCCCAATATACCCACAAATCCCACGATGGACCCAACACTCAAATCAATGCCGCCTGTGACAATGACCAGAGAGGCGCCAATTGCAATTATGGAAATAATGCTGGCCTGGGTAATGATATTGAACATATTATTAAGGGTCAGAAAATTCTTCCCCATCATGCTGCAGATTACTGCAAATACAATAAAAATAACAACCAGTCCCAGATATAAAGTCAAGGCCGGCAGCTTTGCCTTAACACCATCTTTGTAGCTCTCCATACCTATATTCCTCCCTGCATCGCATATTTTAATATGGTTTCCTGCGTCAAACCCGGGTCATTGTCCAATATGGCCTCCAGGACACCTTCCCTCATAACCGCAACCCGGTCGCACATCTTAAGCACTTCCACAAGGTCAGAAGATATCATAATAATAGAGGCCCCCTGATTGACCAGGTCATACATGATATTGTATATTTCATCGCGTGCCCCCACGTCAATTCCTCTTGTGGGTTCATCAAATATATATACATCTGCATTGGAATACAGCCACTTTGCGATAACCACCTTCTGCTGGTTTCCTCCGGACAGGTTTCTGGCTTCCGTGAGATGTGTATGGGTTTTAATCCGCAGACTCTTGATGTAATCCTTTGCACGATCCGCCATCTCCTTTTTGCGGATGAACGGTTTGGCAAGCTGCTTTAAATTGGGCAGTGCAATGTTATCCATGACGGAATGCATAAGCACCAGCCCCTCATCCTTCCTGTCCTCGCTCAGGTAGACGATTCCCTTTTCAATATTTCTGGACAGGTTGTCGGACAATGTTTCACCCTTATAGGTGACAGTACCTCCATTTTTCCTGTAAGCGCCTATCATACACTTCGCCACTTCTGTCCTGCCCGCACCCACTAAGCCGGCAAATCCCAGTATCTCGCCTTTGTGCAGCTCAAATGATATATCCTTTAAAAAGTCCTTATATCTCAGATTTTCAACCTTTAACACAACCTGGTTCATATCAACCGCTTCATTGGCAATCTTTTCAAAGCTGACCGTGCGCCCCACCATCATCTTTGTCAGCTCGTCCTCTGAGGTTTCGGACAATCTTACGGTTCCTATATACTCCCCGTCACGCATGACCGTGCACCTGTCGCCAATCTCGAACAGTTCGCTCATGCGGTGGGAAATGTATATGATTCCGATCTTTTCCTTCTGGAGTTCCCGGATAATTCCAAAAAGCATGTTTGTTTCTTTATCCGTGATGGCCGCTGTGGGCTCGTCCAGAACCAGGACCTTTACGTGATTGGATATGGCCTTGGCTATTTCCACCAGCTGTTTCTGGGCCACACTCAGCTCACGGACCAGCGTCTTTGGGCTTACCTCCAGGCCAACCCGCCTCATATATCCCTCCGCCTCTTTTATGGCCCGCTTGTGGTCCACAAGAAGCCCCTGTCCATATTCCTTACCAATGAATATATTTTCATATACAGGCAAATCCGGCACGAGGTTAAATTCCTGGTAAATCACGCTGATACCTGCATCCAAAGCCTCCTTCGGCGTCATAGGCGCCAGCTCCCTGCCATCCAGCTGAATATCCCCGCCTTCCCGTCCGTATGCTCCGGACAGAATTTTAATTAATGTGGATTTGCCCGCTCCATTTTCCCCCAAAAGAACGTGAACCTCCCCCGGAAGCACCTCAAGCTGCGCATTTTTCAGTACAGGAACACCAAAAAAGCTTTTGTTAATCCCACACATCCTTAATATACATCCGTCCATGGACAGGCCCCCTTACCTTTCTAGTCTTTGATACCGTTTCAACGCTTCACCAGAATCTTTCCCGCAGCAATATGTTGTACTCTCAATACCCTTTCCCAAAAGGCTCCTGATTTCCCTCACTGTCAGAGCAGGTTCAAAATACTTGAGCTGGGCTCCCAGGTTTCCCAGGGACGTACTCTCTTTCCCCCCTGTCACTACCTTTTTACCCGTTGCATCCGCCATCATCTGGCATAATCTTACATTCCGTGAGCCGCCGCCTACCATATAGACAGTGTCTTTTTTCTTTCCGCTGATTTCCTCCAGATCTTGTATCACCGAGGCAAAGCTAAGGGCCATGGAGTTTTGAAAACTGCATATGATTGTCCCCCAGTCTTTTTCTCCGGAAGCCTGACCGGTCTTAACAAAATAATTCCAAATCTCGTCCGACATATGTACAGGATTAAAAAAAACTGGTATGGTTCACAGGGAACAGCGGTACTATCCCCTCATGGCGGTCTCCAAGGCTGTTAAGCTCTTCCCAGCCAATGTTCCCATGTTCCCCTTCATATTCCTCCTTAATGCGTTGGACAATGAACATGCCAGCACTGTTACGCAGCAGGGTGATTTTATTAAATGCCCCTATTTCGTTGGTCAGGCATCTTTTTCTCACTTCTTCATTCACGATTGGCTCCTCTAACTCCATGCCAATAAGCGCCCAGGTCCCTGTGCTGACAAACAGAAATTCTTCCTCCTCTGCCGGAATCGCCAGGACAGCTGCAGCCGTATCATGGGACGGCACGCAAATTACTGGTACATCATACGATATGCCCAGAATTTCCTTTACATTAGAATGAAGCATGCCAATAGCCGTACCGTGTTTCCCAATGGTGGCAAACAGGCCGGAGGGTATTTCCATCGTCCTCAATACTTCTTCACTGAGTCCCCTTTTTCTGGCATCCATCAGCTGAGTCGTGGACAATTCGCTGGGCTCATTCACCATACAGCCAGTAAAGAGATAGTTTAAGATATCCGGAATCATGAGAAGCTTATGGCCGCAGAAAACAACGGATTGCATTTTCTCCATCATTCCCTTTATCATATTGACCGAATTAATCTTATCGCACAGGATTCCCGTCTGCTCAAACAGATATGTCCTCTGCTCCTCAGACATCTGTTCCAGAATCTCTGCCCCTATGCTGTTCCTGTATGACAATGGATTCTGAATCATAAGCCCCTGTTTATCAAACAGTGCAAAATCCACTCCCCATGTACAAATACCGATAGAGTGGATGGTTCCGGCCCGCTTTACCGCCTCCTTTAACCCCTCTAATAGTTTTTGGTAAATCATCAGTATATCCCAATGAAAATACTGATGAACCCTGACCATATAATTTGGTATCTGGGAAATGACTTCCGTGGTTATCTGTTCCCCGTCATACACTCCCAGAATAACCCTGCACGACGAATTACCGCAGTCAAACGCTACCATATTCCGCTTCATCAACACCCCTGCCCCTCTCCTATTGAATTTTTATCTTCAAACCAAACCCTTCCGCCCGCTGTATAAGAAATGATAAGTCCGCCTTCTTAAGAGACGGCATATTCCCCATCTCATATGCCCGTCCTAACCCCTGATATTTCGGCAGCCCCAGCCTGTGATAAGGAAGAAATACAATCTCGGATATATGATTTAAACTTTTAATGTACCTGAAGAAACCATTGATGGACGCCTCATCATCATTGCAGCCCGGAATATAGGGATATCTGACTGCCAGTTCCCCGCTGTAATGACCGCACAGCCATTCCAGATTGCTGAGTATCAAGGTATTGTCCACGCCTGTCAGCTCCTTATGCTTCTGAGAATCTATCTGTTTGAAGTCATAATATATATAGTCAACACGCCCGTTTATGTCTTCCAATGCCTTTTGGGGGACATGCCCGCATGTTTCAACCAGGGTATTATAACCTCTCCGGTGCATCTGCTCTCCAATATCCCCAATAACTTCACTGTAAAACAATGGCTCTCCTCCGCTGAATGTAACGCCGCCGCCGGACATTCCATAATATTGCCGGTCCTTCAGTATCTCAGCCAGAAGCTCATCCTCGTTGTATTTTCTTCCCATCATCTCCCTGGCGTCCGCATAGCACTCCCTGATGCATACACCGCATTGTCTGCACTTACTCTGGTCCGTAATATATCCGTAACCTTCCTTGTAACTTATGGCTTTTTCCGGACACAGAACACTGCATCTTGCGCAGCTGATACAAACATTTGTCTTCACAAGGACCTCTGTCCCAGCTCTTTGGGATTCGGGGTTTGCACACCATCTGCAGCGGAGGGAACAGCCCTTTAAAAATACTACGGTGCGGATACCGCGGCCGTCCTCTGTTGCAAACCGTTCTATATTAAATACATTGCAAACCCCCATGATTGTGATTCCCCCTATTCATCATCCACCGTCTCACTCACCGCATCGCGGTACCTAAGCTATAATTCCAGCTCAGCCCTGCTTATCACATCCATCTGGCACTCCGGGGACAGTGACGTAAATAATGCACTGTAGCCAGAAACCCTGACCATCAAATCCTTATATTCATCCGGATGCTCCATCGCCTCCTTAAACACCTTGTTATCCACCACATTAAACTGAATCTGCTGCCCGTAGTTTTCAAACAACACCTTAATCATGGCAATTACCTTTTCTTTATTCTCATCCGTATCCAGCGCACCTTTAGACAGGCGCATATTGAATATGGCGCCCTTCTGGAACCATATGCTGGGCAGTTTCATGACAGAATTGCAGGCAGCCGTGGCGCCTTTTTTCTCCGAACCATTGGCGGGTGAGATTCCATTATTTACCGGCTGTCCGTCCTTACGTCCGTCCGGTGTGGCTCCAATGCTCTTTCCAAAAGCAATGTTACCCGTCACAGGACTCTGGCTGTAGGAGTAACAGCATGGCACCGGCCCCTTTCCATACTTGGAACTTCTGTATTTATACCTGTAGCTGGAACCAATGTAGTCCTCCAGTTCAACCACCCACTTATCAGCTCTCTCATCGTCGTTTCCAAATTTGGGTGCCTTGTTTAACAGTATTGCCCTGATTTCCGGTCCGGCAGGTATTGTCTCCATATCCTCGTAATTGGTGCTCATAGCATGAAGTACCTGTTCCATAGTCAGCAGCTTCTGCTTAAATACAATCTCGTCCAATGCTGCCAGGGAATCCCCTGCACTGATGGTACCTGCCGTAGGCCCGCCGTCCGCCGAGTATACAGAGCCGCCCTCCACAAGGTCCATAGCTCTCTCTATATAGTCATATACCAGGGATGATCGGAATGCGTTGATGTCCTGCTGTATATGGATTTCATCATTGATATGCTCTGTTTCAACCTGCAGACCCATAAAATAATCCAGGGTCTGCTTATACAGTTCCATGAGTTCCCTTACACTGCCGCAGTCCTCTGCACGTTTTTCCAAATCCACAAAGTGGTATCCTGTCTTAGGGTCCGTGCCGTGGTGCAGTGTGATTTCCAGCACCTTCTCCACATTCAGCCATGGACCTTTGGCCGCAAAATCCCATTTCCCGGGAATCGATGCCTCGATACATCCGTCCGGAACCCAGTCCACCCGGTCTTCCTCAGCAATCCCCATATTCTTAAGTGTCCTGATAAATGCCTTATCATTATAAAATGCCGGCTGGCCGCCCTGATGCCTTTGCGCTGCCTTTAACGCCTTCATCATGAACGCATCACTGGTTCCCTCGAACCATTTAATGGATACGGACGGTGTAAACAGCCTTACATTTTCACATGCTTCCACACACAGATGGGAAACTTCATTTGTTGCATCCTTTCCATCCACTGTCTGGCCCGCAATGGCGAGATTAATGAACATCTGGTACCCCAGGAAAAACTCTGTATCCGGCCAGCTCCTGAGCTTGTTAAGTTCATTGCATTTGATGAAGAAGCACTCGACTATCTCCAGAGCCTCTTCTCTTGTGATTCTGCCTTCCTCCAAATCCTTCTTATAATAAGGATACACATACTGGTTAAAACGCCCCAGCGAAATGGCATGCCCGTTGGATTCCAGATGGACTGCCAGCTGAATCATGTAGATGGACTGAACCGCCTCGTGGAAGGTTCTGGCCGGATTCAACGGAACATTCCTGCATATGTCCTCCAGCTTGAGAAGTTCCTTCCTGCGTGCTTCATCCTTTTCCTGCTCCGCCTGTTCTTTGCAGCGGTCAGCTATACGGTCTGAGAACATCACCACGGCCTGATTGCCCTGAAGGGCGGCCTCAAGAAACCATCTTTTTCTCGTATTGCCCGGCTCTCTGGGGTCCAGTCTCTTAAGCTTATTCTCTATCCGTCTCATGACATCGGATAAGCCTTTATCTACCACGCCTTTATAATTAACAATTACATTGCCCAAACCGGCAGCAGACACCCATGTATCGTCAATCACATTGGCGTCCCAGGCCTGGTTGATTTTATCAGGAAGGGTCTTTCTCAGATTTTCATATAAGGACTTTCCCTTCCAGTATTCCACGCATTCTAATATTTTGTCTTTATCTTCCTGTGTGTAGTAAAACCTATCGCCTGGTCTTTTATCCGGGAAAAAAGGCGATCCGTTTAATTCCGCTTCCAGCCAGTCTGTGGAATACTCCGGATATATCGGGGATGCTTTAGGCCACTGCGCCTGGTTTCCCGCAATCAGCTCATCTGCGTTCACATAAACCGTCATGCGGCTCAGCACATCATAAAATGCCTGGGACCGCCTCAGCGCAATTGGTTTTCCCTCCGTCTTCTTCATAGACTCAGTAAAATAGATGCACCGCTCCGGACAAATACGCGGGTCTGCATCAAATAACCGTTTTCTCAACCTTTCCGTTCTTGTATTCATGTTCCGCCCCTCACATTCACTTCGTGTATGTAACTTGTTACATTTTCAATATAGCACTTTGTGGTCTTGTTGTCAATAAGTTATTTGTGCATTTTTCATATTAAATCGTTATTTTTTTCTCTTTTTTAGCGATTATTCCTTACTCTTTCATCTTGTTAGTTGCAAGCATTTGACGCATTAAGTAAAACTGTTACATTTTTTCGTATTTACAATTAATTTTATTTAAACTATAATATGATATGGTCGGATGAAACTTATTTTTTCTTTTTATGAAACAAGTTTCACCCCTTCAGGACCAGGAGGAGAAATCGTATGAACAAGGAAGGCCGTCCGGAAAATAACGGATACATCGGAATCAGGGATATTGCCAAACTGGCGGGAGTCTCTACCGCAACTGTATCCCGCGTCATCAATAATCCAGAAATGACGTCTGAAAAAGTCAGAAAGAAAGTGCAAAAAGTAATTGAGGAATATAACTACATCCCGAACCAGCCTGTCAAGAAAATCTTTTCCAAGACAAGCAATACCATTGCCGTATTTATATATGACATGGAGAACCCTTTTTTCATCAGTCTGATTAAAGAGCTGAACCAGATATGCCTGGAACACAACTATATGCTTCTTATTTGTGATACAGGAAGCAATCCGGATCTTGAAAAGAAATATCTTTACTTCTGCCTGGCTAACCGATGTGCCGGTATCATCCTGACAGAGGGCGTGGATTCCGATATTTTCGAAGCCTGCAGGATCCATATTCCAATTGCATTTTTGGACCGAAAAACGCACGGCAAATTCTCAAGCGTACGTTCCAACAACAGGCAGATGATGCAGCCGATTGTGGACTACCTTTACAATCTCGGACACAGAAAAATTGCCTTTGTGGGCTGTAAAACACCCATGGATTCTGTTATTTCCAGACAGAATGGCTACATAGAAACAATGACAGGAAAAGGGCTCCCCATTATCCAGGAATATATTTATGACAGAAACCCTCAGCTGACCCTTCAGGCCGGAAGCCAGGCTCTTAATTATTTCCTCTCCCTTCCGGCCGCCCCTACGGCAATCATCTGCTGTAATGACATCATTGCCTTAGGAGCCTTGAACGCAGCATACTCCCTGGGGCTAAAAATTCCCGCGGACATGTCCATTGTAGGATTTGATAATGTAATCAGCAATCTCCATCAGCCTCAGATAACCACTGTGCAGCAGAACCTGCGGGATATATCCCTCGAATTATTTGAGCTGGTAGTCAATCCTCCAGAAGAACCTGTATCCAAAATCATTGAGGCCTCTTTCATAGAAGGCGCCACCTGCAGCAGAATCGAAGCACCCCAAAAGTAGTCAAACTATTTTAAACCAACAGGCAAAAAACCTCTTGATTTATCAGAGAAAATATGATAAACTATACCATGTCAAAGTAATATCATACTTTCATGCGCGAGTGGCTCAGGGGTGGAGCACCACCTTGCCAAGGTGGGGGCCGCGGGTTCGAATCCCGTTTCGCGCTTTTTTATTACCCGCCGGAGACTGCACTGCCAGTTCTCCGGCCTTTTATTTCTTTCAGATTCAAAGCTTATATTAAAAAATGGGAAGGCGCCCTCACGCGGGCAGCCTTCCCATTTTTAACTCTGTTTTCTCTGATTGCAGGGCCGAATCACCGGCCTTTAATGCTTCTGTTTTACCGTATTAAGGTACTCCATGATTCCCATATGTATGGTCCAGGCCATCCTGTCCTGATATTCCTCATCCTCCAGGCGTTTGGCTTCCTTTCCATTACTCAGGAATCCGCACTCCACTATGACGATGGGCTCCTTTACATGAAGCAGGAGATAATAGTTGTCATTGGCCTTGGCCATCCTCTTGTTGGCCTCGCCCAGCACATAGTCAAAGCGCTTCTGCAAAATTTCCGCCAGATACTTTCCCTTCTCTGATGTCTTATAGTAAAAGACCTGGCCTCCGGATACATATTCCTCATGGTAACTGTTCTGGTGAATGCTGACCACCAAATCCGGCGCTGCCTCATTTATTATTTCGCACCGTTTTCTCATGTCCGCCATCTTCTTATGACTGTCCCCAGAGCTGTAAAGCCCCTGGTCCGAGTCCCTGGTAAGGATCACCTCTACATCGGAGGCCTCAAGATATGCTTTCAGCTGCTCTGATATCTTCAGGTTAATATCCTTTTCCAGCTGACCGTTTATCCCTACCTTACCCGGATCGCTGCCTCCGTGTCCGGCGTCTATGACCACCACCGGCCTTGCCTTGTCTGCCTCCGCTGCCTGATTATGGACAGCCACCAATGTCCCTGCCTGCCACGATATCAGTGCCACGATACAAAGCAGCAGAATCCCCATCACTGTCTGCCATGCTGAATGCTTCATCAATGGGCGCTCCCTGATAACCTTTATTCCAGTATATTCACCCGCCTGATGAAAATGAACCTGTTTTTACTCCATACTCAGAACGTTATAATCCTGTACCGCGTCTTCTATGATATATTCCAGGTATTCATACAGGATGCTGGGATAGCAGTACTCTTTCCACATGGCGTATCCGGGCTGCTTCACAGCCTCCTTCACCACCTCATACGCCCTGCCGCCGTAGCACGCGGCATTGATATCCCCATATACCTTTGCCATCTGCTGCTTCTCCGATTCTGTCAGCTTCACAAATATACTGCCCGTCTCCTCCTCCGCAGAATTCTTCATGGCGTCATATGCCTGATTATAGAATATCTGTTTTAAAACAGGGGGACTGTATGTGTCGAAGTTCAGCAGGTTCTCATCCGTGCTCTTGTTTTTCCTGGCCCATTTCTCCATATTTACCTTGCGGGTATAGTAATAAAATGTCTCATCCTCCATGTAATCCAGCACACCGTACTGACAGGGAGGCGTGGACAGGGAGCTGGTGACCACCTCATAGATACCGATATCGTTATTCCTCATAAAGTGCTGCACATGCAGGTGTCCACTGAGGAACAGCGGTATATTCTCCCCTTCCAGCATCTGTATCAGCTCCTCGCTGTGCTCGATGGTACAGTCATCCGCATATACCTTGCTCTCCTCCAGCAGGTTGTGATGGGCCACCGGAAGAAGAATCACGCTGTCCCGGGCAGCCTGCTTAAGCTGCTCCCTTATCCACTCGTAGGTCTCTGTCTTTATCATCCCCCCAACCTTATTGCGGGGTTCATACTGGCAGGTATCCAGCATGAGCAGCCTCATGGACGGCCCCAGGTCATAGGTGTAGCTGAGGAAATTGGCATCCCTGCTGCTGGCCTCTGCGTATCCGAATTCCTTGTAAATGCGCTCAAAATCCGCCGGAGTGGTAGGTTCCGCCGGGTACCGGTCTGCTCCGGAATACACGGAGGCGCTTGGATTGTTAATGTCATGGTTGCCCGGTATGACCAAAACCGTGATACCGGCTTCCTCCACCTCGTCCAGCTTTTCCGCTAATTCTTCATGGCTCTTCTTTTCCCCCTGGAGACTTAAATCTCCGCTGATAATCAGGACATCCGGGCTCAGAAGCTTTATTTCCTCCAGTGCGGCATCTGTTATCTCCCATACATAATTGGTCAGTTTTCCGTCGCCGTGCTCTACCATGGACCGAAACATATCCCCCTGGTCTGTCAGGGATTCTGCCAGATAATGTATATCAGTCATAAGGATGATACGTTTTCCTCCAATCAGTGGCTCTGCCTTTGTCTCCTTTTCAACATCGGGAAAAGGCTGTATCTGCGAAGGCTCAGGATGGGTGGGCTTTTGCAGCTCTGTTTCCTGCACCGTTTCCTTTGTCTGCTGTTTTTCGGTGGTGGGCGCCACCTGGTTTCCAGTCTGTATGCTGCACCCCGCCATGACTCCAGCCATCAAGACCGCTGTCACAATTCCCGTTATCCTCGTTCTTCCTCTCATTTCCTTCCTCCGGCGTCACCCATTTCGTTTATTTAACCTCTGACACAATATCCCAGATGTCCGCTGGTTCAAATCCCAGCTTCCAGCAGGCAACTCCTGCCAGGTCAAACTCCTTAATCAGGTCAATCTTAAGCTTCATGGAATCTTCCTCTTCCATCCATATATACTGCTGTCCGCTTCCGTTCACAGTCTCACCGTAATACTGCCCCAAAAGCTTATCCCAGGCAAGCTCCACCTGGTTCTCCTCCACCCACTGCCTGGCGTCCGATATGCCATATGCCTTTGAAGAGGTCTTTCCCTCATTCACGGTCCACACTCTGGTATAGAAGGGGACCGCATTGATGACCTTTTCCTTGGGAACCTCTTTCAGCGTATTCTCGATTCCTTCCCTCACATAGGGAACGGATGATACGGAACCGGCTTCTCCTCCTGCATAGTGTTCATCATATCCCATAACAATCACATAGTCAGCCACAATTCCCTGCTCCCTCCTGTTATAAAACGCAGTATAGGAGGATGGTACATAATTGTCCACAGACAGCACAAGTCCCTTATTGCGGCAGGCAACCGACATTTCCCTTATGAACTGCACATAATGGGGCCCTGCCTCTGCCTTCAGGCTCTCAAAATCCAGATTGAACCCGTCAAAGCCATAGGTATCCGCCTCATTCATCAGTTTTTCAATGAGCTTTTTCCTGGTACTGGTGGAGGACATCAGAGTCTTGGTGTTTAGGTTTTTGACGCTTTCCTCCGTGCTCACATTCTCCACCATGGCCCACACCTTCAGTCCCATATCATGGGCCTTATCCACGTAATCCCTGCTGGCCAGTGATGTATAGGTGCCGTCGCTGGACACCACATTGAACCAGGTGGGCACAATCACATTCATCCCCCTGGCGTTGGATGCATAGCTCTCCAGCGTATTATTTCCCTCCGGCCGTGTGACCTGATGAAATCCCAGCCTCACTTTCCCGTCCATGGAAATGCTGGTGTACACAGGCGCCTCAAAGGTGCTCACAGGCGCAACCTGCTCTCCTGCCTCCAGCTTCCGGTTCTCCACATATCCGATATAACCGTCCGACGTCCTCACCCTGGACCACTTTTCCATGGTTTCCAGTACATCCACAGTCTCTCCTGCCGCAGCCTCTGTGATAATCTGGCTCTTCACACCGCCCTTGACCCTGACCTGTCCTGTTTTTTTCAGCACTGCCGTGTCATAGGGCTGCCAGGAGGTATCGATAAACACCCGCTTGATCTGGCTTGTGGCAAAGGCCTGCGTGCGGATATCTGTATAATTCACCACAACCCCAAGGGACAGGTACATCCCATCCTGTGTAACCTTAAAGAGAGGTCCCTTCTCTCCCTGGGTACTTTCATCCGCATACACAATGGATTCAGGCAGTGCATACACCAGCAGCTTTTCGCCCTCATCCCAGTAAAAACGCTGGTTCAAATGCTCATTTACCCAGTCCACAGGCAGGTACACCTGGCCGTCCTCGTAGATTCCCTTCTCCTCCTGCACCTCATTATCCAAAATAAGGGCCACCTGGCCGCCCTTAACACCAAATATCCTGCTCTTATCCGCCAGCTCACTGCTGGGCATGTATTTCTTGGCAAAAAGCACTCCCAGACCACCGCCTGCCAGGATAAATATGAACGGCAGAATCAGCACCGTGATTCCGCAGCCGTGACCTTTTCTTCTTCTGCTCATCCTGTCCTCCAGTTTCCTAATGATTGTTTTTATTCTACCACAAAATAGAGTGTATGTACCAATTAATTGCTTACAATTTACAGTCATTATGGAGGAAACAGGAACAAAAGCCCGGTGTGCGCTGCCTGCTTTGGCTGCACAGGCTGAGACGGTACTCATGGCAGCGCATAATCCGGGCTTTTGTTATCTGCTTCTGTTATTTGCTTCTGTTATTTGCTGTTGCTATTTGTTGTCATCTGTTTTTATTATCAGCTCATGAATCCTTATCTTTTTTCTTTTTGGGAGGGTCGCTGAGATACACTTTGTCAAATCTGATTTCCTTCAGACAGCCCTGTTCGGCGCCAACATAGTCTCCCATGTAAAAGCCCCCGTCTTCTCCCATCTCAAATATCTTCCCCCATTCTTTTTCCGGGCACTCGACTCCGTCAATGGTAATCCGAACCCCTTTGTTCTTGTATCTCTTCAATCCGTCCAGATAGGTTCTCTGGTGTTTCTTCCGGTCTCCATACTCGACATTTCTTATCATACAGATAAGTCCTCCCCTATTACCGAGGGACAGCCGGACGGCAGCACCAAGGAGGTGTTTCCGTGACATACTTTTGTGCGCCGTTTCCCTCTGTCTCTTTTTTCTTCACAAAATCCCCTCAAACCACCGCATGGTCTCGTAATCCACTGAAAACGCATCTACTGAAAGAGGAACCCTGGCCAGAGAAATTCCAAACTGCCTCTCTATCTGCTTTCTGGTGTCCTCACTGCCAAAGGCAGCCGTATATATCCACCCTGTTCTGCGTCCTTCCTCCTCTGATGAAAGCTCCAAAAATGCCTCCAGCTTCCATTCGCTCAGTGCAGCCATGACAATCTTCACTTCGCATCTGAGCCATTCCGCCCTGATGGATGGCCTCAACTCTCCAAAATCAATTATGACTTCATCATATGTTCCATCCAGACAGGACGCCAGCACGCGTGGGGCCCCCTGCGTATAATATGTAACCCCGAAGATTTTGTATTTGTAGTCCGCAGAATCTGCCTGCTTTGCGGAACCGGCCTGGCATATATCCTTTATGGTTTTCCATGCGCCATGGTCATTCCACTCAATCACCGCAGTCCTGCGCTGCAGGGCACTGGCCATATAATCGGCCGCCAGGACGCTGAGATGAGTCACCCCTGTTCCCCGCCCTGTTCCTGTGATTCCGATAACCCTGCACCCTTTTGCAGGCTCCCGGCTGTGTTTAAAAAAGGTCCTCTTAGAAAATCCCATTTTCTTAATAAGCCTCTTTTTTTCTTCCATCTCCCGCCGCCGGTCACGGCAGACCATAAGGACTGAAAAAAGGCATCTTCACTTTTCTGGCTGAAAGGATTTTCGTATTCCGGCGAGACAAACAGCTTTATTCCCTTTAAAGCCTTGTCTGATTTGGTCATGGCCTTCAGTTCCTTCTGGCACACGGCCCGTGTGCCCCGAAATATAAGCACACGGTTTCCGCTGCACCGTCCCGTCCAGGCCTGCTTCATCCAGGATACATATTGCCGGATGTATGGGCCGTCCCAGACGCTAGCGCTGCCTGTCCCTAATAAATCTGCCTTCTCCGCCTTTAATTCCAGTTCCGCCTGCTGCCAGTCTGTTCCATAGTCCTTCACTATGATGTCAAATCCTGTCCCTTCATCCAGCTTTACGGCAGGTCCATACCACGGCTTTAAGTAACAGCCATTCATGGCATAGATTCCAAAACGGTCCGGACGCATACCTGCCCTCTGGGCCATGGTGACCACTGCCCGCGAGACATTATGTTCCTCATAGAGCGCCCGGTATCCGTTCCTTTTCGGAGTATATTCAAACCAAATGATATTCTAAGATAACTGTCTAAACCCCTCAAAACCACAATATATAGTGGTTTTACACTTCTTTAAGTACAAGATTATTTAATATCATTTCGTTTCAATAAGCTACTTTTAAAGGCTTTAAGCGACAAACAAGCGACAAATTTTAACCGCTTCAAGGCGGTTTTTTCATGCTTTTATACCGCTTATTCCGCTTTGCGGAACAATGCCATATCAATGGCCTGCATTGCCTTAACTTCACTTTCCGCAAATACATGACTGTAAGTATCAAGCGTTGTTTTCGTAGTGGAGTATCCCAGACGGTCCGTAATGACCTTTGCCGTCACGTTGCTGTTAATCAGCAGGGAAGCGTGTGTATGCCGTAAAGAATGCAGGTGAATATCCGGCAACTCATACTTTTTACAAAGACGGTGAAGCTTGCTGTTTAAGTTTCCGCTGATACAGTAATTGCCGGAATTGTTTGTGAACACAGCTTCCGGGGCTTCCCATGTGCCACCGGACTTAAAGCGTTCTAACGTCTGTTTTCGCTTATGCTCTTTCAGCAATTCAATAATATATTCAGGCAGTATGATTCGCCGTTCACTGCCGGACGTTTTCGGCTCTGACCGGGTGTATTCCCCATTCAGGCGCACAAGCGTATGACGGATATACAAAATCCCGGTTTCAAGGTTTATGTCATCCCAATGCAGGGCGCAC
>JAJQEA010000041.1 GCA_021201905.1 Clostridia bacterium
TGGCGGAGGCAGGAAAAATGCCTTTTGGATCAGTATCTGATGTCCTGGAGCTGGCGGACAGAAGGATGTATGAGATGAAGAAGAAACGGCATAAGACAAGGCAGTAGGGTACGCTCCTTACTGCCTTGTCTTATTTAGATCATATACGTTTGTTTGCAATCAGCCCTTTTCCTAACTCCTCGTCAATCACCAGCACATTGACATATCTGCCTGCCAGGGCGCCCTTTAGGACTTCAAGCTTGGCTCTTCCGGAGGCCAGGCAAATTTTTTGTTCTTTTTTCAGTAATTCCGAAAGAGGCAGGGATATATTCCGGCTATCTAATTCTGGATTGCTGCACTCTCCCCTCTTGTTGATAAAATGGCTGAAAATATCCCCAACTGTACCGGTCTTCATTAAGTCCTCCAGATTTTCCTGGGTGATGAAGCCGGATTTGATCAATGAATTCGTTCCGACTGTACCCAGGGATCCTACTGAAAAAACTACAATATTAGCCTGCTTTTGAAGACTTATGATTTGATGGATATTGGAATCCTTTAATACTGCCTTTTTAATCTGTTCTGTCTCAAAGAATAAAGGACAGGGAAGTCCGTAAGGAGTGGCGTTCAACGCCTCCGAGACAAGTTTTAAATTCTCCTTCGTGAAGATGCGGTGACTTAAATCTAAATACTCACCGGACAGTTGGACAAGCTTTATGTCTGAGAGGTCATCTCTGTGAATGACATTCAGCGCGAAGTTATACATAGTACTTCCATTAGAGATACCTATTATATCCTGGTCTTTTACGATTGAGTTTAAATATCTTGCAGCAGAACTGGAAACTTGAGAAATAGTGCTTTCTCCCGGTATACAAGGGGTGACAAATACCCGCTGAAGCCCATAGTCTAATCTTATCCGTTTCTCCAGTGGACTTTCATAATCCAGTGGGTCATGTATCGTAATATTTACAATTCCTGATGCAGAGGCCTCTTGAAGCAGTTTTGATACATAAGGGCGGGACAGATTTAACTTTTCGGCAATCGTCATCTGGTTATAATGGTGTTCATAATACATTCTTGCAACGGTTACCAGCAAAAATGTTTTATCATAATTATTAATTGCTTTCACGACCTTTCTCTTTGGCATAGTATAAGTTTAAACCATTCTATTAATATTAACAAGTTCTGGAAGAATAAAAAAAATATACAAAATCAATAAATTGAATTTGAACAAAATCGACAAAGTTGTGATATTGACTATAAAAACATGGTCGCTCTATTGACTACATAATAAAATTGTGTTAACATGAAGTAGCAAATGATAATATAAAAATAACATTTGATACTAAAGGCGTCAAATGTGAATTGATAAGTAACATTTTATAATCACAATACAGGAGTGAAGCATATGAGAATTTTAAACAAAGAACAGTTGTATTCCTGGAATCAGACAAAGGGAAGGAGGGATATGTTAAATATTTTAGAAGCTGCTTTGGAAGCGGCAGATCCTTATTACAATACAAAGGCACTTTTCCGCAGAGAAGGAGAATTGCTTTATATTGGCGGTCAGGAATTTGAAGCAGATGGAGATCCGAAATCTGGAACAGAGGTTGTGGATTTATCAAAGATAGAACATATCTATGTTGTTGGTGCAGCTAAAGGCATTCAAAGAATGGCCAGGGCGATAGAAGATGTTTTAGGGGACGTTATTACCGATGGACATGTCATTGGAAAATATGGTGACAGTGTAGAATTGGAACATATTGGAATCACTCTGGCCGCGCATCCGACACCAGATAAAAATTGCGTTGAAGGATGTAGTAAAATTTTGGAATTATCAGGGAAAGTAACGAATAAGGATTTGGTTTTTACTATAATTGGAAATGGTGGTTCATCATTGCTTACATATCCAGCCGCGGATATCACAATTGATGAAGTTCGTGATTTCACACATATGATGCAGATAGAAAAAGGGGTCCCTACCATAGAGTTAAATGTGGTACGCAACCATATTGACCGGCTGAAGGGCGGGAGGCTTACTAAAATTTTTAGTAAGGCAAAGGTTATTTGTTTGGATTGTGTGGATGCTAATGATTTTAGAATGCGTGGAGTGAGGGAGAATTGGAATATTCTGATGCATGAGAACAGATGGCTTCACAATCTGCCAGATGAAACAACTTTTTCTCAGGCATTGGATATTATAGAAAAATATGGTGTGGAGGACAGAACGCCGCCGAGTATCTTGAAACACCTGCGCAGTAATCGGCCTGAGGACGAAACCGTCCATTTTGATGAATTTATTAAGTTTGATACACGTATGTTTGGAATCACCCCTTTGTCGAGAGATTTTATGGCGGTAGGCAAGAAAAAAGCAGAGGAGCTGGGATACAAAGCTTTGACTCTTGCACATGTAGAAGCAGTGGAATCTACACAGGCAGCCAGGATTTTTTCTTCTATCATTAAACATACGCTGGAAATAGGCGAACCTTTCCAGGTGCCAGTCGCTTTGTTTATTGGAGAGGAAATGGTAGTAGAGGTTGGAGATAGTGGCGGAGTGGGAGGGAGGAATCAGGAATATGCACTTATGATGGCCTCTTTAATAGATGGATGGAAGCATGTAACAGTGGGAGCAGTCGATACAGATGGAACAGATGGACCTGGTGGTCTTGATTTGACAGGAGCACCGGGATGTTTGGCCGGAGGGATCGTAGATGGAAGTACTATGGAACGAGCCAGAGAGTTGGGAGTGGATGTAGAACTGGCATTGAGAAGTCATAATACATCAGAGGCTTTATGGAGATTAGATTGTGGTGTATGGGCAACACAAAATGTAAGCATGGGTGATCTGGGTATCATTCTAATCAATGATGGTAATTGCGCTTATTGCGCAGGAAAATAAACAAAGGAGGAAAATTTAATGAAAAGATGGGGAGCAATTGTATTGGCGGCAGCTATGTTGGCAACAACTGCCTGCGGGGGACAGAAGACAGAGAGTCAGACAAAGGTTGAGGATACGACAGGGGGGACACAGAAAAGCGCATCAGAAGACAGCAAGGCGGATTTCGACGGGGAGATTAAAATAGGGGTTCTTACAACGGGAACAGCCATTGCTACATATACGGAGACTGTAACGAACGGTGCCAATCTGGCTGCTAATCAGTTGAATGCAAAAGGAGGGGTGCTGGGGAAGAAGGTTGTAATTGTTACATCTGATGGAAGTAATACGGCAGATGAGACTATCAATGGAGCGAACCGGCTGCTCGAGGATAAAGATATGGTGGCAGTTTGCGGATATCCTTTATCTACAGGATGTCTGGCAATTGAAAGTTTGTTCAAGAGTGCCGAAAAACCTTTGGTAATATCTGGTACAAGCGTACGTCTTAAAGACGAGACTGATAATGAGTATCTTTTCAGAGGCAGAGCTTCGGATGCGATTCAAGCGAGAAATGCTGCGGCCTTCCTTGCCGAGGAATTAGGAAATGACCAGGTTATGGGAATTTTGTATGAAAATAATGATTTTGGCCAGGGAGCGTTACAGGTAGTAGAGGAGTATTGTGAAGAAAAGGGTATAACATTGGTCCCGGAAGGATTTAATCCAACAGATACAGATATAACCACTCAGGTACTGAAACTAAAGGACGCGGGATGCCAGTCCGTTGTCACCTGGATTGCAGCCAGCTCTGTGCCAACTGTTTCCAGTAATATGTACAATCAGGGGCTGGATGTTCCAAAATGTGGGCCTGTGGCAGTTACGCTTGAAGAGAATCTTTCTAATTGCGAACCACAGTGGATTGATGGGTGGTATGGTGTTACGGATATATGTATGACAAAAGAAGATGCAGCATTACAGACATTTATTGATGAATATTATAAGACATTTGGTGATGATGCTTATTTGTCTAATGAGGGGGCTAATATTTATAGCCATGTACTTTGGATTTGCGACGCAATTGAGAGGGCCGAATCCGTGGATGGTCCGGCAGTTGCTGAAGCAATGAGAAATACAGATAATTTTCCGGGATTAAATGGTAAATACAAATTAGTCGGTGACAGGGTGGATTATGTTGCTACCATTGATATTG
Organism: Clostridia bacterium; assembly: GCA_021201905.1. GTDB lineage: Bacteria > Bacillota > Clostridia > Lachnospirales > Lachnospiraceae > Enterocloster. The sequence goes on from JAJQEA010000041.1 coordinate 4,059, forward strand.
CCCAGGATAAGGTAGTGGATGGAAAGGTCACAAACCAATTTATAAAAACAGTGGGAGAGAATTAGGAGAGTTTCCTGATTTGAAAGGAGGATGGCCAGATGCAGAATGTTTTATTCCAATTATTTGTCAGCGGAATAGCCATGGGATTTGTATATGCATTGGTTGCGGTGGAGTATACGTTGATTTGGAATGCATGCGGGCTTCTAAACTTCAGCCATGAAAAGATTATCATGCTGGGAGGCTATGTTTTTGTAGGCACATGTATTACCGGGCTTGGGATGCCAAATATTCCGTCAGCTATTCTGGCCATTTTGCTGCTGGGGCTGTTTGGTATACTGATTGCAGTGACAATTTTTATACCTTTACGCAACCAGAGCAGGTTGATAGCTGTGGTGGCTACAGTAATGTTAGGACAGATATTGAATGAAGCGGCAGTTTTGGTATGGGGGCCAGTGGCCCTCATGCCCAAGAATTTTCTGTCTGGAGTATTTAATATTATGGGAGCCACTATTGCAAAAAGTTATGTATATATAATACTTATTTCCATCATAATCATTGCTGTGTTACAGTTTATCTTTAAAAAAACGAAATTTGGTAAGGCTATGACCTGTGTTTCTATTAACAAGACAGCTGCTACCTTAATGGGTATTAATGTTAAGGTAAGCATGGTTATAACTCTGTTGCTCAGTTTTATGATTTGCGCTGTGATTGGAATTATCACGGCACCCATTTTCACTGTGAAACAGCAGATGGCCACTATGATTGCGCTAAAAGGTTTCTGTGCCGGAGTAATAGGTGGATTTGGAAGTCTTCCTGCGGCGATTGCAGGGGGCCTGGTATTAGGGGTTGTGGAAAATATGGCAGGCCTGGTACTTCCGGCAGTCTTTAAGGATGCAGTTGCTTTTACACTCATGATTCTATTTATGATGTTTTCTCCCAAAGGGTTAGTTGGAGTCAGAGAAAATATTGAGAGTCAGTCAAGGAGAAGGGCAGGGGAGGTACAGTAACATGAAGGTAGAATATAAGAGAGTGGGGATGAAGTATCTACCAGTACTAATGATTGTTGTTATTGGTGTCCTGCCAGTATTTGTCACCAGCAAATATTACCAGACTGTGTGCTGTCAAGCTATGCTGTATGCTGTGGTTGCGTTGGGCCTTAATTTTATAGTAGGACTTTCTGGATTGATGACGCTGGGGACCGCAGCCATATATGGCCTTGGCGCGTATACATCAGCGTTATGTACAACAAAACTCGGTCTTAATCCGTGGTTGGCCGTCATCCCGGTGCTTGTGATGGGATGGCTTATTGGAAAAGGACTGGGGTATCCCAGTCTTAGAGTTCAGGGAGTATACCTCTCGCTGGCTACAATAGGTTTTAACGAAATTGTTCGTACGCTTTTGACGAATTTGAAATGGACAGGAAGCGGTACAGGCATAAGAAATATTGAACCATATAGTTTAGGAACATTTGCATTTGATACACAAATAAGAAGTTATTATCTGATTTACGCAGTTCTGATATTATTTTTGATAATAGCATGGAAAATCGTAAATTCCCGCTGGGGAAGGGCTTTCGTAGCAGTTAAAGACAATCCGGAGGCATTGGAGGTCTGCGGAATAGATATTGCTAATGTTAAAATCACCGCATTTACGCTGTCATCTGTTTTTGCAGTAGTTGCGGGAGCCATGTATGCCCATTTTAACCGTTATATTACTCCGGCTTCCTATACTACGGATTTATCAATATCTTTCGTAGTAATGTTGATTATTGGGGGTCTGGGAAACTTTTGGGGATGTATTTATGGGGCATATATAGTTGCTTTTTTACCGCAGCTTTTAAGACCGATTGGGCTTGTTTATAAATTGGTGTATGCTCTTATCATGATGTGTTTGGTAGCGTTTTTTCCAAATGGCCTGCTTAGGGACAGCCGAAAATACCTGCAGCATAGAAAATCTATGAAAGGAGGGATTAAAAATGGAGGTCGTGCTTGAGGCCAGTAATCTTACAAAAATATTTGGCGGGCTGGAGGCTGTTAAGGATGTAAACATAATTGTCCAAAAGAGGGAGATTCATGCTTTAATTGGTCCTAATGGAGCCGGAAAAACAACAACTCTCAGTATGATTAATGGTACATTGAAGCCAACACAAGGAAACATAAGGTTTCTGGGAGAAGATATTACAGGTCTCCCTCCATTTAAAGCAGCTGCAAAGGGAATGGGGAGAACATTCCAGAATATCAAACAGTTTGGTTCTTTAACTGTACGTGAGAATCTTATGATTGGCGGGATGAGCAAAAATAATCCAGGCGGTATGCTGCACATGCTGTTGTATGCAAAGGAAACAAAAAAACTGGAGGAAAAAGTTCGTTGTCAGGCAGAAGAAGTAGCAAAAAAAATCGGTATGTCTGGTATGCAGGATGAATATGCAGGTAATCTTCCTTATGGACGTCAAAAGGTTTTGGAACTGGGCAGAGCATTAATGGGTGAACCGGCGCTGATTTTATTGGATGAACCGGCCGCGGGCCTTAATCCGTCAGAAAGAGCAGAGTTTGTGGAAATTCTTCATAGAGTGTATGAAAGCGGAATCGATTTATTTCTAATTGAACATAACATGGATGTTGTTATGAATATAAGCCATAAAATTACAGTCCTGAATTTTGGAAGGAAGATTGCTGAGGGTACTCCGGCAGAGGTAGCAAACAATGAGGCTGTGATTAAGGCATACCTGGGAGACCGTTTTGCCAGGAGAAAACCGTCAGGAGGTGAGACGGATGCTTGAAGTCGATAACATACGTACATATTACGGGAATGCCTGCGCGCTGCACGGCGTATCCTTCCAGGTTCAATCAGGTGAGATTGTTTCTATTATTGGAGCCAACGGCGCAGGTAAATCAACGCTCATGAAATCTGTCATGGAAGTGGTAAAGCCTCAGAGTGGAGAAATTCGGTTTAAAGGAAGAGACATAACACGGTTGTCTACTCATAGAATTGTGTCAGGGGGAATCGTATACGTGCCTGAGGGACGGGATGTATTTTCCACCATGTCGGTACAGGATAACCTGATTATGGGAGCCTATAGTAAGCATTTTTCGTCCAATCAGATTGAAGAATTGTGTGAGGAAATGTATCAGATGTTTCCAAGGCTTAAAGAGCGCAGGAAACAGATGGCGGGAACCTTGAGCGGAGGTGAACAGCAAATGCTTGCCATAGCCAGAGGCCTTATGAGTAAGCCTGAAATTATCATGTTTGATGAGCCGTCATTGGGATTAGCTCCTATTATTGTAGATGAGGTATTTGACCGGATTCAGTATATAAATAAAGAGCTGAAAATATCTGTGGTATTGGTTGAGCAGAATGCCTATATGGCATTAAGTGTTTCTGACAGATGCTGTGTAATGGAAAATGGAAGAGTGGCATCCTCCGGTCTTAGTTGTGAGTTAATTCATGACGATACGATTAAAAGTGCATATTTGGGAATGTAAATAAATAGTACAGAGGTAGTTAATATGGAAAGCAGAGCAATAAAAAACATTGTTGCAAGACAGGTATTTTCAAAGAGAGGACATCCTGGTATAGAGGCAGTTGTAGAGTTGGAAAATGGCATAATAGAGAAGGCAATGTGTACAGCGGGATTATCGATTGGCACACATGAAGTTAAATTTGTATATGATGGAGGCGAGAAATGGAAGGGCAAGGGAGTATTAAAGGCTGTTCAAAATGCTTCTGAACGTATTGTTCCCCATTTAATAGGAATTGATTGTGCCAATCAAAGTGAGATCGACTACACGATGCTTCATATATGTGAAAATGCAAAAGAGGAATTAGGCGGAAATGCGATAGCTGCCATCTCGGCTGCTGCGCTGAAGGCAGGAGCCAAAAGTCTGGGTGTTCCATTGTATCACCATATAGGCGGGGAAAAAGCAAGAATTCTCCCGGTTCCTTCAGCTCCGGGAATAACAGGGACAAGAAGATATGGAAGCAAAAGCGAAAAGCACGGAACCAAGCCAAGTATAACGTTTCAGTGTTATGATTTCCCAACATTTGAGGACGCATCGTATGCAGCCTGGGAAATTCATCAGTTGTGGTCAGAAAAAATGAAAAAAGCAGGGGTGTGGCCGCCAGACTCATGGTATTTCTTTGATGTTCCGCCAGGTATTTATAAGGACGATTTAGAATTATTTGGGTTAATGGCAGATACAATCCGCGAAGCCGGATATGACGGCAGAGTGGGTATTCAAATTGATGTGGCGGCAGATACTTATTATGATAAAAAAACAGGACTGTATAGCGGACTCTTGACTCCTGAACCTAAAAATAAAGAGCAGATGCTGGATTTATATAAAAAGATGGTAAAAGACTATCCGGTTATCATTATTGAGGACCCATTTAACGAAGAAGATTATGAAAGCCATGCAAGACTGACTCAATCAGTGGATATACAAATTGTAGGGGATGATTTGTATACCACAAATCCGGATCGCGTAAAGATAGGAATTGAAAAGAATGCTACAAACTGTGTTTTACTCAAAGTCAACCAGATTGGGACAATAACGGAAACACTTGATATGGTAAATCTGGCATATAACAATGGTATGGGAGTAATGCCCTGTGAGAGTAGGGGTGAGGGAGAAACCATTGCTGACTATTCGGTTGGAATTAATGCAGGCTCTATACGTGAATCAGCTATCAATGATATTGCCAACAGGCTGCTGGAGATAGAGAAGGAATTGGGCTCAAAGGCAGTATTTTTAGGCAAGCACGGTTTGAAAGGAAGAAGGTTTCAGTCGTAATGTCAGATTATGCTCAGCTACTAGAACACATTAAGTTACCTAGATTTGTAAAAGTTAAATACAATATACCGCATAATAAAATTGAGGATTTACCAAACGCGCTATGTGAATCCCTGACATCTGCCGATGTGCTCAATCATGTGCTTCCTGGTATGAGGATTGCCATCACGGCAGGAAGCAGGCAAATGTCGAATTATCCTGTTCTTTTAAGGACACTTATCGATCAGATAAAGAAAAAAGGGGCGGATGTGTTTCTTATCCCAGCAATGGGAAGCCACGGAGGAGCTACAGCAGAAGGGCAGAAAGCTATACTTCGCGAGTATGGTATTACGGAAGAGAGTATGGGGGTGCCTATATTGGCTACGATGGAAACTGTAGCGTTAGGCACTGCTGAAAATGGTATGGAGGTCAGGATAGACCGATACGCCTATGAGGCAGATGGAATTATTGTATTTAACAGGGTTAAGGCTCATACTGGCTTTAGAGGAGCAGTGGAAAGCGGACTGATGAAAATGATTACAATCGGTCTGGGAAAACAGCATGGAGCCAATATCTGTCATAGTGACAGACCTGAAAACATGTCTGCTAATATTCAAGCAATCGCTTCCTATGTGATTGAACATGCGAATATACTCTTTGCCGTAGGGGTTGTAGAAGATGCATATCATGATACTGCTATGATTAAAGCGATGAAAGCCGGGAATATGTTTGAGACGGAAAAGGAACTGTTAGTAGAGGCCAAGAATATGATGCCATCCATTCCCTTTTCCAAAGCAGATGTACTCTTTGTAGATGAAATCGGAAAAGACATAACAGGGGAGGGGATGGATCCCAATATTACAGGACGGTCATTTTTTATCGGAAATAAGGAGCCATATTTTGAAAGTATTGCTGTATTGGATATAACAGATGTATCTGAAGGTAATGGTACAGGTATCGGAAATGCGGATGTAATTACAAAAAGAGCATTTGATAAGTTCCGGATGGATATGGTTTATCCTAATTGTATTACTTCGAGAGATGCGAAGTCAACAAAATTGCCAGTTACTATGCCCTCCAATAAACTTGCCTTCCAGTTTGCTTTAAATATATGTTATGGGATTGACTGGAAGAAAGGCCCCAGGATTATCTGGATAAAAAATACATTAAACCTACATACCTTTTATATATCTGAAGCTCTTATTGATGAGGCAGAAAATAATCCGGATATTGAGATTACAGGCGCATTGCAGGATGTATTTTTTAACCAGGAAGGTGATGTAATTAGTCATGAATACGAGGGATAGGTTTGTCATGCTGAGGAAGGAGAAGATAGATATGGATAGATGCAGATACATAGGAGAATATCCGGTAATAGGTATACGGCCTGTGATTGACGCGCGCCAGGGAATACTTGGAGTGCGGCAGTCTTTGGAGGCACAGACCATGCGCATGGCACAAAATTCCAAACATTTGTTAGAAGAAAATTTAAGATATACGAATGGAATGCCGGTTAAGGTAGTAATAGCAGATACTATGATTGGACGTGTGGCGGAAGCCACCGCATGTGCAGAAAAATTTCGCAGGGAAGGAGTTCAGATTACGTTATCTGTAACCCCCTGTTGGTGTTATGGATCTGAAACAATGGATATGGATCCCCTGACCATAAAAGCTGTGTGGGGATTAAACGCTACAGAGCGTCCAGGAGCCGTGTATCTGGCATCGGTTCTTGCCGGACATGCAAGAAAGGGCCTGCCTGCGTTCGGAATCTATGGAAAGGATGTGCAGGAAAAGGATGATGATGAGATTCCCATGGATGTACAGGAAAAAATCATCAGATTCGCCAGGGCGGCCATTGCAGCTGTAACCATGCGTGGTAAATCGTATCTTCAGATAGGTTCAATGTGTATGGGAATATCGGGTTCTTCTATTGATTCGGACTTTTTTGAGGAATATCTGGGAATGCGGGTAGAGTCTGTCGATGAAGTGGAAGTTTTAAGGAGAATTCATCAGGGAATATATGATGAAGAGGAGTATCATAAAGCAATATCCTGGACAAAGAAAAATTGCCGGGAAGGTTTCGATAAAAATCCTGAATATGCACAAAAGACAAAGGAGCAAAAGGAAAAGGACTGGGAGTTTACGGTTAAATGTACATTGGTTATCCGTGATTTACTAAATGGAAATGCAAGTCTTCCTGACGGTTGCGAGGAGGAACGCCTTGGACATAATGCAATCGCGGGAGGATTTCAGGGACAGCGCCAGTGGACGGATTACTATCCAAACACGGATTTTCCGGAAGCGATCCTGAACACTTCCTTTGACTGGAACGGTGCGAGAGAACCTTATATATTAGCTACAGAGAATGACAGTCTGAACGGCATCAGCATGCTGTTTTTAAAACTCCTTACCAACCGTGCTCAAATGTTTGCTGATGTCAGGACTTGCTGGAATACCGATTCCGTAAAAAGGGTAACAGGGTATGAACTGACAGGAGTGGCAAAAAAATCAGGCGGATTTATTCATTTGATTAATTCAGGCGCATGTTGTCTGGATGCCAGCGGAAGGGTAGTGGATGAAAGCAATAATCCAGTTATTAAACCATTTTGGGACATGAAAGTTGAGGATATAAATGCCTGCCTGGAAGCGACAGAATGGTGTCCTTCTGATTTGGGATATTTTAGAGGAGGCGGATACTCGTCTCGTTTTCTGACACAGGCCGAGATGCCCATGACAATGATACGGCTGAATATCGTAAAAGGTATTGGGCCCGTGATGCAGATTGCAGAAGGATACACAGTCAACCTGCCGGAACAGGTTGCCGATGTCATTTGGAAACGGACCGATTATACGTGGCCATGTACTTTCTTTGCCCCAAGGCTTACTGGCGAGGGACCATTTTCCTCAGTTTATGATGTTATGAATAACTGGGGAGCAAATCATGGAGCAATTTCATATGGCCACATAGGAGCGGATGTAATTACACTATGTTCTATGCTGAGAATTCCGGTATGTATGCATAATATACCGGCGGATAGAATATTCCGCCCTTCTTCCTGGAATGCTTTCGGCATGGAAAGACACCAGCAGGATTATACGGCTTGTAAAGCATATGGACCGATGTATCAATAGAACAATAAAAAATTATCTATAATAAGAGCTTCTGAAAGTAATATAGCCTTTTCTTTCAGAAGCTTTTGTGTCAGGAATTTCCAATCAAAAAATTCCTTTCTATGGCAAAATTGACAAATAGCCTCCCCAATAATATAATAATATTCAAAGCTGTTTAAAAGTTATATGTTTTCCGGAAAAGCGAGGTACGGCAGATGAAACAGATACGAAAAAAACATAAGTTTTCTCTGCCTGTAACCATAGCAGTCTGTATCGCGCTTGCGATAGTCTTTTATGTATCGTTGTCGTATTTTCTGGAGGGATACCGCAGGGACATCTACGACCGCATTATTAAATCCAATATCTCTGCGCTGAAGGAGACAACCAGCACCCTGATTTCCAAGACAACCGAAGGATTTGATCACTGCCGGCATGAGATACGCGTGCTGGGAATCGGCATGTCCGAAGAGTTGAAGGAAAATGGGTTTGACTCCATGGACGGGATCAGCGGGGAGGACCGGGACTATCTCCGGGACTTTAACAGGGTGTCCGTGTTCGATTACTGCGTGCTGTTAAATGAATCGGGCCGCGGCGTCTACAGCGAAGGGGAATTCATGAAACCCATCAACCTTTATTCCAGCCAGGCCTATGTGGACTGTCTGAACAGCCCGGACGGGGAGGCAATCAGCTTTATTTCAGACCCGTTCAGCGCTTCCGGTAAGGATGTGGTGGCATTTTCCTGCCGTACAGGCTCGGTCATACTGATTGGCATTTACAGTCAGGATTCCTTCCGGTCCCTCTATGATTCCACCACCTTCGGGGACAATGCATCCTATATGATTACCACTGATTCGGGTCTGATTCTCTCACGCACCCATGTGAACCGGGAACTGGAGGAGAGCCTTAATCTGTTTACATATTTTGAGGAAAACCCTAAAAATGCCGGATTCTTCACACCGGACTCCCAGGGAGGCACGGAATATGAAAGGGTGCTCTCCAATTTCAGGAACGGCAAAGGCGGAAACGCCGAGATTTATTTTGGGGATTCCCGCTATGAACTTGTGTATGCGCCCATCCCGCGGACCGGCTGGGATTTCATTTCCTGTGTATCCTATGACCACATTACGGCGGATGCGGCCCAGATTAACCAGGAGACCATCTATCTGACCGTGTTTATCATTGTACTGATGCTGGGGATGTTTCTGGTGATTGTAATTATGCTGGTGTTCGTGGTGCGCGCCAACGCGTCCAGGGAAGCTGTGCGCCGCGACCGGATTTTCACCCTGATGACCCACTATGTGCCCAATGTGATTGTCATTGCTGACAGTGAAAGCGGCGCCATTGAGTATGCGTCGCGAAACACGGAACAGGTCCTGGGGATTGAGGAGGCATTCGGTGATGCGGCGGAGGAGAAGTTTTTAGGCCGTATCAGTGGCAGCGACCGCCAGGCGGTCCTGGACCTTATGAGCCGGATTCGGAAGGGGGAGTGTGCCAGCGGAAGCATGAAGCTGCATTTTACCCGCCCCGATACCCAAAAGGATATTGTGCTGTCCCTTAACGCGTATCTGATCGCGGAACAGGACAGCAGCCAGCACTTTATCACCCTGACGCTGGAGGATATCACGGAACGGGTGCAGTCACGCAGACGCCTGGAGGAGGCGCTGGAGAGCGAGGCACGGGCCAATGCCGCTAAGAGCACCTTTTTAGCCAGCATGAGCCACGATATCCGCACGCCCCTGAACGCGGTAATCGGCCTGACCAATCTGGCCCTCTATTCGCCGGAGGACAGCAAGAAGGTGACGGAATGCCTTCAGAAAATCGCTAATTCCTCCAAACTGCTGCTGGGTCTGATTAACGATGTGCTGGACATGTCAAAAATAGAATCCGGAAAGATGCAGCTGGCGGAGACAGAGTTTGAACTGGGAGAATGGCTGTCCGGGGTGGTTACTGTGACCCAGTCCCAGACAGGTGTGCGCAGCCAGCGTTTTGACGTCAATGTCTGGAACATTACCCATGAATTGCTGTGCGGCGACACGGTGCGGTTAGGGCAGGTGCTGACCAATGTGCTGGGAAATGCAGTGAAGTTTACGCCAAAGGACGGGGAAATCCGCCTGGATGTCACGGAGGTTCCATCGCCGGAGCCTTCATTTGCCCGCTTTGTATTCCGGGTAAGTGATACCGGCGTGGGCATGAGCCCGGAATATATGGGCCGGATTTTTGAGATGTTCTCACGGGACCAGAATGCTTACAGCCAGGGAATCCAGGGTACCGGTCTGGGCATGGCCATCACCAAGCGCATTGTGGATTTGATGGGCGGCACCATCCGGGTGGAGAGTGAGCCGGGAAAGGGAACTACCTTTACCATTGAGCTTTCCATCCGTTTGAGCGGCCGCCATGTGCCTCTGGCCGCAGGCTGTTCCATGCTGGTTATCGGTGAGCCCGGCAGTGAGGAAAAATGCAGGGATGCAGTGAAAAAGCTGGAGGAAATCGGTGTGGATGGTGTCTGGGAGACAGACTATCAGACAGCCGTGTCCCTGGCTGCCGGAAAGAGGGCATCAGGCCGTCCCTTCTCCCTGGCGTTTCTTCCCTATAAACTGCTTCGTTTTGACCGGACCTTAACCGGAGAACGTCTGAGACGCGATTTGGGCGGGGATACGCTTCTGCTTCTGGGACTGAAACCGGATGAGCAGGAGCTGTTTGAGGAGATTAAGCAGAAAGGATTTAGCCATACAATCAGCCTGCCTCTGTTCCGGATGAGCCTGTACCGGAAGATCACCAGAATGCTGGGACAGCGGGAGAGCCTATCCGGCGGACTTGCAGGGGAATTAAAAGACGTGCGTCTGCTGCTGGTGGAGGACAATGCGGTCAACCTGGAAATCGCAGTGGAAATGCTCTCCAGACTCATGGGGGCGGCGGTGGATACTGCCCGGAACGGAGAAGAGGGATGCCTTCGTTTTCTGGAGGCCCCTGAGCATACATATGACGTGATTCTCATGGATTTACAGATGCCGGTTCTGGGAGGACTGGATGCGGCCCGCAGAATACGTGAAAGCAACCATCCCCAGGCGGCATCCATCCCCATCATAGCCCTGACGGCCAATGCCTTTGAGGAGGACCGCAGGGAGGCTCTTGAGGCAGGGATGAACGGCTTTGTTCCAAAGCCCATAGACTTCACGGAGCTGGCAAAGGAGATTGGGCGGGTACGGCGCGAGGGACGCTGCCTGCGGCTGCTGTTGGCGGAGGACAATGAACTTAACCGGGAGATAGCAGTGGAGCTGATACGGGCCGACGGCCAGCAGGCGGATGCGGTGGAAAATGGACGCCAGGCACTGGAGGCATATGTCAATGCGCCGGACGGCACATATGATGCGATCCTTCTGGATTTGCGGATGCCGGTCATGGACGGCTTTGAGACAGTTGCAGCCATCCGCGGCAGCCGGAAGAAAAGCGCGGGAACCATTCCAGTCTTTGCAGTTACCTCCAGCAGTGAGGATGAGGTGCGGGCGGAGGCAGCGCAGGCAGGATTCGGCGCTGTCCTGACAAAGCCCATCAATATGGAACAGCTGCGGGGTCTGCTGGGCTAAATTCATACCCGGGAAAGAGAGAATAAATATGAAGAAACGGATGGGAATAGGACTGTTTCTGGGGCTGGTTCTGATATCCGCCGCAACCGGATGCAGGTCCTTGCAGGATACCCCGGCCACAGTGGATAAGAAACAGAGTGAGGCGGTGCCGGCTGAGGAGCCGGTAGTGCTGCACGTGTATAATACCATGGGTGAAAATATCAATACGGAGCAGGCGGAAGCTTATATCCACCGCACCATGCCCGGTGTGAAAATTGAAAGCACGTATGAAATAGGGCCCAAAATGGAAAATGCGCAGCTGGCGGCGGTGCGCAGCGGAGGCGGTCCGGAAATCCTCTATACGCAGGATTATTATACCTATGTCCAGAGCGGTTATCTGAAGGATTTGACATCAGAACCATTTTTGAAAAATTATATGATTAGCGCCTTAAATGATGCGGAGGTAGGGGGAAAGGTGTATGCGCTTCCCATAGGAAACGGGTACATATCGGGTCTGATGGTGAACAGGCGGCTTTTGACGGAATTGGGCTATGAGCTGCCCAGGACACAGGAGGAGTTTACCGGACTCTGCCGCCAGATTCAGGAGCGCAGGGAGGAAACAGGGGTGAGAGCCTATTCCTTTGGGATGCTCTACAATGAGGCGTCTGCGATGGTGGCCATGCCCTTTCTTCTGGACGCATATACTGGCAGCGAATATGTGCAGTGGCTGAACCAGTACCGGAACAATCCGGGGGAGGTTTCTTTTGAAAATCCGGCATTTGCCCGTGTCCTTAAGGGGATTGAGGAGCTGGAGGGCCTTAAACTGTACCAGAACGGTGATTTTCTGATGAGCAGCAAACAGAATCTGCGTGAGGTGATTCGGGGAAACGCGGCCATGTGTTCCATATGCTATGTGGATTATGCGGTTCTTTTTGAGGAAAAAATCAGGGATGTGGATGGTGTCCCCTGCTTTAAAATAGAAAAGGACGGCAAAATGGTGGATATTCCGGCCCGGGACTTTGTGTTCATACCGTATATGGGAAAACCGGGGAGGACCGGTGGCTGGCCACCAACGGGGACTGGTATCTGGGAATTAATGCAAACATAACAGATGAGACGGTCCTGAAGGCCTGCCGCCTGTATCTGGAATATGTGGCCTCCACAGAGTTTGCGCCGGAATATTACAGTGCCTCGGTTCCCGTGGGAGCCACCACCTACTACCGGCGGGATGACACATTAAATTATGACTATTTTCAGAATACATATCCTGAATTTTACCAGTGCCTTACAGAACACTCCATTGTGAAAAATCCTTACCAGTTTTACGGTTCGGATGTATTCACCTTTGCCCTGCGCCACTACCTGTGCGGACAGAAATATTATGCAGGGCTGGAGGGCGCCAGCTCCTATATGGAGATTGGCGGAACAGAGGGAATGCTGGACGCGCTGGAGGAATACCGCACTACGGGTAAAAACCGTTACCAGGTACCGGACCGTGTGGTTGGAAAGACGGATAAGACATATAATTATGTGCGCATATTTTCCCGATCCAATGAATCAGCCCTGGGAAACCTGCTGGCCGATGCCCTGCGCTAGTACACAGGCGCGGACCTGGCCGCCATCAATGCAGGAACTCTGACAGCGGAGCTTGAGGAAGGGAAGATTACAGAGTCTGATTTGGCCACGTCCATGCTCTATGGCCTGAACAATCATCTGGTCACTGTGCGCTGCAAGGGCGCCAACTTAATATCCATTCTCTCCACCAACAACCTGGCAGATGCGGTGAGAGCAGACCAGTCCGGTGTATTTGGCGGCATGGTGATTCCCTCCGGTTTCACCTATACCATTACCTATGAACCGGTGGAGGGAAACGCATATGGAGGAAAGGTGGAAATCAGCGATGTTTGTCTGTCAAACGGAGAGCCGGTGGACCCTGAAGCCTGGTATACGGTGACGACCACGGACTATGAACTGGGGGGGGGGGGAAGCCAAAATATGGGTTGCTTTTACAGTAATACATGCGCACACCCCGGGCAAAAGCCCCGCGGCATTTCCAATAAACAAGAAATTTCCCCGTAAAAGCAGGGAGGGCTCCG
>JAJQEA010000143.1 GCA_021201905.1 Clostridia bacterium
CAGTAAAAATAATACAGGGTCTTTTTGGCGGGAGTAACCGGTAAGGTTGCTCCCGCCTTAACTTTGTATAATTTTTCACAATACAATCCTCCGAAAGACAAGGAGGAAACCTGCGGTGAGGGAGCCGACAGACAGACTGCAGCTGTCTGCCCGGCCAGCAGCGCAACGCTTTTTAGAGGTGAGCCACTGCGCGAAGCGGTCAAGGGACGGCCGCTTAGTGCCAGTGGCATGTATTGCACACAGGCGCCGTATAACAGGCGGTAAGTGCTCATAACAAGGAGGAATGAAGTGATGGGTGAAAACACACATGCATGCTGCTGTGACCACAGTGAAGAAGCGCTGTTAAAGCGGATTGGCGAGCTGGCGGCAGAGTACAGGGGGAAAGAGGGAAGTCTGATACAGGTCCTTCACATGGCGCAGGGAATATACGGGTATCTGCCTTTGGAGGTTCAGAAGGTCATAGCGGATGCGCTGGACATCAGCCTGGCGGAGGTATCGGGGGTAGTGACGTTTTATTCGTTTTTCTCTACCCAGCCCAGAGGAGAACACACCATACGCGTCTGTCTGGGGACGGCCTGCTATGTAAGGGGCGGCAAGAAGATCGTAGAGCGGTTAAAGGAACTGCTGGATGTGGAAATCGGTGAGACCACGGCTGACAGGAAGTTCACCTTTGAGGTGGCCAGATGTATCGGGGCCTGCGGCCTGGCTCCGGCCATGTCAATCGATGACCAGGTTTACAAACAGGTGAATCCTGACAAACTGGAACAGATTCTGGAACGCTACTATGAAGAGGAGGGGCAGGAGTAATGGGTGCAGTAAAAAACCGTGATGATTTATTAAACATAAAAGAAGAATATCTGAGACGGCAAAGGTCCTACCGGCGCCAGGTGCTGGTGTGCGGCGGAGCAGGGTGCATATCCTCTAACTGCGGGGAAGTAAGGGATGCGCTTATTAAGTCAGTGAGTACATATAAACTGGATGATGAGGTTAAGGTCATGGTCACCGGATGTATGGGCACATGCGCCATGGGCCCTGTCATCCTGGTTGAGCCGGAGGGAATCTTCTACACAAAGATGAATCCGGAAAAGGCAGAGGAAGTGGTGGCCAGACATCTTCTGAAGGGTGAGGTGTGCCAGGAATATACATACTTTGACGAGGATGAGGGGGTCCACGTACCAAGGATGGAGGATATTCCCTTCTTCAAGGGCCAGGTACGGGTGGCGCTCAGAAACTGCGGGCACATGGAGTATGCTTCCCTGGAGGCATACATATCCAGGGACGGATATGGTGCCCTGGCCAGGGCGCTTTCGGAGATGACGCCGGCCCAGGTGGTGGAAGAGATAAAGGCATCAGGACTCAGAGGGCGCGGCGGCGCCGGATTCCCCACCGGAGTCAAGTGGGAAGCCGGTATGAAGGCCGTATCTGAGGACGGGCGCAAATTCATGGTCTGCAATGCGGATGAAGGGGATCCCGGCGCATTTATGGACAGAAGCATACTGGAGGGCGACCCCCACAGCATTATTGAGGGTATGATGTTGGGCGGATATGCCATAGGCGCTTCCAGGGGCTATGTGTATGTGAGGGCGGAGTATCCCATAGCGGTGGAACGGCTGGGCAATGCCATTGACCAGGCCAGGAAAGCGGGAATCCTGGGAGAGAACGTGATGGGAAGCGGTTTTTCCTTTGACCTGGAAATCCGCATCGGCGCAGGCGCCTTTGTCTGCGGCGAGGAAACCTCCCTTCTGGCCTCCATCGAGGGAAAAAGGGGAGAGCCGAGACAGAAGCCGCCCTTCCCCTTTGAAAAGGGCTTGTTTGAAAGTCCCACCATCATAAACAATGTGGAAACCCTGGCAAATGCGGCGCCCATTATTCTGAACGGGTCGCAGTGGTACAGAGGATTCGGCACGGAAAAGAGCGCGGGCACAAAGGT
Organism: Clostridia bacterium; assembly: GCA_021201905.1. GTDB lineage: Bacteria > Bacillota > Clostridia > Lachnospirales > Lachnospiraceae > Enterocloster. Next base: position 1,931 of record JAJQEA010000143.1, read on the forward strand.
ATTTGCCCTTGCGGGAGATATCGTCAATGCAGGTATTATCGAGGTTCCCATGGGTACGATTCTGGGAGATATCATATACAAGATTGGCGGCGGAATCATTGGGGGTAAAAAATTCAAGGCGATTCAGTCCGGCGGTCCCTCTGGCGGATGTCTGACAAAGACACATCTGAACACACCTGTGGATTATGAGTCCCTGTCCAGTCTGGGAGCCATCATGGGGTCCGGCGGACTCATTGTCATGAATGAGGACACCTGTATGGTGGATACGGCGCGGTATTTCATGGATTTTATCTGCGACGAATCCTGCGGCAAATGTCTTCCCTGCCGCAACGGCACTAGAAGGATGCTGGAAATCCTGGAGCGCATCACCGAGGGAAAGGGGCAGCCTGAGGATCTGGATCTTCTGGAGGAGCTGGCCAGAACCATCCAGCAGACAGCCATGTGCGGCCTGGGGCAGACAGCTCCCAATCCGGTCCTGTCCACCCTTAAATATTTCCGCAGCGAGTATGAGGCGCACATTTACGAAAAGCATTGCAGCGCAGGCGTCTGTGCCGAGCTTCAGACCTCGCCCTGCCGCAATGCGTATCCGGCCAATGTATTTATACCAGGATACATGTCCCTGCTGGCAGCAGGCAGAACCGAGGACGCGTACCGCCTGATCCGTCAGGACAACCCGTTCCCGGCAGTGTGCGGGCGTGTCTGTACCCATCCATGTGAGGATCATTGCCGGCGCGCCCAGGTGGATGAGCCTCTGGCCATCTGCTCCGTGAAACGCTTCATCGGAGACTATGCGCTGCGGGACGAGTACAATGTACCTTTGGTTGAACCCAGACCGGCTACCGGAAAACGCATATCCGTTATCGGAGCAGGTCCTTCGGGCCTTACATGTGCTTACTATCTGGCTAATATGGGCCATGAGGTACATGTGTATGAAGCGGAGTCCGTGGCAGGAGGCGTTCTGTACTGGGGCATTCCGGAGTACCGTCTGCCAAAGGCTGTTCTTCAGAAGGAGATTCATGCCATTGAGAGAAGCGGCGTACAGATTCATCTGAATACCAGGATAGGATCTGACATTACATTTGAGGATATGAAGAAACAATCAGACGCAGTGTACATTGCCTCCGGAACCCAGGTTTCCAGGCTGTTAGATGTGCCGGGAGAGGACTTAAAGGGCGTGGAAAGCGGACTGGGCTTCCTTAAGCGTATCGGACTTAAGAAGGATATGTCCGTGCCTAAGAAGCTGGTGGTAATCGGCGGCGGCAGCACGGCCATGGACGTGGCCAGAACCGCTGTGCGTTTGGGAACCTCTGAGGTGACTGTGATTTACCGCAGGTCCGAGAAGGAAATGCCGGCCGGAAAGGATGAAATCATCGAGGCCAGGGAAGAAGGCGTGAAGCTCATAGCCATGGCGTCGCCGGTGGAATTCCTGGGAGCGGAAGGAAAGGTGACGGGCATTCACCTGGTCCGCAGGAAGGAAACCGACTATGGAAGCGACGGGCGCAGGCGCACGGCCCATATTCCGGATTCTGACTTCTTCCTGGAGTGCGACGGCATCGTTACAGCCATCAACCAGGATGTGGATCACCAGGTTTACCGCACCACACACGTGGAAGTGGCCAAAAACGGCAAGCTGGATATCGGCAGGTTTACTTCTGAGACAGGAGAGTCAGGCGTGTTTGCAGGAGACGATGTGAGCCCATGGGGCGCCAATGTTGTGATTCATGCCATTGCAGACGGCAAGAAGGCCGCCATGAAGATAGATCAGTACCTTGGAGGCAAGGGCGAGCTGAATATGGGCGAGTGGTTTGACATACCTGAGATAGCGGATATTGAAGTCAATGAACCTCATAAGCGTTTCCCGACCAGATGTCTGTCCGTGGAGGAGCGCAAGGATAATTTCGGGGAAGTGAACTGCGGATTCCACAAGCTGGATGCCATGGGCGAGGCTCTCAGGTGCCTGCATTGTGACAGGAGATAGGAGGTAGATTATGATACATGTAACGATAAATGGAAAACCGGTGGAGGTTTCAGAGGGCTCCACCATCATGGAAGCGGCTGAGACAGTGGGAATCAGGATTCCCAGTCTGTGCCATATGAAGAATGTGCATCAGTACGGCTCCTGCCGTATCTGCGTTGTGGAAGTGGAGGGCATGAAGAATCTTCGGGCATCCTGCATGGCTAAGGTAAGGGAGGGGATGGTCATAAGGACCCATTCCCCCAAGGTGCTGGCCGCCAGAAAGGTGCTGTATGAACTGCTGCTCTCCAACCATCCAAAGGATTGTCTGAACTGCAGCAGGAATACCAACTGTGAGCTTCAGGAGCTGGGCTATGAGTTGGGAGTCAGCGAGAGCCGGTTTGAGGGGGCCATGACAAAACCCATGGTGGATATTTCCCCGTCCATCACAAGGGATACCAGCAAATGTATACTCTGCCGCCGGTGTGTCACTGTGTGCGCCCAGATTCAGAAGGTGGGGGCGATTCAGGCCCAGAACCGCGGATTTGATACCATGGTAAGTCCGGCCATGGGGCTGCCTCTTAACTCCACAGCCTGCGCCATGTGCGGACAGTGCACCGTGGTCTGCCCCACTGGGGCGCTGAAGGAGACAGACGGCCTAGCGCCGGTGTGGCGCGCCCTGGCTGACCCCGAGAAGCGGGTGGTGGTCCAGGTGGCCCCGGCCGTGAGGGCTGCCCTGGGTGAAGAGTTTGGCCTGCCTGTGGGAACCCCTGTTACCGGGAAAATGGCAACAGCCCTTCACGAAATCGGCTTTGATGATGTGTTCGATACCCTGTTTTCCGCCGACCTTACCATATTGGAGGAGGGGACAGAACTTCTGGGCCGTCTGAACGCAGCTCTGAAGGGGGATGAATCCCAAAAGGAAAAAGCGGTCCTTCCTATGATTACCAGCTGTTCCCCGGGCTGGATTAAGCATATCGAGCACCAGTTCCCGGAGGAGCTGGACCATCTGTCCACCTGCAAGAGTCCTCACACCATGCTGGGCGCCGTGGTGAAGTCCTTCTATGCAAAGCGTACCAAAACCGCGCCGGAAAACATGTTTGTGGTATCTGTCATGCCGTGCACGGCCAAAAAGTATGAAATTCAGCGTCCGGAAATGGAAGTGGACGGCAACCGCGATGTGGACGCGGTACTGACAACAAGGGAACTGGCCCGGATGATTAAGACGGCGGGCATCGACTTTGTGAATCTTCCGGAGGGCGAGTTTGACGCGCCTCTGGGACTGGGAACAGGGGCAGCTGATATATTCGGGGTAACCGGAGGCGTTATGGAGGCAGCCCTGCGTACGGTATACGAAGTGGTGACGGGAAAGGAACTTCCCTTTGACAAGCTGCATGTGACGCCGATTGTGGGACTGGAGCAGGTAAAGACAGCCTTCATCACAATTGAGGATACGCTGCCTGCATATGAGCATTTAAAGGGGGTGACCGTGAATGTGGCGGTAACCAGCGGACTGGAGGGCGCTTCCATGCTTATGGACGAGGTGGCGGCCGGCACATCGCCCTATCATTTCATAGAGGTAATGGGATGTCCGGGAGGCTGTATAAACGGCGGCGGACAGCCGCGATGCACGGAGGAAAATTACCGTGAAAAACGCTCAAAAGCTCTCTACAGCGAGGATGAGCGCAAGGTACTGCGCAAATCCCATGAGAACCCGGATTTGATGAAGCTCTACAGCGAATATCTGGGAGAGCCCAATGAACATCTGTCCCATCATCTGCTGCATACTCATTATGTGAAGAGAGGGAAATATAACCAGTTGGTTTAGAAAAAGAAGCAAATCCCCCTACCTGAAAAACATGGCACTACTGGTGGGGATGAATGGCCAGTGACATGCTTAACCGCATTAGCGGCCGGTAACCAAATCATATGGTTACCGGCCGCTGTTTTTAAGGTGCCGTTTTGGGCGGCTGCGTGTGAGACTGCCGCTGTCTTATGTGAGCTGGATAATTAATGGATAAGAGCTCATAAGGGCTGTATTTTAACTTTAATCTTGTAATAGGCACACAACCGTGTTATATTAAAAAAACCAGACACCGGGGCGCGAATGCATATGAGGGACCGCCGCCATGATTGAATAAGATTACAATATCAAAGTTCTGTAAAACAGAGTTCTATAAACATTAAATTCCGTAGTATCTATGTAAAAATCTGCCCACTATATCGGGTACGAAATCCAATGAATCAAGTGAAATAAGGTAAATAAAAATATGTGATATCAGGCAGGGCGCCCTTGTCTAGCAGGGTGATATTAAGTATAATGGAGGTAGGTTCCTGTATGGTTTGCCGGAACAGGAGGCTGTATGGGAGAAAGGGGCCTGAGAAAAGAGGGCCTGCAAAACTGGGAAACAGGCAGCAGTAATATCCAGACGGAGGATGTCAAGAGAATGCAGTCTGTGCTGTATGCGCTGGCAGTTAAATTGTAACAGCTCAGACGGCGCATCTTCTTGACCGGAAAAGCCGGTCAAGAAGCATCGGATGTCCATCCGATGTGAAAATTGGTGCAGAATCGGTTTTATAAGCCAGCTTAACACCCGCTTCTGCACCAATTTTCCCGCCGTCTGAACTGTTACGTTAAATTTCTGGATCGGAACCAGCTAATGGAGGTAAAGGAGAAAATAGGGATGACAATACTTGGACAGATGCTTTTTGAGGATGGAGAGAAAAAGGGAATGGAACAGGGGGAGGAAAGACTTAGCAGGCTTACCCTTCTTCTCATGAATGAAAAGCGGTATGATGATGTGGAAAAAGTATTAAAGGACAAGGAATACAGAAGCAAGATGTTTAAAAGCATGGGCGTCTGATACGTTACGGAAAAGGCAGAGAGCAGAGCAAAACAGCGGACCCGGGATATAATCCTGGAGTCCGCTGTCTGTATATATAGGCCATGCTGTCCGAATGCAGTTTTCAGATATGCTTTAGTTCTGCTCAAAATGCGACCCGTTTTTCAGCACGTCGATCTGTTCCTTCCTGAATTGCTCTGCCAGCTGGAGGGAGTTGATGATTTTATTGTACTGTTCATTGCAGCGGTCGGCAGCCATGCGCAGGTTTAACAGCATTTTCCGGCAGGAACTTTGGGCGGGAGAACCTTCGCTTCGTTTGTTTGCCACGGAGCTGCGGGGGGACTGCAGGGACGCCCATTCTGATTCTGTCAGCGTGGTGTCATGGCCAAGATGATGTTTACTGCTTTTGTTGAGCTGCTTCAGGGTGATTTTGCTGCTGGGATTATCACCCTGGGCCCTGACGGCTGAGGCGATGATATTGTGGGCGCTGCAGAAGGGTATGCGGTCCTTCTGGACCAGAAAATCTGCCATATCCGTCAATATGGAGTCATTCATGCTTGCCGCAAATTCCATCCGGTCGTAGTGGAAGGTGATGTCCTGCAGTGTTCCGATGGATAATTCCAGCATTCCGGTGACCTGCTCCACCGCATCCCAGAATGGGGGCATACACTCAAAAAGGTCCCGGCAATGACCATAGCTGGTCCCCTTCAGGCACATGGCTATATCCAGATAAGTGCTGGTAAGGTGGGAGGACTTGCTCTTTATGTGTTCGATTGACAGGGGATTCTTCTTCTGGGGCATGATACTGCTGCAGCAGGAGTAAGCATCGGAAAAGCTTACATAGTTAAATTCTGCTGTGGACCAGAGATACAAATCCTGGGCAAAGCGGGAAAGGGTGGATCCCATGGTGGAAAAATCGGCGGCCAGCTCCAACAGATAATCCCTGGTGGCCACTGCGTCCAGGGTGTTTGTAATGATGCCGTCAAAGCCCAGAAGCTGGGCCGTGTATTCCCGGTTGATGGGGAACGAGGTTCCGGCCATGGCGCAGGCGCCAAGGGGGGAAAGGTTCAGATTCCGGTAAGCAGACAGCAGCCTGTCCATATCCCGCACCAGGACTTCGGCAATGGCCAGGAAATAGTGGTCCAGGGTTATGGGCTGGGCCGGCATGCAGTGGGTGTATCCTGTAATGATACGACCCTGGTTTTCTTCGGCAAGAGCCAGTAAACGCCGTATCAATGCCAGAAGCCGCTCATAAATCGCAAGCATGCTGTCCCGGATGCTCATACGCATTACGGTGGGAGTCATATCGTTGCGGCTTCTGCCGGTATAAATTTTTCCCGCCAGGTCGATTCCCAGATGGGAGATCAAATATTGTTCAAAGTTTAAAAAATAATCCTCGTTAAGCGGATTAAAGCCAATGGTCTGCGGATGCATATCCATCAGGGGCACAATGAAATCCAGGGCGTTCTTCCCGTCCTCCTGGGATATCAGCTTTTGCTCGCACAGCATCAGAATGTGGCTGATGTGGGTCAGCAGAAGGTTCTGGTAAGAGTGCTCCATGTCATCCTGAAGAATCGGCATGTAGATGTATTTGCACACAGAATCGCTGGGCTGTGTGGAGAGTCTGTTTCTGGAATAAGCGGGCTGCGTGACGTATGTGCCGGAGCCCTGTTTGCGCATTAAAAGACCGCCTTCTACCATCTTATTTACAGCCTGGCGTATGGTAGTGCGGCTAACCCCAAAATACTGGCATAATTCTGTTTCCGTGGGAAGCTTAAATCCAGAAGGCCACTCACCTGATTCGATTTTTGCCCGGATATAAGTCTCTACCTGATAGTAAAGAGAAACACCTTTTTGATTAAAAGAGGTATTGGACAAGAGGATAACCTCCCTTCATAGATCGTATTTTGAATATTATATCATTGATTTGAATGGGTATCAAGCAATATCAGGCTCTTGGGATGCTTGTATAGACTTAAAGATATCTAAAAAGATACATATTAAGTAATATAAAAGGAAAAATACTTAACTGGAAAATGCTGTTAAAATCACGGAAGGGAGGGGGATAATCCGGCAATTATCGGTATAACATGAGGAATATTCAAAAAAATATTGTTATATAGTTGACAATATTAGACATATCATATAAAATATAGATATCGTAAATGATATGTATTAATATCATTTAAAAAAACTATAAGAGGAGGAAATGTATGAAGAAGCTGGGAAAAACACTGATCCAAGTGCAGTACGGCGCATCCATAGTGGCTGCTCTCATGTTATTGGTCATGATAGGCTACGAGGTATTTGCGCGGTATGTACTGAAATCATCACTGATGGGCATTGAGGAATTGATGTTATTTCCTATTATATGGCTTTATATGCTGGGCGGCGCCAATGCATCCTATGAGAAAAGCCATATCGAGTGTGGAATCCTGACCCTTTACATTAAGAAGGAGCGCTCAAAACTGATTTTTGATGCAATCAAACGTACATTATGTATCATTATTCTCGCCTGGATCTGTTACTGGGGATTCTATTTCTTTTCCTATTCCCTGAAAACCTGGAAGCTGGCTGATATTACATACGCTCCTCTGTTTTTTGCGAATATAGCGCTTACCGTGGGATTTGTGCTGATGTTTATCTATGCGGCAAGGGATGTATACCTGGCTTACCGGGCTTTGGTCCGCCAGATGAAAAACAAGGATGAAGCAAGGGAAGGAGGTGAAAACCTATGACATCTCTGTCAATCATACTTATGGATGTAATACTGCTGGTTTTTCTCCTGATGTTGAGCATACCGCTTCCGGTCTGCTTTGCCGGAGCCCTGCTGTTTCTGAGCCTCTTCGGGGATGTATCCATGAAAACCATGCTGATTTGGGTGTTTTCCCAGTCCACGGGAACCGTGCTCTTAGCCAGTCCCTTGTTCATTCTGGCCGGAACGTACATGGGCGGCAGCGGGATTGCCAAGCGCTTGCTGGACTGTGTGGACGCCTTTGTGGGTCACATTAAATCCGGTCTGGGCGTGGTGGCTGTGCTTGTGTGCGCCATCATGGGAGCCATATCGGGAAGCGGATTTACCGGCGTGGCGGCCACTGGTCCCATCATGACTCCCAAGATGGAAGAACAGGGCTATCCCAGGGGATATGCGACGGCGCTGGTAACAGTATCCTCTGTCCTGGGACTCCTGATTCCTCCCAGTGTTGTCATGATTATGTTTGGATGGGTGACGGAATGCTCAATTCTGGCCTGCTTTTTATCCACCCTTGGCCCCGGACTTATCATTACGGTGTTGTTCTGCATCATACATGTATTCTGGAGCCGCCAGTTTGATTTAAAGGTGACGGAAAAGAAGCCCTTTGCGAAGTTTGCATCCAATGCCGGAAAGATGACCTTCAAGGCTGTGCCGGCCCTTATCATGCCTCTCATCATACTGGGAGGAATCTATGGGGGTGTATTTACACCGACCGAAGCAGCCGCCATGGCCGCCATCTATTCCATTCCCATTGGACTGTGGGTGTATAAGGCATGTACATTTAAGGGATTCCTGGCGATGACAAAGGAGGCCACCAGCACGGTTGGGTCCATTATGGTTATGATTGTATGCTGTCTGATGCTGAGCCGCGTGTTCACCGTATACCGTGTTCCTGAGCTGGTCCTGGATCTTCTGATGAGCATAACCACCAATAAATACATACTCCTGTTCATCATTGATATCTTTCTGTTTATCGTGGGGATGATAGTAAACGATACGACTGGCGTTTTGATATGCGCGCCCCTGCTGATGCCTGTCATGAATCAGCTGGGAATCAGCCCCATTCATTTTGCCGCCATTATGGGTGTAAATCTTGCCATGGGCGGGGTTACGCCTCCGTACGCCAGTATCCTCTATCTGGGAATGAGGATAGGAAAGGCGGAATTCCATGAGATTCTGAAACCTACCATGACATTTTTGATACTTGGATATGTTCCTATTGTATTTCTCGTCACCTATTGGCCGGATTTGGCCCTTGCAATTCCGAGAATGGCCGGATTTGCTGTATAAGAGAATGATTTCTTACCATAAGAAAAGGAGAACACTATGAAAAATATGAAAAGAGGACTTTCTATAGCAATTGTTGCGGCAATGGTATTAGGCATGACGGCGTGCGGCGGTTCCGGTAAGACGGAAAGCGCGGGCAAGGCCACGGAGAAGAAATCATTTTCACTGAAGCTCAGCCATTACCGGGCAGAGGGGTCGCCGGCTGATATCAACGCCAAGGAATTTGCCGATCATGTTAAGGCGGCAGACGATTCCCTGGAGGTGGTGGTATACCCCGCCGCCCAGCTGGGAGACTATACGGCGGTTCAGGAGCTGGTGAGTGTGGGTGATGTGGAGATGCAGATGGCTACCCTCAGCTCCACCGTGGATAAATACCTGGGAATTACAAGCGCTCCTTATATCTGCGCTACCTGGGATGAGGCAAAGGCAATTTTTAACCGTGACAGTGAATTTACGGAAACCATCCGCAAACATCTGGAGGACCAGAACATTAAACTGCTGTCCGTTTATCCCCTGTACTTTGGCGGGGCAATCCTGAATAAGGAGCCAAATGAGCCGGCCAATCTGGATATCAGGGAGGGATACAAGGTCCGCTGCCAGACCATGAAGGGTGCGGAGCTGGTGACAAACATGCTGGGCTACAACGCAACCCCTATGGCCCTTAACGACTGTTTTACCGCCCTGCAGACCGGTGTTATCGACGGAATGATAGGATCCGGGGCAGAAGGTTACTACAGCAGCTACCGCGACGTGGCAACCTACTATCTGCCATACAATGACCACTTTGAGGTTTGGTACCTGTATATCAATCTGGACAAATGGAAAGAAATGACAGCAGAGCAGCAGGAGGCCCTGCAGACCGCGGCTAATAAACTGGAAGATGACAGATGGGAAGTAGCTCCCAGGGAAACCGCGGAATATGAGAAGAAGCTGGAAGACTACGGCATCCAGATTATTGAGTTTACGGACGATGAGCTTCAGAATTTCTATAACAAATGCTGGGAGTCTGTATGGCCTGAACTTACTGAATTATATGGGGAAGACGCGGTGGAGTTAGTGAAAAATCTGAAAGCGCAAACAAAATAAAAGCGGTTTAAAAGGAGGGAACAGCCATGGGTCACCCGTTCCGGTGTATTACAAATAATCCAATGCTTATGGACCGGGGCTTCACGGATCTGGAGTTTTATGAGACAGACGTGCTGGAACTGTTCAGAGAGGTTCTTAAAAAAGTGACAAGCGGATACCGCCTTCTTTCGCATCCGCTCACAGGAAGCATCCGGCCGGATATCACGCCCTATAAGACGGTCCTGCTGTCAGGAACAGCGGGAAGCGTGGATATGGAATCAGTGACCCTGATTGAAAAGGCTATCCGCTATGCGGAGGATTTGTACAGGATGAGGGAAGTGCCTATTTACAGAAAATGGGGGAAGGCAGCCCTGGAAGACTTTCAGTGTATTGATTTATCCATCGTTGAACGGGCGCTGGAAGTGGAGGAAATGGGCAAATAAACTGATATTGGAGGAAGCATAATGAAACTGACACTGAATAAATTTCATGTGCAGGACATTCAATTTGCAAAAGCAAGCAGCTTTTGCGGCGGTGTCTTATACATAAATAAAACAGAATTGGCTGCGTATCTCATGGAAGATACCAATATCCGCAGTGTGGATTTTGACATAGCAAGGCCGGGGGAGTCTGTGAGAATCGTGCCCATTAAGGATGTGGTCCAGCCGCGCTTCAAGCAGAGCGGTACGGGACAGGTATTCTCCGGGTTTGTAGGAGATGTGGAAACGGTTGGAAACGGGGAGACCAATGTGCTGGAGGATTGCGCGGTTGCCACATCAGGGAAAATTGTGGCATTTCAGGAAGGCATCATCGATATGTCCGGGCCGGGGGCGGAATTTAACAGTTTCTCAAAGATGAATATACTGGTGCCCCTGATATATCCGGTTGAGGGCCTGGACAAGCACACCCATGAGGCCACGGTCCGCATCGCGGGACTTAAGACGGCCGCGTATATGGCTAAAACGACCCTGGGACAGGAACCGGATGAGAAGGAAGTATTTGAGCATGAGAGTATCCTGGAAATGGGACAGAAATATCCGGATCTGCCGAAGGTGGCCTATGTGGATATGGTACAGTGCCAGGGACTGATGCACGATACATATGTATACGGCCTCAATGTGAAAGGAATCCTTTCCACCATGATTGGTCCCCTGGAGGTGCTGGACGGGGCCATCATCAGCGGAAACTGCGCCGCGCCCGGACATAAAAATGCCACGATCCACCATGAGAATAACCCCATCATACTGGATTTGCTGCGCAGGCATGGGAAGGAGCTGTGCTTTGTGGGCGTCCTGTTGAGCAATGAGAGCGCCATGCTGAAGGAAAAGAAGCGGGCGGCGTATTATACCAGCAGCCTGTCTGAGCTGTTGGGCGTGGATGGGGTGATTGTCAGCGAGGAAGGCGGCGGAAATCCGGAAACGGATTTGATGTTCAACTGCAGGCTTCATGAGAATAAGGGTATCAGGACGGTTCTGGTTACGGATGAGTACTGCGGGCGCGACGGAGCATCCCAGGGTCTGGCGGATGTGACCCCGGAGGCAGACGCCGTGGTAACCAATGGAAACGGCAATCAGTTTGTGGTGCTGCCAAAGATGGAGCGGGTGATTGGAGACATAGAGACCGTCCGCATCATCACGGGAGGAAATGTGGACAGCATAGGCGAAGACGGAACTGTTTCGGTGGAGATTGCGGCGATCATGGGCTCATGCTGTGAGATGGGCTATGAGCATATGACAACACGTTTGCGGTAGAGGAGAAACCATATGAAGAGAATTGTACATTATCTGAATCAGTTTTATGGTCAGATTGGCGGGGAGGAGTTTGCTGACCAGGAACCAATCCTGCGGGAAGGCATTGTGGGACCCGGCACAGGGCTGCAGGCTGTTCTGGGGGAAACGGCAGAGATTGTGGCCACTGTTATATGCGGGGACAATTATTTTGCGGACCATCAGGAAGCCGCGTTGGAAAAAATTTTAACCATGACAGAGGAACTGGCGCCGGATATGTTCATAGCAGGTCCGGGATTCAATGCGGGACGCTATGGCCTGGCCTGCGCCACCATCTGCGATGAGGTTAAGAAACGTCTTTCCATCCCGGTTCTGACCGCATTATATCCGGAGAATCCGGGGGCTGAGATGTTCCGCAATAAGATATATATTGTGGAAACATCCATATCTGCCGCGGGTATGCGACAGGCACTGCCAGCTATGGGAAACCTGGCGGGAAAACTGCTTGAGGGCAGGGAAATCGGATTTCCGGAGGATGATGGGTATATTGCCCAGGGATTCCGCGTCAACGTGCACACGGAAAAGAACGGAGCAGAACGGGCGGTGGACATGATGATTAAGAAACTGCGGGGGGAACCGTTTGTCACAGAGCTTCCCATGCCTGTATTTGACCGTGTAAAGCCGGCCCCCGCCGTAAAGGACATGGCTCATGCTAAAATAGCGCTGATCACATCCGGCGGAATTGTGCCTCAGGGGAATCCGGACCATATCCCGTCAGCCAATGCCAGCATATATGGCATCTACGACATAGAGAACCTGGACCGTCTGACCAGTGAAGGTTTTATGACTGTCCACGGGGGATATGACCCTGTATATGCCACAGAGGATCCCAACCGCGTCCTTCCCCTGGATGTATGCAGGGAGATTGAAGAGGAAGGAGGAATCGGGGAACTGTACGGACGCTATTACAGTACGGTTGGCAACACCACTGCGGTTAGCAGCGCCAAGCGGTTTGCCGAGGAGATTGCCCAGGACATGATGCGCAATGAAGTGCAGGCGGCAATCCTCACATCCAACTGAGGGACCTGTACTCGTTGCGGTGCAACGATGGCTAAGACAATAGAGAGCTTTGGCATTCCGGTTGTCCATATCTGTTCCATTGTACCCATCTCCATGGCAGTGGGCGCAAACCGAATCATACCAGCCGTGGGAATTCCCTATCCTGTGGGAAATCCGGGCCTTCCAAAGGAGGAGGAGCTTCAGGTGAGAAGGCGCATTGTTAAAAAGGCGCTGGAAGCATTGTCCACGGATATAGAGGAACAGACGGTATTTGAATGATTATGAAGCATATGAAATATTGGCTGAAGAATGAGATGTTAAGACGCTGCCTGTTTCCTCTGGCATTTATATGTATCTTCATTGTGTGGAGGCTGGCGGAACACGGCTTTGGCGGCATATGGATTTATCTGCTGCTTGCTATTGGCGTCATATGTCTGGTCCTGGACCGCTTCTTTAAGCCCTGGGAGCATTACAGGATGAGAAAACGGCAGGAGAGGAGACAGCAGGAGAGGAGATAGCAGGAGGAAACACCGGGAGAATGAAAGCGGGAGAAAATACCGGGAGAATGACAGCAGTATGTGAAAAATTAGATGATTAGGCAGAAGGATAGGAACTGAAAGAAGCGGATGCGGGAATTGTAACCGATGCATCCGCTTTTTTCGTTTTTTCCAATGTGGTTTCCAATTCCTCCTGTATTCCTTAAGCCCTTAATTTTTCCTCTGTGCAGCGGAAAAATCAAATTTTATCTTTTGGCTGGGGCTTGCTATAATAAGACCATAAAAGACAGGAGGGATAAAACGTGAACGATTTTTTATGGGGAGGAGCAACGGCCTCCTACCAATGTGAGGGCGGCTGGCAGGAAGGCGGAAGGGTGGAATCCATGTGGGATGTGTACCTGCATGAGAACCACCTGGAGAACAGAGATGTGGCCAGCGACCATTACCACCGTTTCAGGGAGGACATCCGCATGATGAAGGAAGGCGGACAGAACAGCTACCGCTTTTCACTGGCCTGGCCCAGAATCATCAAAAACCGGGAAGGGGAAGTGAATCAGGAGGGCATCGATTTTTACAATCAGCTGATAGATACCTGCCTGGAATACAAGATTACGCCCATGGTGACCATTTTTCATTGGGATCTGCCCCAGTACCTGGAGGAAACGGGAGGCTGGCTGAACCGGGAAACATGTGTGGCCTACACCCATTACGCCAAGGTATGCTTTGAACGGTTTGGGGACCGGGTGAAGCTGTGGGCCACCTTCAATGAGCCGAGATATTATACCAACAGCGGTTATCTGATTGGCAATTATCCTCCGGGGCATCAGAACATCCAGGAGACTGTGACTGCTTCCTACTATATGATGCTGGCTTCCGCCATGGCTGTGGAGGCGTTCAGGGCAGGCGGATATGACGGACAGATAGGAATTGTGCACAGCTTTTCGCCTATCTACACCACGGACACAAGCGTGGAATCAGCCATAGCCGAGAGATTTGCCGATAATTTCTACAATAACTGGATACTGGATACGGCGGCGCTTGGGGAGATTCCGGGAGATTTGCTGGGAGCGCTAAAAAAACCTGCGACCTGTCCATGATGACTCCGGAGGACTTGGCTGTAATCCGGAAAAACAGGGTGGATTATCTGGGACTTAACTACTATGCCAGGGTTATGGTGAAACCTTATGAGAGCGGGGAGACAACCCTGATTGTCAATAACCAGGGCAAGAAGGCAAAGGGAACGTCGCAGACCATCATCAAGGGCTGGTTTGAACAGGCAAGGCCGGACAGCAGCCGTTATACGGAGTGGGATACGGAAATTTTTCCGGAGGGCCTGTATGAAGGGATACGGAGAGTATGGAATAAGTATCATCTGCCCATCTATATTACGGAAAATGGAATCGGACTTTATGAGGATACTTCAGTGAACCAGGTGGAGGACGATGACAGGATTGAGTTTATGGACATGCACATAGCAGCGGTGTTAAAAGCCAAAGAGGGAGGCTGCGATGTGCGGGGCTACTATGCCTGGTCGCCGTTTGATTTGTATTCCTGGAAAAATGGAACAGAGAAGCGCTATGGCCTGGTTGCCATCGACTATGAAAACGGCCTGGAACGGAGACCGAAAAAAAGCTATTACTGGTATAAAGATGTAATTGAAACGGATGGAAAAAATATTACAGGAAAATAATGGGGGAGTGTTACATGAATATACAGAGTATGAGCGTTTCAATGGAAAAATATGTTATGCCCCTTGCCAACAGGCTGGGGAACGAGATTCACCTGCGGGCAATCAGGGACGCTTTTATGTCCCTTCTGCCCATCACCTTTACAGGAGGCATTGCGGCTGTAGTGAGCTCGGCTCCGTCCGTGGAAGCGGCGGGAACAGGAATCACCCTGGCCTGGGCCAGGTTTGTAGAGAGCAACAGCATGATTTTCTCCTGGATTAACGCGCTGACATTGGGCGCCATGTCCCTTTATATCTGCATCGGAATCATCCATTTCCTGTGCAAGAGCCGGAAGATAGAGTCGTTTCTGCCTATTCTCTTAGGGGCCTGCGGATTTCTGATGCTTATTGTGGAGCCTGTGTCCCTGGGATGGGACGGAAAAATGGCGGAGCTGTCCTATATGGACAGCAAGGGATTGATTCCTGCCATGTTCATATCCATTTTGACCGCAGATTTATACTGTTACATGAGAAAACGGGATTTTGGTAAAATTTCTTTGCCGGATACGGTACCTGCCTCCCTTTCGGATGTATTTGCCTCCATTGTGCCGGGCGCAGTGCTGATGGTCATTTATATCGCGTTGTTTGCCGTCATGAACAAAGTGGGGACC